>JAGRHQ010000056.1 GCA_020444905.1 Candidatus Competibacteraceae bacterium
TCGCGGCGGTCGAATTGCTCAAGGATCATGGCCACGAACTGCCGTCCAACACCACGCTGCTGATGGCGGTGGCGGGCGCGCTGATCGGTACGGTGGCATTCTCCGGTTCGGTAGTCGCCTTCGGCAAATTGCAGGAACTCAAGTTCTTCCGCGATGACGCCAAATTCCGTTTCGCGGGGCAGCAGAAAGTTAACGCAATCGTCTTTGGTGCGGCGGTGGTGCTGGGGTTGGTCATTGCATTGGGTCATGTCTTCGGCGGACCGGCGCTGACCCTGTTCTTCCTGCTGGCGCTGGCTTTCGGCGCAATGATGGCCCTGCCCATCGGCGGCGCGGACATGCCGGTCGTTATCTCCCTGTTCAACGCCTTTACCGGTCTGGCCGTCGCCCTGGAAGGTTTCGTGCTGGGCAACTCAGCCATGATTATCGCCGGTATCATCGTCGGCTCGTCGGGTACTTTGCTAACCCTGATGATGGCCAAGGCGATGAACCGTTCAGTCGCCAACGTGCTGTTCAGTAACTGGGCGGCGCTGGCCAGTGGCGAGGCGCAGGCGGTTACTGGCAGTCTCAAGCCGATGGAGCCGCCGGATGCGGCGATTCAGATGGCCTATGCCGCCAAGGTGATCATTGTGCCCGGCTATGGCATGGCGGTGGCTCAGGCGCAGCACAAGATTTGGGAAATGTGCAAACTGCTGATAGAGCGGGATGTTGTGGTCAAATTCGCTATTCACCCCGTCGCTGGCCGGATGCCGGGGCACATGAACGTGCTGTTGGCGGAGGCCGGGGTGCCCTACGACTTGATCTTCGATATGGATGAGATCAACGAAGAGTTTCAAACCGCAGATGTCGCGCTGGTGATTGGTGCGAATGACGTGGTGAATCCAGCGGCGCGCACCGACAAGGCCAGCCCGATCTACGGGATGCCGATCCTGAATGTGGATCACGCCAAGAACGTGCAGGTCATCAAACGCGGCAAAGGCGTGGGCTTCGCAGGCATCGAGAACGCGCTGTTCTTCGCCGACAATACCCGGATGGTGTACGGTGATGCGCAGAAAGTTGCGGCGGGCCTGATCCAGGGCATCAAGGATCTAGGTTAGGAATCGCAAACCGCAGATGAATAGGCGGGTTAGCATAGCGCAACCCGCCATAACCGAAGTCGAGCAGAGGGCGGGTTACGGGCTGATGCCCTAACCCGCCCTTGTTATTCCGTCACTCAGCCTTTTCCGGAATCGTCAGCGCCAGGAACAGCGCGCCGTTATCGCGTTTGACCAGGATGGGGACCGGTCGTCCAGTCGGCAATTCCTTGACCAACTTTCCAAACTGGTCCAGGTCGGTGATTTCAACATTATTCAGGCGGGCAATAATGTCCCCCGAGCGGATGCCAGCGCTGGCTGCGGGACCCTCGTTCACTTCCTTAACCAATACCCCTTTAGCCCCTTCTTTCTGCTGATTAGCGGCTAGTTCACTCACCACCAGGCCCAGTCGGCCGCCGGAGGGCGGTACGGCGATCGTCTGCTGTAACTTCGGGTCCTCGGGCAATTCTTCAAGCTTGATCGTCAACGTCTGTTCCTTGCCTTCACGGATCAGGGTCAGCGGCGCACTGGAACCGGGCCGGATGCGTCCGACAAGCGGTGGCAATTCGCTGGACTGGTGGACCGGTTGGTCGTTGAAGGCGACGATAATATCGCCGACCTGGACGCCGGCAGCCTGAGCCGGGCTATCAGGCAACACTTGACCGACCAGCGCGCCGCGTGGTTTGTCGAGATTGAAGGATTGCGCCAGTTCCGGGGTGACTTCCTGGATCATGACGCCCAGCCAACCGCGACTGACCTTGCCGCCGGTTTTAAGCTGGTCGACGACTTCCATAACCACGTCGATGGGCACGGCAAAGGACAGACCCTGATAACCGCCAGATCGGCTGTAAATCTGTGAATTGACGCCGATCACCTCACCATCGAGATTGAATAGCGGACCGCCGGAGTTGCCGGGGTTAACCGCAGCATCGGTCTGAATAAAGGGCACATAGTTATCGCGGGGCAGGCTGCGACCGAGAGCGCTAATAATGCCCTGAGTGGCGCTGCGCTCGAAGCCAAAGGGCGAGCCAATCGCCAGCACCCACTGGCCGACCTTGACCTTGCCGATGTCGCCAATTTTCACCGTTGGCAAGGACTTGTCGGCTTTGACCTTGAGTAACGCAATATCGCTGCGGCTATCCTTGCCCACGACTTCGGCGGGCCATTCGGTGCGATCAGAGAGACCGACGATGATGCTGTCCATCTCGTCGACGACGTGGGCGTTGGTAACCACGTAGCCATCTGCGGAGAGGATAAAGCCGGAACCGACCGAGGAGCGTGGTTGCGGGGCGGAGTCGGGCATTTGGTCGAAGAATTTCTTGAAGTAATCGAAGAACGGGCTGTTCTCAGGGATGGGCGGATGATTACGCCAAGGCCGATCCTTTTCCTTGGGTTCCGATTTGGTGTTGATGCTGACCACCGCTGGGCTGTATTTCTCGACCAGGGTGACGAAGTCAGGATATTCGGCGGAGTGGGCGGCAACGGCCCAAAACAGGGCCAGAGCGGCGGCCAGCCAGTAGGGCTGTTTCAGTCGTGGCATGGAAATCCTCCCGGAGGATGGGGTAGACGAATAACGAGAAGTGGTTGAAAAAACCACGAGGGTTAGCGGGGATTGACCATCAGGGACGGGCTTGGTTCGTCCTTCCCGGTTTCCACCGTAGCCAGGCTTTGTAGCTGAGGTGACGGGCGAGCAGCAGGGGCGGCATGCGCAGCCAGTGGGAGCGAATGTAGAGCAGCCAGCCGGCGGTAGCGGGACCCCAGCGACGGGGATGCTCGCTCAACGCGACCTGGTCAATGAGCCGATCCATGATTTGGAGAAGGAGCCAGGGCGGCCTGACGCTTTTGAGCGCCTGATTGACGTTTTCCGGCACAGGGGTGTCGAGAATGCGTTGCGTGTAGCGCAAAGCGTAGAAGAGCGGACGGCTAAGTTTGAGTTGGCGGGCGCGTTGTGGCAGGTTTTCCCAGAAACCGGGTTCGTGTTGGTCGAAGTAGATGAGCAACTCGTGTAGGTCGAGGAGATCGCGCAGGGGATTGCCAAGTTCTTCCTGGAAGGCGTGGGCAGCGCTGTGCAGTACCAGATCAGCGGGACAGAAGACGTGGAATGGGACGTTGGGTACGGGACGGGCGGCGGCGATAAGCAGGGCCGGGTCGGGTTTGAGGCGGCTGGTTTCCGGTAGAATGGTATGGTGAACGTCGAGGAGGGTTCCGCGCAGCCGGTGGCGCATGGGCGGCAGTTCGTGCATCCATTGCCGGTAGTATTTCTGGTCGTAGTCGGAATTTTTTACAGTTTCCCATCCGTGCTTTTGCAGGATTTTTTCCAGAGTCGGCAGGCGCGCTTTGGGAACCATAATGTCCACGTCTGACACTAAACGGCCATGCGCGCAGGGTAGACCGCTCATCACGTAGGCAGCGCCCTTGAGCAAAATCACTGGAAAATCAATCTTGCCAAGATCGAACAAAGCGCGCTGAATGCGATTGCATTCCCAGCGGATGCGGCGTTCGTGTTCGGCGGCGATGATGGAGGCGGCTTCGAGATGGGGTTGAATTGGAGCCGGAATTTGGTCAAGTTGACCTTGTGCTTCCAGTGTGGTGTAAAATTTAGCCACTACCCCGACTCGCCGCGCCCAGGGTAGTAAATGATCCCATTCACGCAGACTAGCTTTTTGTAATAAATCTTTTTTTTTGAGAGTGTCAGGCAAGGTGCAGGATGACATGTCGTGAAAATCCGGTTTGAAGGGTCATCAGGATTATGGCAAATTTTACAGTTGAGATGTTGAGCTTGTGGTAAGACTTGATTGAAAATCATTGAATAATAATTAATTATGATAGTTTTCTTATTTTGGAATGATTTTTGCTTTAATTCTTTAATCAATCAACTTCAGTCTGCCGTCCTGGAGCGGTACAACGTTTAGGAGTCGAACAATGACCGAACATGATGACAAGCAAGTGGCCAGCGTGGACGCTATGGCGAATGCTGAGCCTTCCAAGGGGCGGCGGCGGCTGGTGAAGGGACTGATTATTGGTACGCCTGCAATAATGACCGTGCGCAATGGGTTTGCACAACCGATTGCAAGTATAGTAGACGCACAGCAAGCTCTGAATATTGCGTGCGCCACCTTCATGGTTGCATCGGAAGCTGATAACACGCTAATAAACCCTGCTGCGCTTTCTTATAATGCAAAGTATAATACCGTACTTACTCTCGACCAATGTCCAAATGCACCTGCGCCTGAACCTGCGCCTGAATCTGTTACATTACAATGTACCCCAAGACAGATATGGAAGGGTACGTGTTCAAGTCGGTAATGCAGAATAGAATATAATTATTAATTATTCAGGGTTCTATGAACAGAATCAAAGCTAAAAACTTTGGCTGATCGAATTTTGGCAATTTCTTATGGGCGAAGTATCTTGGAGATTGAACTTAGTTAGTCAGTTGCATTGGTGGCAGTTTGGGCAAGGTAGTTATTTGGTGTTTAACAGGGCATCTGGCCAGACGCACATTATCAATGAACTTTGTGTAGACGCTATTCAAGTCATCGAGAAATCGCCCGATTTGTTCCCGCTGGACTTGCAGGCATTAGCCAGGATGCTTGCACAACGTAATGAATTTCTGCTTGACGAAGAATGGATTAACTATATTGATCAGATGTTGGCTGAGTTGGATCAACTAGGATTAATCGAGCCGATTATACCGTGAATATCGCTGATTTACCGACTTCACAGTTAAATTCGATTTTGCGTGGTGAAGGTCTGGTTTTTCGCATGGAACCTTTTATATTTCGACTACAAAGTTCCTCATTAAAAATTTCGGCTTTACTCTATCAGCTCTACACTCATTACCCGATTATTGAGAATGCTCCTTTTGCAGATTTTCATGTAAGAATATGCAGGCGCAGCAAGTGGTGGCAATTTCGACAACCCAAGATGCTGCAATTTCAAACAGATATGCCATCACCCTATGCGCCTTTTGGCGAAGATACTATTTTACCATTTCTGGAATGGGGTATTAATTGGTGCGTTGCAGTTCGCGCTCACCATTTTCTCATGTTACATGCTGGAATGTTAGAGAAAAATGGCAGTACTTTGTTATTACCCGCCAATCCTGCTTCTGGTAAGAGCACTTTGTGTGCGGCGTTATGCCATCGTGGTTGGCGGTTCCTGACCGACGAAATCGCATTGGTCAGGCCGAAAGATAGGATGCTAATTCCGTTTCCTCGCTTAATTCCATTGAAAAATCAATCAATCTCTATATTTCGTGATTTTGCCCCTGAAGCAGTCATGGGGCCTGAATATCCCAAAACGACCAAAGGCACGGTTTGTCACGTGCGTCCGCCTAAGGACAGTATCGACCGTTCCAATGAAATTGGCCGCGCCCGCTGGATTGTTTTTCCACAATTCAGGGCTGGCGCATCAATGACCTTAAAACCTCTTGATAAAACCCAGGCTTTTATCCAACTTACCGGCCACTCCTTCAATTACGAACTCATCGGCCTGCGCGGCTTCCAAGCTATGACCGCCCTGGTCGACGCCTGCGATTGCTACACCTTCGAATACGGCGGCGACCTGGAACAAGCCGTCGAGCAACTCAACGCCTTGGCGGACGGTCTCATTTAGTCTATTCCACGCAAAGGAGACCCGCTCATGGCGCAAACCGCCTCCACCATGCTGCCACTCGGTGCCCCTGCTTCCGATTTCAGTCTGCCCGAACCAGCTACCGGCAAGACCCTCTCCCTCAGCGACTTCCAAAACGCCCCAGCCCTGCTCGTCATGGTCATCTGCAATCACTGTCCATTCGTCAAGCATATCCGCCAGGGGCTGATCCTGTTCGCACAGGACTACCACGTCAAAGGTCTCGCCGTTGTCGCCATCAGCGCCAACGATGTCGCCAACTACCCCGCCGACAGCCCAGCGAAAATGGCCGAAGAAGCTAAAACTTTCGGCTATCCGTTTCCCTACCTGTACGATGAAACTCAGGCTATCGCCAAAACCTATCGCGCTGCTTGCACCCCGGACTTTTTCCTGTTCGACGCCGACCGCAAACTGGCCTATCGTGGCCAATTTGATGGCAGCCGGCCCGGCAACAACATTCCCGTGACCGGCACCGATCTGCGCGCGGCGGCGGACGCCGTGCTGGCCGGTCAACCCGCCCCCACCGACCAGAAACCCAGTATCGGTTGCAATATCAAGTGGAAAGCCGGCAACGAACCGGATTACTCCTGCTAACGCAACACCACTGTTTTGCCGCCGTTCAAAAACACCCGGCGCTCCAGATAATAGTGCAGCGCCCGGGCCAACACGATGTTCTCAATGTCGCGCCCAACCGCCGCCAACTGCTCCGGCGTCTGCGCATGATCCACCCGCTCCACCTCCTGCTCGATGATTGGCCCTTCATCCAGATTAGCGGTGACGAAATGCGCCGTCGCGCCAATCAGCTTCACTCCACGCGCATACGCCTGATGATAAGGCCGCGCGCCCCGAAACCCCGGCAGAAAGGAATGATGAATGTTGATCGCCCGCCCCTCCAGCGCCGCGCATAACTCCGGCGACAGAATCTGCATATAGCGGGCAAGAATCACTAACCCTGTGCTGGTTTGTTCAACCAGATCAAGAATCTGCTGCTCCTGCGCCGGCTTGGTCACCGGCGTGACCGGCAGATGGTGATAAGGAATCGCATGCCACTCGGCTAGATGCGCCAACTCGCGATGGTTGGACACAATCGCCACAATATCCATCGGCAACGCGCCAGTGCGATGCCGGTATAACAGGTCGTTCAGGCAATGCTCGGCGGTCGAAACCAGAATCATCACCCGGAGTCGGCGGCGCGGATCATACAGATGCCAATCCATACTGAACTGAGTGGCCAACGGCGCGAAATGCTCCGCCAGAACCGGTTCAGTGGCCTCATCCAGATCAAAAACCAGCCGCATGAAGAATCGGCCCGATTCCGTATCGCTGAACTGATCAGATTCAATGACATTTCCATCATGAGCCGCCAACAGACCGGATACCGCCGCCACGATGCCCACTCGATCCGGGCAGGTGATCGTTAAAATATAGCGAAGAATTTGCATGATCGTCTTGACTGGTTGCGCTGAAAAAGCCGGCATTGTAGGCGAAACGTCCGCGATTTACTCACCAACGCCTGGAAGATTCAGCGCATCCCTCAACAGCGGCATCTGCCGCCGAGTCGAGGTTTGCTGGATCGCATGGTTTCACTCACTCATCAGAAAGAGTCGCCAACGCTAGCACCCAGGCCGGCGGTTGATCGGGATGGCCGCGCCGGGTCAATATAGCGCTGGCCTTGTCCCGTGAAACCGACTTTTTCGCCGCAGCCAGGACTTCCAACACCTCCCGCGCCGCCGGCTCACGCACTGTCGCACAAGTATCCTCCAGAACCGCAAGCAGCCGGTCAAGCATGAGGGAGAGCTTGCGCGGTGGGAATTCGGCAACGCCAGCCCCAATCGCCTGTTCCAGCGCCAGCAACACCGTCGCCGACCCCAGATCACCGGTCGCGCTCAACGAAGCCAGCGCTTGCTCCAGATGAACAAAACCCTGACCGGTCTGCCGAATCGCCGCCGTTAGCGCCGCCGCGCCATCGACCGGCGTAATGCGCCCATCCTTCAACCATTGCGCCAGCAAATCCACACAACCCTCGCGCAACGGAGCCTGGGAAACCGCCAAACCTCGCGCCGCCAGGCCGAGATATGGCCGGACATCGGCCTGTGGCAACCGGCCCTGGTTCAGCAGACTGAGCGTTAAATCCCGGTAATAGTCCTGTTTGCCGCCGAGCCGGCACAACCCGGCTTCAAACAGCCGCTGCGCCAGCGGCGGAAACTGATACGCCAGATTCGCCGCCTGCTCTGAAGTTGCAAAATGATGGGGATGCGCCAAGAGGTATGGCCACAGGAAGGGATAAGAGGTGTCGTGGACAAAGAGTCCATCGATCCCCAAGCGCGCTTCTTCGGCCAGCGCCGCCGTTACAGGATGAGGCGCAAACAGCAGTTCCGCAAAAGGCAGGGAATCGGTCAGCGACCAGGAAAAAGCCCGGCTTAGCCATCCTCCTTTGGGCGCAAGTCCTTGCGCGAAGGAAACCGTCTGGCGGTCGATTCCGGCATCCGCCAGTCCGAACCGGCAACGCAGGGCGGCGTTGAACAGGCGAAATGCAGCGTTTTCCGGAGTGTCCGGGGTCTGATGGAGCACTTTGACGCGAAACGCCTCAACCAGATCACCGCCCGTAAAACCAGTCAACGGCTGAAACAGCTTCTCAGATGGCGGGCTTCGGGCAAAGCGGTCGATAAACCAGTCCAACGCTTTCCGGGCGCGTTCATCCGGCGCCAGCGCCAGCGCCACGCCTTCATCCAGCGCTTCGCTGCGGCTCTCAACCAGTGACGCCAGCCGTGCCCAGGTTGCAGCGCGCGGTTCGGGCAACGCTGGTAACCGGTACAGCGCGGCAGCCAGTTCATCGGCATCCAGTAAGGGACGCGGCAACCGGGCAAAGCGCTCGGCAAACATTTCCAGCGACAACCAGCCGACAGTATGGGTGGGAACGGACAGCAGCGTGTCATGACCGGCGGCGTGCAATTTCAGGACATGTTTCAGGCGTCGTTGCAGCGCCGGACTGAACTGGATGCGCAATAACTGCTGACCCCAACTGTTTTTGGGAAAATCCGGCAATCCCCCGGTCTGCCAGGCGTACGCCAGTACGAACCCGGACAGTTCCCCAGCCTGACCAAAACTTGCTCCGCCGGTTGGCTCGTTCCGCCACTGGTCAAACCGGTTCAACATGGGCGCGAGAATGGCGTGCGTTCGACTGGCGTCATCGCCTGGGGCAAAGCGCGCCATACCGGCCAGAATGCGGTCGTAGTCCGCCAGGGTGAACACGCGCTGCCGGGTTCGCGCCATGTCAACCGCTAGAGCTTCCGGGGTTTCATGCAGCGCAAAATCAGCCGGCGTCAGGGCGGAGGTATGGTCAGCAGCGGTCGGTTCCAGCAGCGGACATTCGCCAGTAGCGAGATAAGCTTCCAGCACCGTCAACCGGCGATGCAGCAGGTCATCGCCGGGTTGTTCCACAACTCGCTGTTTTAGCAAGGCTACCCGTGCGCACAGATCGGTGTGGCGATCGGGCAAAGCGGCTTCAGGAGTCACCCGCAATGTACTGTCCACGGGAGACTGTTCACTGTCCACTGCCAGTAGATGAGCCAACGGCGCCTGTTCAGTCAGCGGCAATTCAGGAGCCATGCTCTGCAACGCGGCCAGCGCCTCCTCCGACCAGACTTGTGGGGGGAATGCGCCGAGCCAGCGCGCCAGATCATGGCGCAAGGCCGCATGAGGATTGCCCAGTCCAGCCACGGCTGCGTTTAACACGGATTCATGCAGGTCAGGGTTGGTTTTGCGCAGCTTCTTGAGCAGGCGCAAAGCGGATTTGGCGAGCGTCTGCACGGGATTCTGCAACAAATAACCCAATGCGCCGATTAGTTCTTGTAACCGCTCAGTTCCCCCCTTTGGCAAAGGGGGGTTAGGGGGGATTTTGGAGTCAGCATCCGCCAGAAAATGTTTCTCCACTGTCGCCAGCGCCAGTTTGACGGCGGCTGGCGCGGGAGCATTGAGAAGATTGATATACGCTTCGGCATGTTCCCGGATTTCTGCATCGCTCAACGCCAGTCGTTGCTGAAATTCAAGCCAGGTTTTGGCAACGCCGGGGCGCAAGGGGCTTTGCAATTTGCGCAAAGTCAAAGCGATCAGATCAGCGCGCGACAACTGACCTTCAGCCATGCGCTGCAATAACGCTTCAACGATTTTCGGGTCCATGAGCGGCTCGAAACTGGCCAAATCCCCGGAGGGCGGCGCATATTCCAGGCCGGCCAGAATCATATCGTTGTCACAACCCTTGAGCGTTCGCTTGAAAAAACCGTCGCGGCGCATGGCCCGGCCTAAATGCGGCGCCAGTGCGTCCGCCCAGTCAGGATGGCGCTGCCGCGCTTCCCGCATCAGAAGCGCCACGCCCAAATCGGCGCCGGCAAAGCGCATCCGCTGTTCAAGATCGGTAAACACCTGGAGCAGCGCGTCCCGCACCCAGGATTCGGGTCGATCCAACAGCGTTTGGCCCGCCTGCAAAACGAACTGCGTGGTCCAGGCTGGATACTGTTCGCTGTGCCGGAAGACGCCAGCGATGCCGCCCTTGCCCGCCAGACCGACCTGCAGCAATTCCAGCCGGTTGTAGAACTTCATGAGCTGGTTGTAGGAAAGCTGGCTCATCAATTGGGGGTTGTTCAGCGCCCCCGGCGCAGCCAGCGTATCGGCGCGTTCTTGCAGAAACGCTGCTGGATCGTCGCGGATGGCGCGATAAAGGTCGGACAGACCCATTGCTTTGGCGTCGACCCGGAACCGGCAGGCGCGCTTCAGGACTTTCAGCAGATCCTTGAATTCAGCAAACAGCGCCTTGCGCTGTTCGGTCGTCAGTGGTTGCAGCAACGCGCTGATCTGGCGACTGCTTCCCTGGAACAGTTCCCACAACAGAGTAGAAAAGTCGGTGCCTGTGTTCATGTAGTCCGCTCCGCTGCAAAGCGCAAGGCCAGCAGATGCTTGCACGGCCCACGGCGTAGCTCATGTTTTTCAATCCACGCGCAAGCGCAACGCCCTTCCTGCAAATAGCCCTGCGCATCCACCCGCAATACTACCGGGTAATAACCGCTTTCTCCCCGCACCCAGCCTCGGGCGATCAGTTCCCCATCGCGCCGCTCGCAATGTTCCAGATCGACTGCCTGCTTTGTCAGCAGCGTTTGAGAACCCTTGAGCCGGTCCGGCTGATAACGGTCGCCGAGCAGAAACGGCAGTTGCCGGTAGAAATACACATCGCGATCCCGGTCAAATCCCAGCACCCCTTGTTGCGCCAGCCGATCGACGATTTCAGCAGCGTAGGGCAGGGCAAATCCCTGATGGTCAGCCAGATCAGCAATGCTGAAATGATTCAGGCTGGCCGCCGCCGCGCGGGCCAGCGCCAAATCCGCTTCATCGGCATCCACAGCGCTCAACTGGCGAAGCGCATCGCCATCTCCGGAAAAGCCCTGCGCCGCTGCTCCGGACAGACCCAGGCTAAACTGCGCCGCGTTGGTATCCGCGACCCATAATGAAGCGCCCGTTGCTTCAGTTTGATAGACGCGCAGGGTTTTCAAATCCGGTAGCACCGTATGCAACAAGCGCAAGCGCTGACCGTCATTGACCGCAATGAATCCGTCTTTGCCCGCCGGTTGCCGATGCAGAATCTCCGGCTTGTGGCGTCGAGGAACCAGAAACAACGGCGTTTTGCCGGCTTTGGCGGGAACTTGCAGCAACAACTGGCTGGCGGTCAGCCGATCCAATTCAAAACGCGGTTGCGCTTGACGTTGCACAGCCTGTACCTGCAAAAAGCCCTTGACCCAGCGCTCCGGCAGCTTGACCTTGTGTTCCACCGCCGCCCCCTGCGCAGTTTCCAGCTTGATCGACTGTTCCCCCATCTCGAAATGCGCCGGTTTCCCCGGTCGCAACTGGGCCAGATGATGGATAAAGGCGCTGTTGAAATCGACGTTGGTCGTACCCTGGCGATGGAACGCCCTGTCGGAAAAAGCGTTTTCTGTGAGGTCGGCGCGGGCGTAGACGCTGCCACAACTGGAAAAACACTCCATCCGCAACAGGCGATGGCCTGACGTGATGACCGGGTCCAGCATGCGCCACAGGTCGGGTCGATAAAAGCGCGCCTCCACCGTTTGCTGCAAGCCCAGCAGCAAATTGCGAAAGATCAGCGGTTGCGCAATCTGCCCGGAGAAAATCGCGGGCAACGCCGCTGGTTGCGATTCCCCGGTCAGTTCCGTTGAAGCCAGGAAAATCAGCAGGAGGCCGGCCTGATTCTCGACCAGGCTGGGCTGTTTATAGCGGGTGATGAAATCCACGATGATCCTCCCCTGTATGCGCCTATCGCTCCTGCAACCGGGGCAGCAATTGCACCAGGTTGCAGGGCTGAGTGCGGGCGTCCAGTTGCGCCTGCAGAATGCGATCCCAGCCAGTGCGACAGGCCCCGGTCGATCCCGGCAAGCAGAAAATAAACGTCCCATTGGCTAATCCGGCCAGCGCTCGTGATTGCAGCGTCGATGTTTCGATCTCTTCCCAGGACAGCATTCGGAACAATTCGCCGAATCCTTCGATGACCTTATCCAACAAAGGCCGCACCGCCTCCGGCGTGCTGTCTCGCCCGGTCATGCCGGTGCCGCCCGTCGTTAGCACAATCTGCACCGCTGGATCGGCAATCCAGCGCGAGAGAATCGCCCGGATTTGATAAACATCATCGGGGACAATGGCTTTTTCCATCAACCGATGACCGGCCAGGGTCAATCGCTCCGCCAGGATCCGCCCCGAAGCGTCGTCGGCTTCAGTGCGCGTATCGGAGACGGTTAATACCACTATATTTAAGGGTAGGAACTCCATTGCGCTCATGCTCGCCTCCTGTCAGCGGTCAAAGAAAGATGGCGCGAATCTCTTGAAATCCGCTTCGTTAGCCTTATTTAAATGATAACAATCATTCACTGAGCGAGGCTCTTACCATGAACCCGACCCATTATGAACCTTGGCAACAAGTCCAACGCCTGCGCCGCGAACTCGACCGCATGTTCCAGCCCTACCAGACGGGAGACGATCAATCCAGCGTCGCTACCTGCGACTGGATTCCTCCGGTTGACATTAAAGAGGAAAAGGATCGCTATGTGCTGCGCGCCGATATTCCAGGCGTCGATCCCAAGGATATCGAGATTATCGCTGAAAACGGCGTTTTGACCATTCGCGGCAATCGTCCCAGTGAAACCCGCGAAACTCGCGTGGGCTACAGTCGGGTCGAACGGCCCTGCGGCAGCTTCTACCGCCGTTTCAGTCTGCCGGATACGGCTGATTTGGCGCAAATCGCCGCCCGCAGCATCAACGGCGTACTGGAAATCGGTATTCCCAAGCTGACCCACACCGTGTCGCGGACCATCAAGGTCGAGGGCTAAATCCCGAACCCGTGACCGGTAGCGATAAACCGCCGGTCACGTCCCTAACCGCCTGGAACCGCTATGGAATATAAGGACTACTACCAAATCCTCGGTGTAAACCGCGATGCTTCGGAAGAGACGATTAAGAAAGCCTATCGCCGGCTGGCGCGCAAATACCATCCCGATGTCAGCAAGGAATCGAGCGCTGAGGAGCGTTTCAAAGAGGTTGCCGAAGCCTACGAAGTGCTGCGTGACAAGGAAAAGCGCGCCGCCTACGATCGGTTGGGCAGCAATTGGCGAGCGGGTCAGGAATTCCGTCCGCCGCCGGGTTGGCAGGGACGGGGTGGTTCGCACACCCACGCCGGTGGTTTCAGCAGCCGCGATTTCAGCGACTTCTTCGAGTCGTTGTTCGGCGGCAGGGGCGGACGCGGCGGTTTCAGCGGCATAGGCGGCATGGGCGGTGGGTTCGCGACTGCCGGACAGGATCAGACCGTCGGTCTGGAAATCAGCCTGGAGGAAGCCTACCAGGGCGGCAGTCGCACTCTGCAACTGCAAACGCCGGAACGGGATAACAGCGGCCAGGTCGTTAATCGAACGCGCACGTTGAACGTGAAAATTCCCGCGGGCGTGACCAATGGACAAAAGATTCGCTTGAGCGGCCAGGGTAGCGCGGGCATGGGGGGTGGTCCCCGCGGCGATCTTTATCTGGAAGTATCGATCAAACCGCATCATCTCTACAAGTTGCGCGGACGAGATATCAGTGTGGAGCTGCCGCTGGCGCCCTGGGAAGCGGCGTTGGGTTGCAAGATTGAAGTACCAACTCTGGGCGGAATGGTCACCCTCAATATCCCGGCTAACGCCAGGAACGGGCAGAAGTTGCGCCTGCGCGGTCGCGGGTTGCCGGGCGATCCGCCAGGCGATCAATTCGCCGTGCTGCGTATCGTCAACCCGCCGGCGGATACCGAAACCGCCCGCGAGACCTTTGAGCGTATGAAACGGGAATTGCCATTCAATCCACGCGCGCACTGGCGCTGATTTTTGCCAAAAACCTGAAACCTGAAACAGCCAAATGAACACACAACGCTCCCTGCTATCGGCGATCGTGCTGGCGCTGAGCCTGATCATCGTCTTCCCCGCACCGGTGCTTGCTGCGCTGCCCGCGACGCTAGACGGTCAACCTCTGCCCACCCTGGCGCCGATGCTGGAGCGAGCAACTCCGGCAGTGGTCAATATCGCCACTGAAAGTCAGGTGGCGCTACGCCGCAATCCCCTGCTGGATGATCCTTTTTTCCGGCATTTCTTCAACATTCCCGATCAACCGCGCCAACGCCGGACGCAAAGCGTCGGGTCCGGGGTCGTGGTCGATGCCCGGCGCGGCTATGTGATTACCAATCATCACGTTGTCGAGGGTGCCAATACCATTACAGTAACCTTGAATGATGGACGCCAACTGGACGCCAAAGTCATTGGCTCCGATCCGGAAAGCGATATAGCCGTGATTCGCATTCCCAGCGAAAATCTGACCGCCTTGCCGCTGGCTGATTCTGATCGCCTGCGGGTGGGAGATTTCGTAGTGGCGATTGGCAATCCTTTTGGTTTAGGTCAAACAGTGACTTCGGGGATCGTGAGCGCCTTGGGCCGCACCGGTCTGGGCATTCAGGGCTATGAGGACTTCATTCAGACCGACGCTTCGATTAATCCCGGCAATTCCGGCGGAGCGTTGGTCAACCTGCGTGGCGAACTGGTTGGCGTCAATACAGCGATCATCGCGCCGGGTGGCGGCAATGTTGGGATCGGCTTCGCTATCCCCTCCAATATGATCTCGCGGTTGATGAACCAGATCATTGAGCATGGCTCGGTGCGGCGCGGGCAACTGGGCGTGTCGGTGCAGGATCTCACTCCGGAGCTGGCGCGGGCGTTCAATATTCCGGCCAATCAAGGCGCGGTCATTGCGCAAGTCGTTCCCCGCTCCGCCGCCGCTCGCGCGGGCCTGCGGGAAGGCGATGTAGTGTTGCAAGTAAATGACCGACCGATTCGCGACTCGAACAGTTTGCGCAACGCCGTTGGCTTGCTGGAAATCGGGGCCTCCGTGCAGTTGGATATCTTGCGCGATGGCCGTCCGCTGACGATTAAAGCGAAAGTCGGCGAGTATGTGCCAGACAAGGCGGAAGGTGATGATCTCAATCCGCGATTAGCGGGCGCGGTTTTTGAGGACATCGGGCCAAATTCGCCGTTGGCCGGAAAGGTGCAAGGCATCCGGGTCGCCCGCGTAGAATCGGGCAGCCCGGCGGCGCAGGCGGGATTGCGCTCGAATGACGTGATTACCGCGATTAACCGCCAGCGCGTATCCAGCACCGATGAGCTGCGACGCATCGCCGCTGACAGCAATACCTTGATGATCAATCTGATTCGCGGTCGGGGGGAACTACTGTTAGTGTTGCGGTGATAGCGCCTTGGCGTTGGCGATTAATATTGAAAGGCCAAGTCTGAATTCATCTCATGGCATTGTCACCCTCTGACCCCCTTTGAAAAAAGGGGGACTGAACAGTTATTGTAGTTCGACCCGATTCTGCTTCTGGTTATAACCCATGCGGGCGATAATCTCGTAGTCCAGCCCGGCTTTCTCAGCGGCGTCCACGTCGGTTTCAAACTGCACGGTCTGGAAATCGTGCAGGATCGGATTCAGTTGACTGCGGAATACGACATCCCCTGGATAGTCGCGGCGGATTTGCAGATGAATCGGTTTATCACTGTAGTTGCGAATTTTCTGCCGGTAAACCGTATGTTCATCCCAACCTGCTACCTGACCGTCCAGATCCAATTTGAATCCGTCATCACCCAACTTGCGATACAGATTGCCGCCCTTGATTTGGAACCAGAGGTTGTCCCGGTAAACCTTTTGCTTGACCAACTCGAAAATCACTGCTGGATCAGCGCCCAGATTCAACTCAATCTTGTCGCCGATAGGAATATATTTCAGGTTTTGGGTCGCCAGATAGCTTAATCCCTCCTGGCCATTGGCGCGGAAGACCTGGATGACTCCGTCTGGAAGCGGCGTACTGCCCAGTTGCGACGCCGCGTCATTCTTCAGTAAATACAGCCGTGTCAGTTGATCGCCGTACTCGCGGGGCCGGTAGCGGTATTCGACGGTCATCGGTACGGCTTCCGCGTCAAAGCTGCGCAGGCGCTTCGCCCAGCCATTCGGGACCGTTTCCGTACCTTCGATGGCGTAGATGAAATACTCGCTCAGCCCTTCCTTAATGATTTCCTTGGGCGCTTCCATCTCTGCGGCATCATACGCCGTCCTGCCCGCAGCCATTTCCATGGCGGATGCGGGCAGGGCCATCATCTTGCGAGCGGCCTTTTGCCGATAATCCTGGTATTCCTCGCGTTTGAGTTCGTTCAATCGCCCTGCCGGCAATTTGGCCAGTTCAGCGATCTTCTCGACCAGGTTGATCGTTCCAACCACCAGCCGCACCTGGGCGTTTTCGTAATCCTCGCCGGAGCGGTTTTGCACCCGGACAAAACTTTCCAGCTGCAGGGCGGTTTCATCGGGATTGGCGATCGCCAGATAATCCGCCGCCCAGGTGATGCCCGAGGTGAAATAACTGATCTCGATCAGCGCTTCGTAACCGGCATCGCTCTGCACATTCCAGTAAAGCGTTTGTGGCCGGTCATGCGGGAAAGTGGTGTCGAGCACTTCCAACCCGACCTTGGGTTCGCGGAACTTCAGTTCCACCGAGGTCGGGTCAATCAGGGTATTGGCCCAGGAGAATTGCAGCGGGTTGACTCCCTTTTTGAATGTGACCACACGGCTTTCCCGCACCAGGGTCAAATCCTCCGAATTGTAAATGGTCAATTGCACGGTGCTCCGTTCCGGGACGGTAGCCAGATCGACGTTGCCCGCCGAAGCTGCCAGCGGCAGCCATAACCCCAACAAGCCTAATAACCAGACGTTACGATTCATTTTCGTCATGGCGTTCACCACTCATTATTCAGCGTCAGCCGCAAGGTATGCGTCTGTTTTCGCGCCTGACCATCAGCGGTGCGGGCGGGTAATTCGACGTGGAACAGCAGTTTGTCTGCGTCGCTCTTTTCCGGATCGGGGTTACGCAAGGTGCCGTCGCCCAGACGCCATTCCGGGTCACGGTTAACCGCACCCCGCACCTGGTCACGAATCTGGCGAACGCTTTCCGCGATGTCCAGAATCGCTGGCGTGTCCTTGAAATTCTCGATTTCGTACTTGAGGGTCACGTCGTAGCGGTACAGGTTGCCAGCGATACGCTGCCGTTCGCTGCGATCAATGGTGCGCCGCACGCTGATATCGCGGGCCAGACCCAGGTACAGTTCCAATTCGTCGTCGGGCGAGGTGAATTTGCCGCGATCCTCGCCGAGGAATGCCGTTCCGCCCTGGCCATCGTCCTGGAAGATACGAGCCTTGCCGGCGGGCAACGGTTCCTGACCGAGAGAACCTCCCGCATTCCTGATGACATAGTGCATGGGAACGTTGAGCTTGTCCTGGGCGCGGTCGAGGTAGCCGAACGCGACCGGATCGCAAGCGTAGGTTTTGCGGATCGGGACGCTGGCGAAGCGACTGAGTTGCACTTCCTTCGTTTCATTGAGGCCCAGCGGCTTGTTGAACGGTTCACCAACGCCGGCCCAGAATTCTGCAGCAGCATAGGCTTCATTCGCGTCGTTGTGGACTCGCAGGTATTGCGCCAGATCCAGCATTGCCTCGTCATGATCGGCAACGGCTCGGTAGTTGAAGTCCTTGCTCAGGCCACCCAGAACATAGCTGATCCGCATCCGGGCCGCGCCGGAAGCGCTGGCAGCGACCGACCAGACCAAAGCGTTCTCGTTCGGCGGGTAACTCACCGAGAGAACTTTAGCGTTCAACACCGGTTCGATGCTGGAAGACAAAATGCGCAGGATTAATGTGTCAGGATTAATACGAGTGTTGGCCCAGGAGAAATCCACCTGATTGACGCCCTTGACCAGCGGCACGATGCGCTCTTCCTCAACCAGGGCGATCCCTGCATGATCGAGTTGGATAGCGACCCGTTCGCGCACCGGCAAGGTAGTCAGTTTGATGCGCGCTAGCGCCTCAAGCGGCGCGGCGCTGAGTAGCAGCAGAAGGCTGAGGGGGTAAAGCCATCGCGTTCGATTCATAAGTTGCTGTCTCCAGGATGAGGGGTTTACAGAGTCCGCACAGCCTCACCTAGCGGGCAGGCGCGGATCGCTTCGCCCAGCAGGGTAATCACCCGTTGACGGGGAAAGCTCTTGCGCCAGGCCAGCGCCACAATCCGGGTCGGCGCGGGGTCGGCAAAGGGCCGGATGCTCAACAGATCGCTGGCATGGGCATAACCGCTGACTGAAGTATAAGGCAGCACCGTGACGCCGACGCCGGTCGCCACCATCAACCGGATGGTTTCCAGGGAACTACCCTCCAGCGTCTTTTGCATGTTACCCGAAGTCACGCTCAACCGATTACATTCCGGGCAGAAACGCAACACCTGGTCGCGGAAACAGTGGCCAGGCCCCAGCAATAATAAATCCTGTTGCGCTAAAGTAGCCGAGTCGATCACTTCCGCCTGTTCCAGCGGATGACCGATCGGCATTAATACCACGAACGGTTCTTCATACACGGCTTGCGTGAGCAGACCCGGCTCGTCAAATGGCAACGACAGGATCAACACATCCAGATCGCCGTCCTTGAGCCGCTCGCTTAATACCGCCGTGTAGCTTTCCTCAATTTGCAAAGGCATGTTCGGCGCGCGGCGATACAGGCGTGGAATCAGGTGCGGCAACAAATAGGGGCCAATCGTGTAGATCACCCCCAGCCGCAACATTCCGGCCAAATCATCCTGACTCTGGTTAGCAATCTGTTTGATTACCGCCGCTTCTTCAACGACCCGCTGCGCCTGTTCGATGATCCGCCAACCGCTGGGAGTGATGGTCACTTCACCCGGCGCACGTTCGAACAGGGCAACGCCCAGTTCTTCCTCCAGTTTTCGCACTGCCACGCTCAGGGTGGGCTGGCTGATATGGCAAGCTTCGGCAGCCCGGCCAAAATGCCGCTCACGGGCGACAGCAATGATGTAGCGCAGTTCATTCAAGGTCATGGCGGTATCCCGGTCATTTCAGCTATCGGCGCAGACGGCCGATATTCCCTTATCATGGACAGAAACAGCGTTTACGTGTAGCTTAATGCGCGTTTTTTGCGCCGGACGCGGCATTTTCTTACGCACCGCGCGTTCCAGAATTCAATACCCTGTGGAAACCAAAATGAGAAGGAGGGCCCATGGCCTACCAGCATATTCGCATTCCTGCAAGCGGTGAAAAAATCACGGTCAAGGATGGCAAGTTGCACGTTCCCGATCAACCCGTTGTCGGTTATGTCGAGGGTGACGGCATTGGTCCGGATATTACCCGCGCCTCGTTGCGCGTCTGGGATGCGGCGGTCGAGGAAGCCTACGGCGGAGAGCGCAAGATCCACTGGTGCGAAATCTTCTTAGGCGAAAAAGCTGCGGAACTGTATGATGGCAACTACTTTCCCGAGGAAACCCTGGAGGCCATCAAGGAACTGGTGGTCGCCATCAAAGGTCCCCTGACCACCCCGGTCGGCGGCGGCTTTCGCTCGCTGAACGTGGCGCTGCGCCAAGACCTGGACCTGTACGCCTGCGTTCGCCCTGTCCGCTATTATCCCGGCGTTCCCTCGCCAATGCGCTATCCCG
>JAGRHQ010000057.1 GCA_020444905.1 Candidatus Competibacteraceae bacterium
ATCATATAGGCCTGTCGGAATTCTGTCAAAATAAACCCGAATTCCACACAATTAAACCGATTCTCAGTGGCCTTGAAGAGTAATAGCCATGTCCGAAGCTCTGTTTGACGGTCGCCGACTGATTCTGGCGTCCACCTCTCCATTCCGCCGTGAGTTGTTGATGCGGTTGGGTTTACCATTTGCAACGCGATCTCCGGATATTGACGAAACCCGCTTGCCGGGAGAGGATGCGCTGAGGCTGGTCGCCCGCCTGGCCGAGTGGAAAGCCCGCCGGGTCGCTACATGGGAACCGAACGCGCTGATTATTGGTTCGGATCAGGCGGCGGTGCTGGAAGGCGAGATTATCGGCAAACCCGGCAACCATCAACGGGCAGTTGAGCAGTTGCAGCAGGCTTCCGGGCGCGTGGCGACCTTTTATACCGGCTTGTGTCTGCTGGATAGCGCGAGCGGGTTTTGCCAAGTGGCGGTGGAGCCGTTTCATGTGGCGTTCCGGGCGCTGACCGGGGAGATGATCGAGCATTATCTGCAACGGGAGCAGCCTTATCACTGCGCCGGCAGCTTCAAATCTGAAGGTTTGGGCATCGCGCTGTTCGAGCGGCTGGCGGGTGATGATCCCACCGGCCTGATCGGTTTGCCGCTGATCCGGTTGACGCGGATGCTGGAAGCAGCGGGCATCGTCATATTGTGAGTAGATCTGCAAAACCTTCATATAGACGCTGGCTAGATTTTGCCGGCCTGCTGGGCGATGAACGCGGTTTTCGCTGACAATTCCAGCGAACAAGTCCATTTATAAGCCAGATTGAGGCTGTTCGCGCAGGCATAGACGCCGTGGCCGCGCACCACGGCAATAGGATAGTCCGCCAGAATCTCCGCGACCATGCGCGGTGAACGGGCTTCATATTCGTCATAAGGAATGGTCAGCACCGGCACACGGCTGAAGTATAGTTGCCCTTCGAAATCCGTTGGCACGAATTCCTCGTTGTCCATGGTCATAGCCACCGAGTAGGGGCCATGACTGTGCAGGACCGAGCAGGCGTCGGGATTCGCCTGGTAAACCGCCTGATGCAGGCGGGCGTCCAGCGATGCGCCCTTGCCGATTGCGCCATCAAGGCGGCATTCAACCAGATCGCCACTGCTGAGAGTGTCGGCGCAGCAACCGGTGGGGGTGACCCAGAAAAGGTCGCCGTCCCGAATCGAGGCGTTACCGCTGTGGGAGTCGTTAAGGCCGTACTGGCGCAGCCAGTGGTAGTGTCGAACCAGGTCGTCTTTGCTGTTCATAGGGTTCGGAAGAGAGTGTCCATTCTTTATGTCGGGAAAAATGATTAACGCGGTTGATGCTATAGGCGAGGAGGGACCCGCCAGAAGGAATTATGATAACAGGATGGCGGGGAAAGGTGGGGTATACCTCGGTTACTCGCCACTTGCCGTAAAAATACCGTGGCCAATTTGTCAAAGTTCCTTGTAATCCATTTGCTTAGAATGTATTCGTTCGACCTTGATCCGGGTCGATCGGTTACCTGACAAGATCACGGTTAGCGCGATCATCAATGAAACATTGCTGGAGGCCCTATGCTTGTCACTCAACCGGAAAGCAAGCAGCGTCAGGCCAGCGGTCCTCGCATCGGGCTGGCCATCGCCGGCGGCGGACCGGTGGGGCTGGTCTATGAAATTGGCGCATTGCGTGCGCTGGATGAGGCGCTGGAGGGCATTGATTTTAATAACCTGGACGTTTATGTAGGGGTCAGCGCCGGCGCCGTGATCGCGGCCCTGCTGGCCAATCAACTCAAAACGGGCCAGATGTGCCATATTTTTATTAGCAACGAATCAGAAGAGCATCCGCTTGATCCTCGGATTTTCCTGACGCCGGCCTTTGGCGAGTACTGGCGGCGATTGGCGTCCATACCCGGATTAGTGTGGGAATCGTGTTGGCATTATTTCAAAAATCCCCTGGACTTGAATTTCTTGCAGTCGCTAACCCGGTTGGGGCGAGCGCTGCCGTCGGGTTTCTTCGATAATGAACCGATTCATCATTATCTGACCCGGTTGTGGGATACGCCCGGTTGCACCAATGATTTCCGTCAACTGGCGAATAAACTCTACATTGTGGCGGTGGATCTGGATACTGGCGAGTCGGTGAAATTCGGTGCGCCCGGCTACGATCAGGCGCCGATTTCCCGAGCGGTGCAAGCCAGCAGCGCGTTGCCGGGACTGTATCCGCCTGTGGAAATTGATGGCCGCTATTTCGTCGATGGCGCATTGCTCAAGACCATGCATGCTTCAGTGGCGCTGCAGGAAGATCTGGATTTGTTGTTCTGCCTGAATCCACTGGTGCCGTTCGATGCCCGATTGGCTGTCACCGCTGCTCGACCGACTCAGGTCGGACGACTCGTGGAAGGGGGGTTGCCCGCAGTATTGTCTCAGACCTTCCGGGCGCTGATCCATTCGCGCCTGAAAGTCGGGATGCGTCAGTACGATAGCGAATATGAGCATTCGGATATCGTCCTGTTCGAGCCGAATCGCGACGATCCCAAGATGTTCTTTACCAACGTCTTCAGTTTCTCGGGCCGGCGCTGGGTCTGCGAACACGCTTATCAGACTACCCGTCAGGATTTAATCAATCGCCGGGAGGCGCTGGAACCCATCCTGGCCCGGCATGGCATCCGGATGCGCATGGACGTATTGGAAGACCCCGATCGATGCTACTACAGTAGTCTGCGCAATCAGCGAGGTTTGGCGGCGCCCGCGGAATATCGCGGCCCGATCGTGAGTCACTTGCACTCGGCGCTGGACCAGTTGGAAGAGATGGTGGCGCAGCAAGACAGGATCAACTCAGGTACTCCCGGCTGATCTGCCTTAGTAATTCGCGGGCTTCGCCTTGCAAAAAGGGCGCAACCAGTGACAGTACCTGATAAACGCCCATTGTCAGATGGTCGCTTTCGTTGCTCTGGCCTGCGACCGGAGCGCTGATGCGCTGGAAATTCAGCCAGTAGGTGGCAATCACGGCAATATTACGGGACAGTGCGGCAATGTCATCGCTGGAGGCGTCCATAACGCCGGCCTCGACCAAACCCTTGCAGATCGTGGCGGCAGTGCTGACCTTGCGTTCCAAAATGCGCCGAAAGTGAGTGCGCAGTTTCTTATTGCGGCTGAGCAGATTGTCGAGGTCGCGGTAGAAAAACCGATATTCCCAGATATTCTCGAACACCAGGTGCAGGTAAAGCCACATATCTTCCATATCGGGCGCACGCCGTTTCGGGACTTGCAGGACTGCGCCCATCCGTCGCTCGAACTGTTCAAACAGCAGCCAGATGATGTCGTCCTTATTGCGAAAATGGTAGTACAAGTTGCCGGGGCTGATATCCAATTCATCGGCAATGTGGTTGGTCGTGATGCGCGGTTCACCATATTCATTGAAGAGTTGCAAACTGGTTTGCAAAATGCGGTCACGGGTTTTCAGGGGGGCCGGCGCGGGTTCGGAAGAAGACATTGGATGACGGATAGAGCGAGTGAAATTACCGTCAATTGTGGTTGAATGCGAACGGTTGTCCAGGGTGGCGTCACCCCGATCAGAAAAATACGACAGCGTGAGGAGAAGAAAATGGAAAAAATCTGGCTGAAAGAATATCCGCCGGGCGTGCCCGCGGACATTGATCTGAATGAGTTTGCTTCGCTCAAGGACATTCTGGAAAAGAGTTGTCAACGCTTTGCTAATCTGCCGGCCTATTCCAATATGGGAGTAACCCTGCATTATCAGGATATTGATCGCCTGAGTCGTGATTTTGGCGCCTGGCTACAGGGCCTGGGATTGGGCAAGGGCGAACGGGTCGCCATCATGATGCCCAATACCCTGCAATATCCGGTCGCGCTCTTTGGGACGTTACGGGCAGGGTTAACGGTGGTGAACGTCAATCCGCTCTACACCGCGCGCGAGTTGGAGCATCAACTCAAGGATTCCGGGGCCAGCGTTATTGTTATCATTGAAAACTTCGCTCACACCTTGCAGGAAGTGCTGGATAAAACGCCGATCAAAACCGTGGTAACCACGCAGTTGGGTGATCTGTTCCCATTCCCTAAACGGTTGCTGGTTAATTTTGTGGTCAAGCAGATCAAGAAAATGGTCCCGCCCTGGCGCATTCCCGGCGCGATTCCGTTTCAACGGACCCTGACGGAAGGCGCGAAACGATCTTTGACTGATGCGCCGCTGACCCATGACGATTTGGCCTTTCTGCAATACACCGGCGGCACCACCGGCGTATCCAAGGGCGCGATGCTGACCCACGGCAACATGGTGGCGAATCTGCAACAGGCTTCCGCCTGGTTAAAGCCCTTTTCCAAACCCATGGAAGAGACGATTATTACCGCCCTGCCGCTCTATCATATCTTCTCGCTGACGGCTAATTGTCTGACGTTTATGAAAGTCGGCGGCCATAACATCCTGATCACCAATCCCCGCGATATGCCAGGCTTTGTCAAAGAGTTAAGTCGCACAAAATTTACGGTGATGACCGGAGTCAACACGCTGTTCAATGGTCTGCTGCACACCCCGGGTTTTGAGCAACTGGATTTCAGTTCCTTCAAAATCGCCCTGGGCGGTGGCATGGCGGTGCAACGGGCGGTGGCGGAAAACTGGAAGAAAGTGACCGGTGCGCCGCTGATCGAGGCCTATGGCCTGACTGAAACCTCGCCTGCCGCCTGCATCAATCCCCTGACCCTGCCGGCCTACAACGGCAGCATTGGCTTGCCGATTCCCTCGACCGAGTTGTCCATCCGCGATGAGGAGGAGCGGGAGCTGGGCATTGGTCAAGACCAAGTGGGCGAGATTTGTCTGCGGGGCCCGCAGGTGATGCGTGGTTACTGGCAACGACCCGAGGAAACCGCCAAAGTGATGACCCCGGATGGTTTTTTGCGCACGGGCGACATCGGTTATGTGGATGAGCGCGGCTATGTCCGTATTGTGGATCGCAAGAAGGACATGATTCTGGTGTCGGGTTTCAATGTCTATCCCAATGAAATTGAAGACATCGTCATGTTGCATCCTGGCGTATTGGAGGCGGCGGCGATTGGGGTGCCGGACGAGAAATCGGGTGAGGCGGTCAAGATCGTGGTCGTCAGGAAGGATCCAGCGCTAACGGCTGATTTGCTGATCGAGCACTGCCGTCGGCATCTGACCAATTACAAGGCGCCGCGTCACGTCGAATTCCGCGATGAGTTGCCCAAGAGCAACGTGGGCAAGATTCTGCGGCGGTTGCTGCGCGAGGAGCATTGTAAAGACTGCGCCAACTCTGCGCAGGTTTGAGGCAACGCACAATCAATATTCTTCAGTTATGCTGTTACAGTCTGAGCTTTTTTAGCAGGGTAGGGTGGATTAGCGGTAACTATTCACTCCCTTACCCCGGCCCTCTCCTCCATGCATGGAGGAGAGGGCGTCGAATGCTTACGACTTGATTACTCGACCTTTACCATCCCCATCGCACCGCGCCCAAACTGCCACGGTTTGTACATATCCTCCACATATACCGCCGGTTGCTGGTACACGCCCGGCGTCACCGCCCGCGCCAGATAGGCCAACGCGAAGGTTCGTTCGCCACCTTGGTCAATATCCAGCGCCGCCACGAAGCGGTCGTCGCGGATTTCGGTGTGCAGAGTCGTGGTGAGTTTCGGCAACCACCCGATGTCAGTGGTCGATGCGCCGTGTCCGATCCGGGCGTTCTCGATCTCCAGCCCCGCCGGCAGCAAATCCACGACTAACGCCTGTTGTCCTTCATTGCCCTGCGCCTCGCCGGTAATGACCGCGACCAGCAGATCATTCTGGCGAATTTGTCCTGGATCGACTTCCTTGCCGGCGCGGGTGTAATAGCGACGGGTAATGGTGAACCCCTCGCGGGCTGGCGGTTGGGCCACCGTCGGGACGCCGCTGCGATCCAGCACCGTCCAAGCGGGTTGTTCGCCCTCATTGACCACGGTAATACCCCTGATTAGCTCATCAACACCCGGCTTGAGGTAAAACGGATCACTGGCGGTTGCTTGACCGTTAACGCTCAATTTGAGCGTCCCGGTCTGTTGCAACAGCGCATGCGCCGCCAGCAACAGCCAGGCTTGCTCCTGGGTGCTGGTATAGCGCCGCTGATTGAAGTCCGCGGCGACTTCTTCGGCTAACTGAGGCACTTTTTCGGCCAGCAATCCCGACTCCGCCAGCAATGCCAACAACGCCGCCCGGTCGCGCAGCGGACTGCCGTAATCGCGGACCGTGGTTCGATCAGTCCGGTTCAGCGCCGCCATGAATGCTTCTTTCGCCCGCTCCAACTCGCCATACCGGGCCAGCGCCGAACCGAGTTGCGCCTGCGCCAGAGCGCTCGGCAGCTTCTGCAAATAGTTGTCATGGAGATAACGCAAATCGCCGATCGCGGCTTTCTGCTCGCGGGCCAGCACGTACAACTGATAAGCTCGCCAGCCCAGCTCCTTGTCATCAAAATCATCGGTGCGCAACCGTTCCTGCAGATGCTCCAGACCCCGTTTCCAGGCGTTTTCGGGAACCAGGTACTTCGCCTGCCGGGCGCGCACGATGAAATCCATGGCATAAGCAGACAACCAGTCTTCAACCGGACTGTCGGGGCCCCAGAGACCGAAACCGCCGCCGGCGTCCTGCATGGTCAGAATGCGCTGAATGGCCTCCTGCACCCGTTCCCGCAAACCGGCCACGGTCGCATTTTGACCGGCCCAGACTTCGGCGACTTCGTTGAAATCAATCAGTGGCAACGCGCGGCTGGTGGTTTGCTCCAGGCAGCCATAAGGATAACGATCCAACTGGGCCAGCAGTTCCAGGACGTTGAGATTGGGTCGACTGGCGACGCTCAGGCGCACTCGGCCCGTGCCCAGCAGGTAGCCATCCAGCAACTCGCCGCCCAGCCGCCAGGTTTCCCCTGGATTCAGCCGTTTTGCCGTGCGCTCGGTGACCAGGTTCTGCGCCGGGCGCACCCCGATGTCGGATTGCCGCACCAGACTGAAACCGTTGCGGCCTTCGACATGCAGCCACACCTGGCCAGCGCCAGGCTTCAAACCTCGCAGGGTAAACATGCGGCTCTCGCTATTCTGCACGGCGGAATCGGCGACCGTGAAGGTGAACGCTGCTGGTTCATTCACCGCCACCGCGCCATCGGCACTCAGATGAATCGAGTAGTTACCAGGCGGGGCGCTCAGGTTCTGCACGGTCACATTGATTTGGCTCTCATCGTCCGGCGCCAGGAAACGCGGCAGGTAAACCCGCGCCACCAGCGGATCGCGCACCAAGGGCGCAACTTCGGCGCGACCAAGCCGGTTCTGACTCCAGGCGACCGCCATCAACCGCACCTGACCGTTGAAATCCGGAAGCTCCAGTGGAATTTTCGCCTGACCGTTAGCGTTCAGCGCGACCGGCCCCGAAAACAGCGCCAGGGTTTTCACCGTGCGAATTGCCGAGGGATCGAGTTGCCGGCTTTCCGCGTCGCCGCCGACTTTCAGCGCGCCGGGTCGCCCGCCCGGTTCAATCAACTTGCCGTACAAATCGAGCAATTGCATCCCCAGTCGCCGCTTGCCGAGGAAATAGTCGACCGGGTTGGGCGTGGTGAAATCCGTCAGTTGCAGGATGCCTTCATCCACCGCTGCGACGGTCAGATAGGCCGGTTGACCCGGTTCCAGCCCGGCGACGGTGACCGGCAATTCCACGGTCTGGCGCGGCTTCCACTCCGTGGGTACATCCAGGGTGATGTTCAAGGTCCGCGAAGCCGGGTCCAAACCCAGCCAGGCGACGCCAATGGCTCGACCCGGTCCGCGTGAACTAGCGGAACGAGCGGCGCTGGTATCGTTGCCGGCCTGGATCGGAACGCGGAACGCCGTGGCGGTCAGGTAAACCCCCGGCCCCCATTCAGCGGGAATCGGCAGCTCCACCGTCGCGCCTTCTTCGGGAATACTGATCGTTTTGCTCAACCACAACCGGTCGCCGACGACGTTCAACAGCACTTCACCGGCAAAGGGCGCGCGCAGGAAGACCTTGGCGGTTGCGCCGGCTGGATAGCGCGGCTGATCCAGCGTGACTTTCATTTGATCCGGGGTGTCGTTCCCGCCGGGCGTTTCAAACCAGCCGACATTGAAGCGCACACTGGAGGCTACGCCGGTTTGCGGGTCCAGCACATCCAGCCGATAACGCCCCCAGTCCAAACTGCGCTGCGTCACGACCGCAGGCTGTCCCGCGGCGATGTTCAGGGTCTGACTGGCGACGGCGGCGCTGTCGCGGATGATCAGTTTATAATTCCAGCGGCCCTCGTTGTAATACCAGTAGTATTGGTATTCCTCGCGCACCAGTTTGGCGTTCAATCCACCTTGCGCCTGCGCCTGGCCCAGCGCGTCCACAGCGATGACCTCAAATGTTGCTTCCTGGCCGATCTTGACGCCGCCATCGCTAAAGCGCGGCTTGACGCCAATGGCAAAGGGTTGTATCCGATAAGGCAAGTCGAGACTGCGGGTCACGGGCCGACCGCCGGGTTCAAACAGTGAGACGCGCACCTGGGCCAGCAAGGGGCGCGTGGTGTCCGGTCGCTCATTCAGATTGATTTCCGCCTGAGCCTTGCCTTGATCATCGGTGCCGGCCAGAACGACCGGAAAGCGTTGCGCAGTCCAACTGTCTTGCGCTAATCCGAAACGATAGCCGGGAAAGGCCGGATAGGGATCAGCGTCCTCGCGCAGCACCAGTTCGCCCTCAGCTTTGAGATTAGCCGCCGGCGCGCCGTACAGAAAGCGACCGTTGATGTCCACCATTACCGGTTCACCCGGTTTCAGCACCGGAGCGGTGGAACTTAGCTCTAGCTTGAGTCGCTGCGGCACGAAATCCTCGACTTGAAAACGCACCTCGCCGACCGGTTCGCCCTTGGGATCGGTATAGGCTTTGACCGTCCAGATTCCGGTGCGCGCATTCAACGGCATGGGGAGAGTAGTGTGATAGCCGCCCAGCGCCGGGTTGCCGGGACGCAGTTGAGCGGATTCCACTTCATCCGGGCGAAAGACCTTCAAGGTCAGCGGCGCTTCCGGCAGCGCATAACCCCGGCTGTCGCGAATCAGGGTCATTAACTCCACGGTTTCGCCGGGTCGGTAAACGCCGCGTTCGGTGTAAAGGAAGGCATCGACCGCGCCCGGCGCAGCGCGACCGGCAACGCCTCGGTCGCTTAGGTCAAAAGCCGGTCGAGTCAAATCGAGAAAGTTGTAGTCGCCGTCGCCAAAGGCCATCAGCGCCGCCGGCTCCCGTCCGCCCTCGCCGCGCAACAAACCTGGATCGAGTCGGGCATAACCCTGGGCGTCCGTGATCGCTGCGCCCAGTTCGCTATTGTTGCGGGCATACAATCGCACGTTGGCCCCGGCGACCGGCTGAGCGCTGGACAGGGAGCGGACAAAGACATGCAGACCGTCGTTGCCGCGCATGGTGAACAGGCCCAGATCGGAAACCACCAGCCATTGCGTGGCCTGGTTCTCCCAGTTGTTATCTGCGTCTTCCTTGACGGATTGCGCGGCGACGATATAGATGCCCGGCTGCGGATCGCGCAAAATCTCGCTGATCGGCAGGGCGGTGGTGACTTCCTGATTACGCTCGCCACTGGCCAGGGTCAGAACGCCTTGCCAAATCTGTTCGCCGGATTGCCTGGCAATGGTGTTGAGGTCGTAGCCGTCCAGCAGATTCGTGATGCGATCCCGCTCGATTTCCCGCAGCAGATTCCGGTCATTGATGCGCAACACCCGCACCCGCGCCTGATCGAGGTTAACACTGGTCAGCGGTAGTTGCTGAGCACCCGTTTTCGGCAGAACATAGGTCGCGCCCCGGAACCCCAGCGTCGGCTTGCGGTCTTCCACCTGGGCGGTGAATTCCTGAGTGACGAGGGTTTTCTCGCCGCTGGCCGCTGGGATGCCAATCCGGGTTTTGATGACATAGCTCTGGCCGTGGCTGAAACCTTCCACGCACAATTGCCGTTCCTGGGGCGTCACCACCGGTTGGATAGCCGGTTGGATGACCAGATAATCCTCGTAGTGCAGTTGTCGGCCCTTGGCCAGGTCATCGGAGAAATTCAGACAAACCTTGGGCGTCGCGCTGTCTGATTCCACGTCAACACCCTTGATCTGGAAGGCGTTGGCATTCACTAGATCCTGATGGCGTTTGGCGATGCGTGGATTATCCTCGATTTCCAGGGCTTCACCGTAAGCAGCAATAGCTTTCTTCGGTTCCTGGTCGCGGTCATACAATTCTCCGAGCCGGAACAGGGCGCGTGCGCGTTCGAGTGGGGCGTTTGCGGCTTGCAGGGCGTTCCAGGCGGCTTGTTCCATGCGCTGCCGCGAGCGTTGCCGGATTTCATAACCGGCGTTGTTTTTTTCCTGATGTTGCGCCTGATTCTGCCAGATTTGACTGAGCACCAGCCAGGTCGCGGTCTGGCCGGCCCCAGCGAGAATCGCGGTCTCATAGTGAGCAATAGCGTCCACCCAGTTTTTCTTCTGCGCCTGTTGCTCCGCCTGTCGCAGTAGATTGGGGATGGACTGGCCAGTGGGATCGCGGCCATCGCGGATGGATTGCAGATATTGCGCGGCAGCTACGGCGAGTGGCGTGTCTTCAAGGGCATGGGCGCTGAAAGAGAGCAGCCATGCCATTAGAAAAATCGGGTACCATAAGTAGCGCATCGTGAATCGCTCCTCGAAACAAGGGTTGCGCACGGGTCAGAGAACGGAAAAATTGTGGACTGGATGACTGAATAGCATAGCGGCTTCGTGGGTTGGTGATAGTCAAAAGCGCTGCGTTGTGAAAGAATAAAAAAGAATAAATATGAACAATCCATTTCAAACTGTTGGTTTTCACCGTGATCGACTCGGAGGGTTATCGGCCAAACGTCGGCATCATCCTGTGCAATGCAGAAGGACGTCTGTTCTGGGCGAGACGAATTGGGCAGCATTCCTGGCAGTTTCCCCAGGGCGGTATCCGACGGGATGAGTCGCCTGAGCAGGCCATGTTCCGCGAACTGGCTGAAGAAGTTGGTTTGCGCCCGGAACATGTACAGGTGATTGGCTCTACCCAGGGCTGGCTGCGCTATCGGTTGCCCAAGCGACTTGTCCGCCATGGGTGTCGCCCGCCCTGCATTGGTCAGAAACAGGTCTGGTTTCTGTTGCGTATGCGTTGCAGTGAGGATGTTGTGCGTCTGGATTTGTCCGAACATCCCGAGTTTGATCTCTGGCAGTGGGTCGATTACTGGTATCCGTTACACGCCGTGGTGGCGTTCAAGCGCCACGTTTACTGGCGAGCCTTGCATGAGCTGGCGTCGTTTCTGCCAGTTGCATCGTCACCCCGGCGATCGTCAGCGATCCGGCGCATCGAGTCTGTCTTATGCGATCCACCAGACCGGGAAACCTGGTCATCTCCGATCCGATCCCGAAGTATTGAGCCGCCGCGCGCTAACGCCAGCATTCAGCAGGTAACAGTTCTGCAAATGCGCCAGATGGAGAATACCCAGAATCCGGTCATCACTCGAATGGTCGTTGCGACCCGGCGTTGCGCCCTGGAAAAAGCTGTTGCTTCGCCAGCGCTTGATTTTCCGGATACGGTGGTTCTGGATGACAGCCAGGAGGTTCGACCGCCGCATACTGCTATGGCCAGCCGGCGCCGATAGCCCCCACTTTGAGAAAGTAACTTCATTGATAGCTATATTTTAAAAAAAGCTTGAACGGTTTCTCAGTCTCTGTTGCCTGTTGAGGACGGCTCCATGCTGGATATTCTGCGGCGCATCGTGCAGGACATTAACGCCACCCGCAATCTGAGCGAGGCGCTTAACCTGATTGTGGTTGAAGTCAAGGGCGCTATCCATACTGATGTCTGTTCGGTGTATATGACGGATCATACACGCGGCGAACATGTGTTGATGGCTACCGATGGCCTGCGACCCGGCGCGGTCGGCAAGGTGCGGCTCAAATTCGATCAGGGATTGACCGGACTGGCCGCCAGTCGGGCGGAGCCAGTCAATGTCGATAACGCTCCCGCCCATCCCGCCTTCCGTTACATTGCCGCCACCGGCGAAGCGCCCTTCCACGGATTCATCGGCGTACCCATTATCCGCCGGCGCAAGGTGCTGGGCGTGTTGGTGGCGCAGCAGCGCGAACAACGCAAGTACACCGCTGATGAAGAGTCCTTTCTGGTCACCCTGGCGGCGCAATTAGCCGGCTGCATCACTCAGGTCGAGATCCGCCAGGCGTTGGAGCGTTTGGGCGATGACGCCTTGTCCGGCACGCTGTTTCTTGAAGGCGTGGCCAGCGCGCGAGGGGTCGCATTGGGCGAGGCGGTTGTGGTGTTTCCCGCGACCGCGCTGGAGCGGGCGCCTGATAAGGATATTGATAATCCCGAAGCCGAGGCCGCGCGCTTTCGCCAAGCTGTAGCGGCGGAGCTGGCGGAATTGCAGCGTCTTAGCGAGCGAATGCGTTTGTTGCTGTCCGCCGGCGACCGAGCCTTGTTTGACGCCTACGCTCTGTTGTTGAGCAGCGACAGCCTGGTGAATGGCACCCTGGAGCGAATTCAGGCCGGTAACTGGGCGCCGGGTGCGTTGCGCGCCACCGTGCTGGAATACGCGAACATCTTCGCGGAAATGGACGATCCCTACCTGCGCGAGCGCGCCGCCGATATCCTTGACCTTGGGCAACGCCTGCTCGATCGTTTGCAGGACGAACAGATCGTCAACCGTGACTATCCTGACAATACAATCCTGATGGGCGATGAGATCAGCGTTTCGCAATTGCTGGATGTGCCCCAGGAAAAGATCAAGGGTCTGGTTTCAGTACGCGGCACCAGCACCTCGCACGTTGCCCTCTTGGCGCGAGGGTTGGGCATTCCGGCGGTTTTCGGGGTTAGCAATCTACCGCCGGGGCGTCTGAATGGCCGTGAAGTAGCGGTGGATGGCTATACGATGCGGGTGTGCATCCAGCCCAGTCCGGCGCTGCGCCAGGAATATTTGAAGCTGATCAATGAGGAGGCTGAACTGTCGCGCGGCTTGCAGCATCTGCGCGATCTGCCGGCGGAAACGCTGGATGGCCATCGCGTCGATCTATACGCCAATTCCGGGTTGTTCGCTGACATCGCCGCTGCGCGCAATAGCGGTGTGCAAGGAGTCGGGCTATATCGTTCGGAATTGCACTTTTTCCTGCGCGACCGCTTTCCAAATGAAGAGGAGCAAACCACCATCTACACGCGGGTGCTGCGCATCATGGATCCGCATCCGGTCGTGTTGCGCACCCTAGATATCGGTGGCGACAAGCCCTTGCCCTATTTTCCGATCGCCGAACAAAATCCATTCCTGGGCTGGCGGGGCATTCGGATCAGCCTGGATCAGCCCGACTTGTTCAAGACTCAGTTACGCGCCATGCTACGGGCCGGAACCGCTTATGCCAATCTGTCGATTCTGTTGCCCATGATCAGTACGGTCAGCGAATTGCGGGATGCCTTGGATCTGTTGAACTGCGCCAAGGAGGGATTGCAGGAGGAGGGGGTTCCAGTGCGGATGCCACCGATTGGCATCATGGTTGAGGTGCCTTCCGCGGTTTGGCAGATTGATCAGCTGATTCGTATGGTCGATTTCGCCTCGATCGGCAGCAATGATTTGACCCAGTATCTACTGGCGGTGGATCGCAACAACGACCGGGTGGCCAAGTTGTACGATTCCCTGCATCCGGTGGTGCTGGCGGCAACCCGCCATGTCATCGAACAGTCGCGCGCGGCGGGTCGGCCCATCAGCGTTTGTGGCGAGATGGCCGGCGATCCGGCAGCGGCGTTGCTCTTGCTGGCGATGGGCGTGGACAGTCTGAGCATGAATCTGGGCAGTTTGCTCAAGATCAAATGGATGATTCGCAGTGTCCGCTACGAGGAAACCCAAGCGCTGCTGGCCGAGGTCCTTGAACTCGATACAGCGACCGCCATTCGGGAACGCGCCAATATCTTTCTTGATCAGCAGGGTTTGAGCGGGTTGTTGCGAGTAGGGAAATAGACGCTGCCAACCAGCGAGTCTGACTTTGATTCGCTAAAAGCAGATTTGGAATACTGCTATCATTCCGCGTTCCCCTTCCGACCCAGGAGAGTGTTCGCGATGCACCGTTTCCGTGGAAGCCCCGCCCTGTCGCCATTTCGGCTTGAGAAGTTGCTGACCGCTTTGCGTCTACGGGTTCCTGCCATCACCTGCGTCTATGCCGAATTTGTCCATTTTGTAGACGGCTCGCTGACCATGCCGGATCGTGAGGTATTAGACCGATTGCTCGACTATGGCCCCAGAAAGTTTTTGTCGCATCAATTGGCTCTAGTCGGTCAGAGTCGGGCTGAAGCACAGGGAAAGCCCACCGGCGCACCCCTGTTCCTAATCGTTCCCCGGCCTGGAACCATTTCCCCCTGGTCGTCAAAGGCCACCGATATCGCGCGTAACTGCGGCCTGCATCGAGTGCGCCGCATTGAGCGCGGCATCGCCTATTATCTGGAATTTGAGCGGTCGCTCAGCGATCGTGAATTAGCGGCGCTGAAACCCTTGTTGCATGACCGGATGACAGAAACGGTGCTGGAGCCCGGCGATGATCCAGCGTTGCTGTTCCGCCAGGCGCAACCGGCCCCCCTGGCCACGGTGGAGGTTCTCCACGGCGCGCGCGCGGCGCTGGAGGCGGCTAACCTTGCACTGGGCCTGGCCTTGTCGGACGACGAAATCGACTATTTGCTGGATAGCTTCCTGCGACTGGAGCGTAATCCAACCGATGTTGAGCTGATGATGTTCGCCCAGGCCAATTCCGAACACTGCCGACATAAAATTTTCAATGCAGACTGGATCATCGACGGCCAGCCCCAGGCGCATTCGCTGTTCGCCATGATCCGCCATACCCATGAACGCCATCCTGCCGATGTGTTGTCCGCCTACAGCGACAACGCGGCGGTCATGACCGGCTTCCCCGCCGGACGTTTTTTTTCCGATCCTGACGACGGTCAATACCGTTACCATGCCGAGGATCTGTGCATTCTGATGAAGGTGGAAACCCATAACCACCCGACAGCGATTTCCCCCTTTCCCGGCGCAGCGACCGGCGCCGGTGGAGAAATTCGCGACGAGGGCGCGACCGGGCGCGGCGCAAAGCCCAAGGCCGGCCTGTGTGGCTTCTCGGTTTCACATCTACGCATTCCCCATTCTATCCACCCCTGGGAAGAGCACGACTACGGCAAGCCCGACCGTATCGTTTCCGCGCTGGACATCATGCTGGAGGGTCCAATTGGCGCAGCCGCTTTCAATAACGAATTTGGCCGGCCTAACCTGGCGGGTTACTTCCGCACGTTTGAGCAGGATGGCCCGGACGGCCAACGGCGCGGCTACCATAAGCCGATCATGATTGCTGGCGGGTTGGGCAATGTCCGCGAACCGCATGTTCACAAAGCGGCGTTACCGCCGGGAACCGCCATTGTCGCGCTCGGCGGACCGGCAATGCTGATTGGCCTGGGCGGCGGCGCAGCCTCCAGCATGGCGGCGGGCAGCTCCCAGGAAGATCTGGACTTTGCCTCGGTGCAAAGAGGTAATCCGGAAATGCAGCGGCGCGCCCAGGAAGTGATTGACCGGTGTGTTGCATTAGGCCTCGATAATCCCATTCTTTCTATTCACGATGTAGGGGCTGGCGGTCTGTCCAACGCCGCGCCGGAAATCATCCACGGCGCGGAACGAGGCGGGCGCTTTGCACTACGCGAGATTCTCAGCGCCGATCCCGGCATGTCACCCATGCAAATCTGGTGCAACGAGGCCCAGGAGCGTTATGTACTGGCCATCGCGTCAGCAGGATTAGCGAATTTCAAGGCGCTGTGCGAACGGGAGCGTTGCCCTTATACCGTGATCGGCGTCGCTACCGAAGAGGCGCAACTGACGCTTTACGATGCGCAGTTTGCCAACCAGCCGATCAATCTGCCGATGAACGTGCTATTCGGCAAACCACCGAAAATGGTGCGGAATGTTGAACGGGTTGCCCACCCATCCCGCCAGCCCGATGCCGCCGCTCCTGTTATTGCCCTGCGGGAAGCGGTCACCCGGGTGTTGAGCTTTCCCGCCGTGGCGGACAAGAGTTTCCTGATCACCATTGGCGACCGCACGGTGACGGGCCTGGTGTGCCGGGATCAGATGGTGGGGCCGTGGCAGGTTCCGGTTAGCGATGTGGCGGTCACGGCGACCAGCTTTGATGTTTACACCGGCGAGGCGATGGCGATGGGCGAGCGAACGCCGCTGGCGGTGTTGAACGCGCCCGCTTCGGGACGCATGGCGGTAGGCGAGGCGTTAACCAACATCGCGGCAGCGCGCATCGAAAAGCTGGGCGATGTCAAGCTGTCGGCCAACTGGATGGCGGCAACCGGTCATCCCGGCGAGGACGCCGGTTTGTTTGATACGGTGAAAGCCGTGGGTCTGGAGCTGTGTCCGGCGCTGGGTGTCGCCATTCCGGTGGGCAAGGACTCCCTGTCGATGAAGACCGTTTGGGAGGAGGAAGGCGAACACAGAAGCGTCGTTGCCCCTCTGTCGCTGATTATCTCCGCCTTTGCCCCGGTGCAGGATGTGCGCCGCACCTTGACGCCGCAATTGCGCACCGATCGAGGCGACACCGATCTACTGCTGATTGATTTAGGTTGTGGGAAAAACCGGTTGGGCGGTTCAACGCTGGCCCAGGTTTATCCCCGTAACGATGATGAAACTCCGGACGTGGACGCGCCCGGAAAGCTCAAGGCGTTCTTCACCGTTATTCAGGAACTCAACGCCGCCGGTCGGTTACTCGCCTATCATGACCGTTCGGACGGCGGGTTGCTGGCGACGCTGGCGGAAATGATGTTCGCCGGCGGCTGCGGAGTCACGGTGTTATTGGATGATCTGGGCGAGGAATTACTACCGGCGCTGTTTACCGAAGAGTTGGGCGCGGTGCTGCAAGTGCGCACCGCCGAGCGTTCGACCGTATTGGCGCGCTTGGCTGCCGCTGGCCTGGGCGAATGCAGCCATCTGATTGGTACGCTGAATCCGCATGACCGGTTGATTTTGTGTCATGCCGGTGAAGTCGCGTTTGCCGCTGACCGGGTCGAACTGCGCCGCCTGTGGTCGGAAACCAGTTATCAGATGCAGGCGTTGCGCGATGATCCCGACTGCGCCCATGAAGCCTTTGCCAGCGCCTGCAATCCCAGTGATCCGGGATTGCAGGTCCGCTTGACGTTCGATCCAGCGGCGGATGTCGCCGCGCCGTATATCGCCAATGGCGAACGTCCGCGCATCGCCGTTCTGCGCGAGCAGGGAGTCAACGGTCAGATAGAAATGGCGGCGGCTTTTGACCGGGCCGGTTTTGCGGCGGTGGATATCCATACTAGCGATCTCATCGCGGGCCGGGCGACGCTGGCGGATTTTCAGGGCATCGTTGCCTGCGGCGGATTTTCTTACGGGGACGTTCTGGGCGCTGGAGAAGGGTGGGCCAAATCGATCCTGTTCAACGCCCGCGCCCGGGACGAGTTCGCCGCGTTCTTTGCGCGCCCGGACAGCTTCGGACTCGGCGTCTGCAACGGTTGCCAAATGCTTTCCAACCTGCACGAGTTGATTGCTGGAACGGAACGCTGGCCGCGCTTTGTCCGCAATCGGGTTGAGCAGTTTGAGGCGCGTCTGAGTCTGGTGGAGGTTTTGCCATCGCCGTCGCTGTTCCTGCATGGGATGGAAGGTTCGCGCTTGCCGATCGCCGTGGCGCATGGCGAGGGTCGTGCGGAGTTTCGCGAGCCTGGCGATCTGGAAGCAGCGTTAACGGCGGGTCTGGTCACTGTGCGTTTTGTCAGCCATGCGGGTTCGCCAACTGAGCGTTATCCCGCCAATCCGAACGGCTCGCCCAGTGGGGTTGCCGGTTTATGCAGCCGTGATGGACGGTTTACGATCATGATGCCGCACCCAGAACGCCTGTTCCGCACGGTGCAATATTCCTGGCATCCCGATGGCTGGGGCGAGGACGGCCCCTGGTTGCGCATGTTTCGCAATGCGCGGCGCTGGTTGGGATGAGTGTAGGCGCTGGCTTGCCAACGATTCAAAATGCCGCTTGCAAATGCTGATTGAAATCGCTGGCGTTCATAAATCCTACTACCCGGTATTCGCGGCGCTCCCGGCCATCCGCTCCGAAAAACAGCATGGCTGGAGGGCCGACAATGTTGAAGCGCTTGAGCAGCGCCCGGTCGGCGTCATCATGGGCAGTAACATCAGCTTGTAAGGCCACGATGTTTTTCAATGCCGCGCGCACCGCAGGATCGCTGAAGGTGTCGCGTTCCAGCTCTTTACAGGTTACGCACCAGTCGGCGTAGAAATCCAGCATCACGGGACGCCCCGCAGCTTCGTGCAAGACTTGGTCGATATCGATAACAGTTTTGACCGGCTGGAAGAGCGGTGCTGGCGCTTCACCGGCGGCGCTGGTGATAAAGCTGACGCCGCGCAGCGGTTGCCAGGGATCGCGGCCGCCGCCGGCGACCCCTACCAACAGCAAGACGCCGTAAACCAATAAGACCGTACCCAAACCCTTGACCAACATTCGCCAGGGCGGCGCGCCATGGACGAGCGGTTGCAAGGCGCCCATGTAAGTAGCGGTAACGATCAAGAGCGTCGCCCAAAGCACCATACTCAGCGCTGCGGGTAGAATGCGTTCCAAGAGCCATAAGGCGACCGCCAGCAGCAACACCCCAAAAATAGCTTTAATCCGCTCCATCCAATGCCCGGCGCGCGGCAGCCAGTGGCCCGTCGATGCGCCGATAATCAACAAAGGCGCGCCCATACCCAGACTCATGACAAACAGGGTGGCTGCGCCCAGCAACACATCGCCAGTGACTGCAATGAAACTGAGAGCGCCGATCAATGGCGGAGCCACGCACGGTCCAACAATTAATGCGGACAAGAAGCCCATCACCGCCACTCCAGCATAGCGGCCACCGCGTTGGTGATTGCTCCATTCCGCCAACCGGTGCTGCAGGAAAGCCGGTAATTGCAAGTCGTAAAAACCGAACATGGACAATGCCAGCAACACGAATAGCCCGCTGAACGTGCTGATCACCCAGGGACTCTGGAACCAAGCTTGCAAATTCTGCCCAAGCAACGCCGCCAACACCCCAGCGACGGTATAGGTCGCCGCCATGGCCAATACATAGGTCAAGGCCAATAGCAACGCCCGTCGGCGAGTCAGATTCGCGCCTTGACCGGCAATCAGGCTGGACAGAATCGGCACCATGGGAAATACGCAGGGCGTAAACGCCAGCAGTAATCCGAAGCCGAAAAAAGCCGGAATCGCTAGAAAGCGCTGTTCATTCAGCAAACGCGCCAACCGATCCTGTTCCGCCTCTGGCGCGCCTTCGCCCTTTATGGAAAGGGAGGCAGAGGATGCGGTCTGTGCCTCCTGGCCGTTTGAGAGAGAATGGGGAGGTGAGGTCATGGCAGGCAAAGCGACTGCGACCGTCCGTTTCAATGGCGGATAGCAAACGCCGACTTCCGCGCAACCCTGGTAACTGGCCTTTACCTCCACTTCGCCAGTACTGTTTGGGTCGCGTTGCAAACGGACGATCACTTGCGCCTCGCTGTGAAACACTTGCTGCGGGCCAAAATAAGGATCGTCCTTCCGTTCGCCGGGAGGAATCTCA
>JAGRHQ010000058.1 GCA_020444905.1 Candidatus Competibacteraceae bacterium
TATAGATAGCGGGACCAATCGCGTCCGGTGTCGCCGAATGCAAAGAAATCGGGGTTAATCAGCACAGGCCGGGCGTTATAGCGCAGCGGCCGCAGTTGCATGTCGGTCATCTGACCTCCGCCTTCCTCGATAATGATTTGCGCAGCAGCCGTATCCCATTCGCCGGTTGGCCCGAAGCGCGGATAAAGATCCGCTTTTCCTTCAGCAATCAGGCACGATTTCAGCGCGCTACCCATGAACAGATGTCGATAGTCGCCCAGTTGTTTCAGATAATCCTGCAAGCGGCGACTTCGGTAAGAAGCTTCACTGCTAGTCACCCGGGGAGGCTGATGGCTGCTCTGGGCGACCTGGATACGCCAGGCGGGTTTGCCGCTGCGGGGTTTCTTCCAGGCGCCGCCGCCGCGCCAAGCGTAGTAACAGACGCCGTCGACAGGCGACAGAACCAGCCCGAACACAGCCTCATGTTGGTGAATCAGCGCAATGTTCACGGAGAACTGATCGCTGCGTCGAATAAATTCGCGAGTGCCGTCGAGGGGGTCCACCAACCACAGCCATTCCCATTGGCTGCGTTCCGCGAAACCGATTTCGGAGGCTTCCTCGGACAGGATCGGAATCTGGGGGGTCAGGCGAATCAATCCGCGCAGGATGCAGTTATGGGCGGCGAGATCCGCCTCGGTGACCGGGCTTTGATCGGCTTTTTCGATAATACTGAAGGAACCGGCGTACACGTCCAAAATGCGGCGTCCCGCCTCCCGGGCGATGGCCTGAACCGGCTCCGCCAGGGCGGACAATTCGATAGGAGGGACGTCGTTCATGACATGAAAAACCTCGTGGGTCGTTATAATGATGTGGAGTGCGTATCAACCATCTGCATTCACGCACTAATTCTACACAAAATTCACCCCAGGCCGCTTGTCGGCGGAGTTTTTCCATGACTCATGACCTGCGGTTGCCATGGCTAGAGATTGACACGGTGCTGCTGGATATGGACGGCACTTTGCTGGATTTGCATTTCGACAATCATTTCTGGCGGGAATTAATCCCGGAACGCTATGCCGAACGTCACGGCTTGTCACTGGCTCAGGCGCGCGTCGAGATCAAGGCGCGCACCCACGCGATTGAGGGGACGCTGGAGTGGTATTGTCTGGATTACTGGACGCGGGAACTGGCGCTGGACATTATGGCGCTGAAACGTGAAATCGAAGGCCTGATTGCGGTCCATCCTCATGTTGTAGAGTTTCTCACGGCCTTGCGCGCTGCTGGCAAGCGGATTCTCCTGGTTACCAATGCGCATCAGCACAGCCTGGCGCTGAAGATGGAGAAGACCCGGTTGACCAGGCATTTTGACGCCATGATTTGCGCTCATGACCTTGGGTTGGTCAAGGAACAACCGGAATTTTGGCCGCGGCTGCGGGAAATCGAGCCTTTCGATCCAGCAACCACCTTGTTGGTGGACGATAATTTATCGATTCTGCGCACGGCGCGGGATTATGGCGTCAGACGCCTGGTATCGGTGCTGCGGCCAGATTCTGTCGATCCGCCCCGGACACCGGACGGATTTCCAGCTATTCATGATTTTTCTGATTTACTGCCTATTACATAGGCGTTTACCTTCCTCCTTTTGAAGAACGGGGCTGAGGGGGGCGCACAGGCGACGGGTTAGGCGTGAGGGGGCATCATGCGTGAACTGCAAGCAGGACAGAATCAACCGATCGGCGGTGGACGGATCGTAGTCGGCGTCAGCGGCGAACCGCGCGAAGACTTCGAGGCGCAAACTCAGACTGGCGCAGTGTTGCTGGGCGCCGATGGTCAGGCGCGCGACCTGTCTGATCTGGTCAGCGCCGAACAGCCCGGTTCTCCTGACGGTTCAGTGACATTTGCTGGTTATCCCCCCGCGTTTCGCATCGAACTGGATGCGTTGCCGTCTGCTGTCGCCCGCATCGCTATCGTGCTGGCGATCAAGCCGGGCATGCCGCCGGGCGTGACCTTTGGCGTCTTCACTGCGATTCGGGCCTGGCTGACCGATGCAGCCGACAAGCCGTTATTGTTGTTCCCGCTGCCGCCGGCCCGTCGCGGCGAAACCGCAATGATCATGGCGGAGCTGTATCGTCACCAGGGTCAATGGAAATTTCGAGCGGTAGGGCAGGGATTTGCCGCCGGACTGCCGGCGCTGGCGGCGCATTTCGGGCTACGGGTCCCCCAACCGGCGCCGGGCGCACAACCGATTGCCGGAGCCGGACCACGGCATGGCTCGGGTCAACCCACTGGTTCCACCGCGTTCAGCGGCACGGGGTTTTGCATTCATCCCGAGGGCTATATTTTAACCAATCACCATGTCATTGAAGGCGCAAGAGAAATCCTGGCCCGCTCCCCTCGTCAACGCTGTCGGTTGGAGCCGGTGTTCGCTGATCCCACCAACGACCTGGCGCTGTTGCGGGCGGATACGACATGGCCAGGCGTGGCGGTCTTCCGCGAAGGACGACAGGCGCAACTCGGTGAAGCGGTGATTGTCGTGGGCTATCCGCTTGGCGGTTTACTCGGTTCCGGCCCCCAGGTGACTACCGGTAACGTCAGTTCGCTGATTGGCCCCGGCGACGATACCCGCTCGTTGCAATTTACCGCGCCGATTCAATCCGGCAACAGCGGCGGCCCGGTGCTGGATGGCGACGGCGCGGTTGTTGGCGTGGTCAGCTCCAAACTGAACGCCGTGCGCGTCCACGAAATGACCGGCGACATTCCGCAAAATGTCAACTTTGCCATCAAGGCAGCCCTAGCGCGCAGCTTCCTGGACGCCGTGGGTGTGGATTGCCAGAGCCGCGCGCCCCGTTCTGCCCGCGGTACAGCCGAGATTGCCACCGAAGCGCGCGATTTCGTGGTGAAAATTGAATGCCAGGGGTAGTCGTTGACGCTGATTCAGTCTCATGATCATATCGCTTACAACCGCTCAATTTCCGTTAAGAAACAGTATTATTCAACTGGCACTTGCAAAAGTTCCTGGGCATGGGTTCTTTGCTCGGATGTCAAACGACTTGCGACCTTGTCCCGCATGATCCGGGCATCCTCATCCCCCTGATCTGCTGACCGGTAAAACCAGACATAGGCCATGCCCAGATCCTTGGGTATGCCTTCCTGGCCTTGAAAATACATGACCCCGAGATTGAACTGAGCCGGCGCATAATCCTGCGCGGCAGCCTTTTGATACCACTTTAACGCCTCCAACATATCCTGCGGGACGCCGCGCCCTTCGACATACATCACCGCTAGATTAACCTGCGCCGGCGCGTAGTCCTGTTCAGACGCTTTTCGATACCAGCTAACAGCTTCCTGAAGAGATAGCGCATCGTCATTTTGTTCGTACATCATTCCCAGGTTGAATTGGGCCAGCGCATTGCCTTGATCCGCTGCTTTCCGATAACATTTAAGCGCTTCCTGAAGATCGTGCGGCACACCCTGGCCCTCGACATACATGACCCCCAGATTAAAAAAAGCGACGGCGTCTCCCTGCTGGGCCGCTGCGCGATACCAGAACAGCGCTTCCTGGAAATCCCGAGGCGTTCCCCAGCCCTCGGCGTGCATCGCGCCCAAATTGACCTGAGCTGAGCTATTACCTTGCTCAGCAGCTTTCAGGTACCACTTCACCGCCTCCGAATAATCGCCCTGTTCGAAGCAGTCCTCGCCTTTCTGGAAATCTTGCTGGGATTTCAAGGTATCCTGCCTGTCGCTGCCGAATGTCTTTTTAGCGCGGGCCTTGGCGCCTTTCATATCCTCAAGCCGCACTTTTCGGTGGCGATAGCGCCTTCTAGCTTGATAGATAAACCCTCCAAGAATCATGAGAATAAGCCCACAGACCTTGGCGACAATGATATCGATACTGATGATCGCGAATGCCCCGACCAGCATGTAAGCATACGGCAGAACTTCGTAAATCGGCCCCGGAATCATGCATTCATCTCCTGGCGGTATTCAGTGAATTTTATCTGTTTTGTAATGGATTTGATCAATCGTGAAACTTATCTCTATTTAACGAATGCAGCAAGTTGGATTACAGTGACCTGCAGGGCAAACGGGCGGAAAACTGATATTATCCCAAGCCAGCAACTAATATCATCAGGACTTTCGCTTTCACATTACATGTACGGTTATTCTTGCCAGGAAATCCACTATATACAATGGTATGGAGCCATCCGAGCGAAAGTCCTGATCATTTATCGATAGAAATTGAGCTTTTTCAGGAGATGGGTTGCCATCGATTCAATGGCTTATCATCTGCAAGCGGGTTTCTACGCGCCAATATCTGGTATGACGGTGCTCAATGAGCAGTAGGAGGAAAAAATGCGGAGAATTATTCCAGAAACGGCGAATGCACAGCGTGTGTGCAGTCAAATCATGCTCGCGACAATTACCGAAGAAGGACAACGGCCCCCCTTGCCCCTGGAGATGCTGAGTGTACAAGCCATTGCCGAGCAGATCTTCGATTACGAATTTTTAGCGAACTCAGCTGATCCTGTGCTGCCTGATACGTTAGAAGTGTTAGCTGCGTCACCTGGGCAGCGAGAATTACTGGTCGGGTTGCTTATGTGTCTTGCGTTAGTATCGGGTGAAGCACGGACGGAAGTTGTCACGGTCATTGATCGGGTTGCGGCGCAGTTGCAAGTGTCTCTGCCACAACGCGACCTGCTGCGCTTCGCGCTCCGGCGGCAGCCTCGCCGCTTCCTCTGGCGGATTACCTGCAATGCCGCGATTGACTATTGGGCAAAAGGAGGGCATCCATCTTTGCGTGACTGGGCGCAGATAGCACGCCAAGCTTTCATTCCGCAGTTGCTCACCAGCCGGCAAATCGCTAAGCGCTACCAAGATTTGGAGCGCTTTCCGCGTGAAAGTTTGGGCCGAGCGGTTTATGACTTCTACCGCAGTCATGAATGGGCGCTGCCTGGCGAACCTAAAGGTATGCCTGAACAGTTTATAGTACATGAATGCACACATGTTCTGACAGGCTACGGCACCGACCCGCATAGTGAGATGTTGACAGCGGTATTCACTGCTGGGGCTAAGCGGCGCAACGCAATTGACTGGTTTCTATTGCCATTGATGCAGTGGCACCTCAAAGAACCGGTCGCATCATTGTCACGACGAGACGCCTATCGTGGCCTATTGCAACCCCAAAAGTATTTTCATGCGATGCGGCGCGGTATGGACAGTCGCATTAGTCTAATGGACGACCACTGGTCTTTCTGGGAGAATGCGCATCACTCCGTGGCGGCACTGTGCGAACGCTATAACATCCGTCCGGCAGACCCCGCGTTAGTGAGTTAAAATGGAGTTCTTCGAGAGTTGTTGTGGAATTAGGCGAAGTTGAATCAGCCATAGTGGCCTCTACACTTCGGACGGTTGATCAATTCAGACTTTCGATAGCCTCTTGAAATCGTGGATTATTCAACAGTCGCAAAATTTTCGCTTCGTCACTTTTGCGCGCTGATGATCGCTATTGTCGCCAACTAACACGCCCTCCGTGATTTTATACTTCCTCAAAATTAGCATGATGCTCACATGAAACAGCGACGGCCAGAGTATTTTGCTCTGCCGAACACCCAGGATAATGCGGTCTGTTTGTATCCGCCTAGGCCGATGCGTTCAAAACCCAGGGCAATCGCACTACGTATTTTTATGATGTTTATCAATTGCTTGTAAAGAACACCTGTCGTGCCTTGATAAGTCGATATTCAACTAGATCAACTTGTTAGATCAATATCGTGCGATTGCCTTGCAGCGACCCGGATTAAACAGAATCCCGAACAAACTTGACGGCCTGTCCTCCAAAGATTTCATGTCTTCTTTCTTCAACGTAAAAGCAACCTTATGTCAAATCAAGTTCCCAAGACTACCTATCTCAAGGATTACGCCTCACCCGGCTACCGCATTCCAGAAATTGCCTTGCGGTTTGAACTGAGCGAAGACTTCACTATCGTGCGTTCCCAATTGCATATTATCCGCGCTGAGGGTGCGCTCGTCGGCGCGCCCCTGGCGCTGAACGGTCAACACCTGGAATTGATGGCGCTGGAACTCAACGGATCGCCAGTCGACGCCAACCGTTACCAACTCGACGCCGATTCTTTGACGCTGCTGGATCCGCCCGTTGAGTTTGAACTGACAGCCGTGACCCGCATTCGCCCTCAGGATAACGCGGCGCTGGAGGGTCTCTACCAATCCAGCGGCAATTTTTGCACCCAATGCGAAGCCGAGGGTTTTCGCCGCATCACCTATTTTCTTGATCGCCCGGATGTCATGGCCGTTTTTACCACCACAATCGTTGCAGACCAAAGCCGTTACCCGGTATTGCTGTCGAACGGTAATCTTGTTGATCATGGCAAGCTGACTGACGGTCGCCACTGGGCAACTTGGCGTGATCCCTTCCCCAAGCCCTGTTATTTATTCGCCTTGGTCGCGGGACATCTGGCGGCGGTCGAAGATCAGTTTATCACCCGTTCGGGACGTCAGATTGCGCTACACATTTATGTGGAGCCGGAAAATATTGACCAGTGCGAACACGCCATGTATTCCCTCAAGCAGGCGATGGTCTGGGACGAGGAGCGCTTCGGCCTGGAATATGACCTCGATCTCTACATGATTGTAGCGGTGGGCGATTTCAACATGGGAGCCATGGAAAACAAAGGGCTTAACATTTTCAACACCAAATATGTGCTGGCCAAGCCGGAAACCGCGACCGACGCCGATTATCAAGGCATCCTGGGCGTGATCGGTCACGAATACTTTCACAACTGGACCGGCAACCGGGTCACCTGCCGCGACTGGTTCCAGCTTAGTCTCAAGGAAGGGTTAACCGTATTCCGCGATCAGGAATTTTCCAGCGATCTTGGTTCGAGCGGGGTCAAGCGCATCGAAGATGTCCGCATCCTGCGCAGCAGTCAGTTCCCGCAGGACGCCGGACCGATGGCGCATCCGGTGCGACCGGATTCCTATATCGAGATCAACAATTTTTATACTGTCACCGTTTACAACAAAGGCGCCGAGGTCATCCGCATGATGCAAACCCTGCTAGGCCGGGAAGGTTTCCGGCGCGGCATGGAACTCTACTTCCAGCGCCACGACGGGCAGGCGGTGACCTGTGACGATTTTGCCGCCGCCATCGCCGATGCGAATGGCGCTGATTTCACCCAGTTCAAGCGCTGGTACAGCCAGGCCGGTACGCCAGAACTGACGGTGAGCGACGTCTACGATCCCGATGCCCGCTGCTACACCTTGACTGTTCGGCAATCCTGCCCGCCGACCCCCGGCCAATCGCATAAGGAGCCGTTCCATATTCCACTGGCAATGGGTCTGTTGGATGCGAATGGGCGCGACCTGCCCTTGCAGCTTGCTGGGGAGCATGAGACCCAGGGAACCAGTCTGGTATTAGAACTATTTGAAACAGAACATGTTTTCAAGTTCATCAATGTTCCAGAGCGACCTGTTCCTTCCTTGTTGCGGGGCTTTTCCGCGCCGGTGAAAATCAACAGCGCCGAAAACGACGGAGACCTGCGTTTCCGGCTGGCGCATGACAGCGATGATTTCAACCGCTGGGATGCGAGCCAGACACTGGCGACTCGCCTCATCCTGGCGCTGGTCGAGGATCGCCAGCAGGGACGGGCCTGGAGGCTACCGGAATCTTTCAGCGCCGCTTTTGGTCAGGCGCTAAATTCCGGGGCGGATCCGGCGCTGTTAGCTCAGATTTTAAGCTTACCGGGCGAAACCTGGTTGGCGGAACAGATGACTGTGGTGGACGTCGACGGCATTCACGCGGCCCGGCGCTTTGTCCAGCGCGCCCTCGCGGAACGCTTGCGCGCCTCTTTGTTGTCTGCCTATGAAACCCTGTGCGCGTGTGGTCTTGGCGATTATCGCATCGACGCCGCTGCCATTGGTCAGCGGGCGCTGAAGAACATCTGCCTGGATTATTTGATGCAACTGGAAGAGCCTGAATTGCAGATCCGGTGCCTTGAACAATTCCAGACCGCCCGCAACATGACCGATCAACTTGGAGCGTTGACGCCGCTGGTCAACAGCGCTGGACCCGAACGGCATGAGGCGCTGGCCGTGTTCTACAACCGCTGGCGCAATGAGCTGCTGGTCGTCGACAAATGGCTGACTCTGCAAGCAACCTCGCGCCAGCCCGACACATTGGACCGGGTTCGGCAATTGATGGCGCACGAAGCGTTTAATCTCCGCAATCCCAACAAGGTGCGAGCGCTGATTGGCGCTTTCTGTCAGGCAAACCCCACTCATTTTCACGCCGCCGATGGCAGCGGCTATACTTTTCTCGCTGACCAGGCATTGACCTTGAACACTTTCAATCCGCAGATCGCGGCGCGGCTGATGGGAGCCTTTACCCGTTGGCGTCACTATGACCCGGCGCGCCAGGCAGGGATGCGTCATGCATTGGAGCGGGTGCTAGCAACGCCGGAACTGTCGCCCGATGTTTATGAAATTGCGGCTAAAAGCCTGGGAGCAAAATAATGGGGCGAAAAATAATGCTGCACTGCAAAAAAAAGAGTTGACACTGGCTTTGCAGTATGCAAAATACGCCCATCGTGTTGCGTTGCACAAAAAACAAACTTTTTAACTTGGTCATTACTGAGAGGAGAATCTCTGATGTCTACCCCAAGCCCCTTCAATCCGTTCGCCAATGTGGATTTCAGCAAGTTCGATATGAGCAAGTTCGACGTCACCAAGATGCTCGGCGACATGAAGATTCCTGGCTTCGATATGCAGGCGATCATGGACGCTCAGCGCAAAAATATTGAAGCGTTGACCGCCGCGAATCAGGCCGCCGTGCAAGGTATGCAAGCCGTTGCCCAGCGTCAGGCCGAAATTCTGAGCCAGGCTATGAACGAAGTGTCGACCATTGCCCAGCAGCTTTCCAGCGCCGGTAATCCGCAGGAAATGAGCACCAAGCAGGCCGAAGTGGCGCGCAAAGCTTTTGAGCAGGCGTTGGCCAACATGCGCGAACTGGCCGAAATGGTGAACAAGTCCAATACCGACGCCTTCGCCATCATCAACAAGCGCGTGACCGAAAGCTTGCAGGAACTGAAGGCGCTGGTTGCCGTCAAGTAAGGCAACCTTTCAAGCGAACGCTTAGAGCGGACAGGCCCTCGCGGAATTTCCGTGATGGCCTGTCCGATTGTTTTTCAGGTTTTGGTTCGCACGGCTGACGCCAAGGATGCAACATAAGCTAGAATAAAAGCGATTCGAGCGAACCACCATAACGATGAGGAACGATGCATGGCCGAGCAAAAAAGTCCCGAACTCAAAATGCCGGAAGTTAAGATGCCTGATCCGGCGCAGATGACCCAGCTCTTTAATCATATTGCTGAAAAGAGCCAGGCCATTGTCAAGGAATTCATGAGCCGTCAGAGTACTGACGGTCAGTATGATATGCAAGACACCATGGCTCTGGCGAAGTCCTTCATGGAACTGACCCAGAAAATCATGGCCGATCCCGCCAAGCTGATGCAGTCGCAGATGGCCCTGTGGCAGAACTATATGGACCTGTGGCAGAAAGCCGTGCCCGCCCTGTTCAGCCAACAACCCATGGAGGCGGTCATCCGTGAGCCGAAAGGCGACAAGCGCTTCAAGCACGACGATTGGCAGGACAACGCCCTGTTCTCCTATATCAAGCAATCCTACCTGCTGACGGCTGGCTGGATACAGGACATGGTGGCCAATGTCGAAGGATTTGACGAAAAGACCAAGAAGAAGCTCCAGTTCTATACCCGTCAGTTCATCGACGCCATGTCGCCCAGCAATTTCGTGATGACCAATCCCGAAGTGCTGCGCACCACCATTGAATCCGGTGGCGAAAACCTGATCAATGGCCTGAAGAACATGCTCGACGACCTCGAGCGGGGCAAGGGCAAGCTCAATATTCGGATGACTGATCTGAATGCCTTCGAGTTGGGCAAGAATGTCGCCACCACGCCCGGCAAGGTGATCTATCAGAGCGAAATGATGCAGTTGCTCCAATACGATCCGAGCACGCCTGAAGTCTTCAAGAAGCCGTTGCTGATCTTCCCGCCGTGGATCAACAAGTTCTACATCATGGACTTGCGACCCAAGAATTCTCTGATCAAATGGGCGGTCGATCAGGGCTTCACGGTATTTCTGATGTCCTGGATCAACCCGGACGAGAAGATGGCCGAAAAGGGTTTCGAGGATTACTTAAAGGATGGTCCGCTAGCCGCGCTAGACGCGATTGAACAGGCGACTGGCGAGAGTGAAGTGAATGCGCTGGGTTATTGCCTGGGCGGTACGTTGCTGGGCATCACCAATGCCTATCTGGCGGCCAAAGGCACGCCGCGCATCAGTTCAGGCACCCATCTGACCACCATGCTGGATTTCTCGCAGCCGGGCGAACTGGAAGTGTTCATCGAGGAAGAGCAGATTGCCTCGCTGGAGAAGCGCATGGCAGTCAAAGGCTATCTCGATGGCAGCGAGATGGCGACGACTTTCAGTATGTTGCGCGCTAATGACCTGATGTGGTCCTTCTTCATCAACAACTACTTGTTGGGCAAGGATCCCTTCCCCTTCGATCTCTTGTACTGGAATTCGGATTCCACCCGGATGCCGGCGAAGATGCACAGCTTCTATCTGCGCAACTTCTACCAGCACAACCGGCTCAAGGATCCGGGCGGCATTTCTTTGCTAGGGACGCCGATTGATCTGACGCAGGTCAAGGTGCCAACCTATTTCCTGTCAGCGATTGAAGACCATATCGCGCCGTGGAAGTCCAATTACATGGGCAGCCTGTTGTTCAACGGTCCGGTGCGGTTTGTGTTGAGCGGCTCCGGTCATATCGCCGGTCCGATCAATCCGCCTGCCGCTAACAAGTACTTCTATTGGACCAACACTAAGCAGCATGTAGCCGACGCCGACGAATGGCTGAAGGACGCCAAGCAGACCGAAGGTTCGTGGTGGCCGGATTGGTACAAGTGGCTGAGCAAGAATTCGGGCGAGAAGGTGCCGGCCCGGGTGCCTGGAACGGGCAAATTGCCGGTCATTGAAGAAGGGCCGGGTTCTTATGTAAAAATGCGGCTGGCTAAGTGATGAATGGCCAGTAGTCAGTGGTTGATAAGCAGGGTGGATGAACGAAGCGTAAGCCACCCTTGCTAACGCCATCAAAGAAAGGGTCGTCGTTAAAACGGCGGCCTTTTTTATTCGCTATTCGCTAAATATCCAGCACCGGCAATTCCGCCACCACCGGATCGTGATCACTGGCGGGCTCTTGGCTTGGCGCCACATCGCTATAGTGATGGGGGATGTGCGCGATGGCTCCGCGCCGCAATGCAGGACTGATCAGGATATGGTCCAGCGCCTGAGGTTTGCCGCCATGCCGATGGGTATAACATTGTCCGTGCGGCAGGTCGTCCAACAAATTGTGAAACAATTGGCCTTTCAGCAGCTTCAGGGTTCTGGAACCCGGTACGTCATTCAAATCGCCCAATAGCACAATAGCCGCCTGCGGATCGCAGGCCAGCAGATCAGCGGCAAAGCTGTGGATGATTTCAGCCTGAGCGTGGCGCTGTTTCTTGGCATAATCTTCCTCGCGGCGAGTGGTCGCGCGCATCGATTTGAAATGACAAACGATCACGAACACCCGCACGCCTCGAATCACGAATTCCGCCGCCAACGCCTTGCGACTGGGCGCCCAGTGATGGCTTTCGTCACCGGAGAAGGCAGGGTGTTGGGGGGCAATGCGTCCGGGATTAAGCGTCAGACTGGGTTGACGACCACGATAGCGAATGCCCACGCTATCCGTGGACCCGGCGTGGCTTCGGTCAGGAAAATCGACTCGCGCAGGATTGAACAGGAAGCCCACCCGGATATTGGCGCCGGCCATGCCTCCATCCTGACCCGCCAGTGGCGGGATTTCCCGGAAAGCGTAGCGGGGACCGCCATTCGCTTCGATCGCGGCGATCAATGCCTGATACGCCGCATCGGCAGGCGCTTGACCATTCGGCAGGATCGGGCCTTCCGCCATGATTTCCTGTAAGGCCACGATGTCGGGCGCGCTCAGATCGCGAAGGATAACCGCACCCAGGCGCGCTAACCGCTCGGGCAGCGCATCCGCGCTCAGATTGCAGACATTAAAGGTCGCGATAGCTGGCATGGTGGCGGTATTTGTAAGCAATCAAATTCCCTGGTATCGCAAGACCACGGGGCGATCAACTCCCGTCAAGGCGGCGTAACCTCGCCAAAAGCCGCTTTTCAGACTTCTCAGAATTTCATCTCTTCGAAGAACTTCTTCACCCCATCCAGCCAACTACCTTCCTGCGGCGCATGTTGCTTGCCGCCAGCCTGCATGGTTTCAGCGAACTGTTGCAACAACTCTTTCTGTTCTTTCGTCAAATTCACCGGCGTCTCTACCACCACGCGACACAATAGATCGCCGGTCGCGCCGCCGCGCACAGGCCGCACACCTTTGCCGCGCAAGCGGAACACCTTGCTGGTCTGGGTCTCCGAGGGGATTTTCAGGTTGATACGGCCATCCAGGGTAGGCGCTTCCAGTTCGCCGCCCAGCGCCGCCGTGGTAAAACTGATCGGCACTTCGCAATACAGGTCGTTATCTTCGCGGGTAAAGATGGGATGCGGCTTGACGCGAATCTGCACATACAGATCACCGGGCGGTCCGCCACTCTCCCCCGCCTCGCCCTCGCCAGCCAATCGGATGCGGTCGCCATTATCGACACCCGCCGGCACCTTGACCGACAGCGTTTTCTGCTCCTCGACCCGGCCACTGCCGCGACAGGTTTCACAAGGTTCAGGAATGATTGTGCCGCGCCCCTGACAGCGCGGACAGGTCTGCTGGATTGAGAAGAAACCCTGCTGCATGCGCACTTGGCCGACGCCCCGGCACGTGGGACAGGTCGTCGGCTTGGTGCCCGGTTTGGCGCCGTTGCCCGCGCAACTTGCGCAAGTTACCAGGGTCGGTACGCGAATTTTGGCAGTCGTGCCGAAGACGGCCTCCTCCAGCGTTAAATCCAGGGTGTAGCGAAGATCCGAACCGCGATAGTTCTGACTGCCGCCGCGCATCCCGCCGAAAATGTCGCGAAACACGCCCCCAAAAATGTCACCCAGATCAGCCGGACCGCCTCCAAATCCGCCACCCGCCGAACCGTCCACGCCCGCGTGGCCAAATTGGTCGTAAGCCGCCCGTTTGCGGGCATCACTCAGTATTTCATACGCCTCCTTGGCTTCCTTGAAGTGTTCTTCGGACACCTTGTCGCCGGGGTTCCGGTCGGGATGGTGCTTCATTGCCAGCCGTCGATAGGCTTGCTTGATTTCCGCCTCACTGGCGTTGTGAGCCACATTGAGGATTTCGTAGTAGTCGCGTTTGGCCATGTTGGGATCTTGCGTTGCGGGCGTTAATCAGGTCATGCCCGTTTAAAAACCAAAGAATCCGGGAAAGCGCATTTGGCTCTCCCGGATTCACAGTTTACCGCAATTGGCGCGCTTACTTCTTTATCTCCTCAAATTCAGCGTCCACTACACCCTCGTCAGCCGGCTTGTGAGCGCCGCCCGCTGGACCACCTGCGGGGCCGCCGGGACCGCCGGGACCGCCCTCGGGACCGCCAGGGCCACCAGCGCCGTAAATGCGTTCGGCCATCTTGCCGGACAGTTCGCCCAGCGTTCGGGTCTTGGCCTCAATCGCGCTCTTGTTGTCGCTCTTGAGGGTAGTGCGCAAATCACTGATCGCTGACTCAATCGCCGCGCGCTCGCCGCCCTCTACTTTATCGCCCAGATCACGCAGAGTTTTTTCGGTCGCATGGATCAGGTTTTCCGCCTGATTGCGAGCATTGACCAGTTCATGGAATTTCTTGTCTTCCTCGGCGTGCGCCTCGGCGTCGCCGACCATCCGCTTGATCTCGTCTTCGGACAGACCGGAAGACGCCTTAATCACAATCCGATTTTCCTTGCCGGTGGCCTTGTCTTTCGCCGAAACATGCAGGATGCCATTGGCATCGATGTCGAAAGTGACTTCGATCTGCGGTACCCCACGCGGGGCGGGTGGGATATCCTGCAAATCGAACTTGCCCAGCGACTTGTTGGCTGACGCCATTTCGCGCTCGCCTTGTAGGACATGCACAGTCACTGCCGTCTGGTTATCGTCGGCGGTGGAGAAGACTTGCTGCGCCTTGGTTGGAATCGTGGTGTTCTTCTCGATCAGCTTGGTCATCACCCCGCCCAGGGTTTCGATGCCCAGGCTGAGCGGCGTTACGTCAAGCAGCAGCACGTCCTTGACGGTGCCGCCCAGTACGCCGCCCTGAATCGCCGCGCCAACGGCGACGGCCTCGTCGGGATTCACGTCCTTGCGCGGTTCTTTGCCAAAGAATTCGCGCACTTTCTCTTGCACCTTCGGCATGCGCGATTGGCCGCCAACCAGCAACACGTCATCAATCTGTCCCACGCCCAGACCGGCGTCTTTCAACGCCACTCGGCAGGGACCGATGGTTTTGTCAACCAGGTCCTCGACCAGCGACTCCAGTTTGGCGCGGGTCAGCTTCAGATTCAGATGCTTCGGCCCGCTGGCGTCAGCGGTAATGTACGGCAGGTTGATCTCGCTCTGCTGACTGGAGGACAGCTCGATCTTGGCCTTTTCCGCCGCTTCTTTCAGCCGTTGCAGCGCCAGCGGATCGTTGGCCAAATTAATGCCGCTTTCCTTCTGGAACTGGTCAATCAGGTAGTCAATGATCCGCTTGTCGAAATCTTCGCCGCCCAGGAAGGTATCGCCGTTGGTCGAGAGCACCTCGAACTGCTTTTCGCCATCGACCTCCGCGATTTCGATGATCGAAATATCGAAGGTGCCGCCGCCCAGATCGTAAACGGCGATTTTGCGATCCTTGGAACTGGACTTGTCCATGCCAAAGGCCAGCGCCGCCGCCGTCGGTTCGTTGATGATGCGCTTGACCTCCAGACCGGCAATGCGCCCGGCGTCTTTAGTGGCTTGGCGCTGACTGTCGTTGAAGTAAGCCGGCACGGTGATCACTGCTTCGGTGATCGGGTGGCCAAGATAGTCTTCGGCAGTCTTCTTCATCTTCATCAGCACGCGCGCGGAAATTTCCGGCGGCGCCATCTTTTTGCCTCGCGCTTCAACCCAGGCGTCATTGTTGTCATTCTTGACAATTTTGTAGGGCACCAGGTCGATGTCCTTTTGCACCTCCGGCTCATTAAAGCGACGGCCAATCAATCGCTTGACCGCAAACAGGGTGTTCTGAGGATTGGTGACCGCCTGACGCTTGGCGGGTTGACCGACGGTGATCTCACCGTCTTCCATAAAGGCGACAATGGACGGCGTCGTCCGGTCGCCTTCGCTATTTTCAATCACCCGGGGCTTACCGCCTTCCATAACGGCCACGCAGGAATTGGTAGTGCCCAGATCGATGCCGATAATGTTGCTCATGGTTTGTACTCTCTAATCGAATTCGCTGCTTAAAATCTTTGCCTGCTGAAATAGGTGGGGGTGAACAGACCCATTTTCAAGGTAGTGGATTGTCCAGGAATGAGGAATTCGTCAACGGGCAGGCGGCGGAGGGGCCTGGGCGACAATCACCTTGGCCGGGCGAATTAAACGCTCATTGAGAACATAGCCCTTTTGCACGACTTGCATGATCGTGTTGGGTTCGGCTTGATCGGTCGGCGCCATCGCCATGGCTTCGTGCTGGTGCGGGTCAAATCGCGCACCGACTGGGTTGACCTCATGAACGCCAAACTTTTCCATCGCCGCAGTCAGTTGCTTGAGGGTCAGGTCAACGCCTTCGCGCAATTTAGCGATATTGGTGGTTTCGTCAGCCGCCGCCAGTCCCATTTCCAGACTGTCGCGCACCGGCAGCAATTCATTAAAAAACCGTTCCAGGGCAAATTTGTGGGCGTTTTGCACGTCGCGCTCGGTGCGCTTGCGCAGATTTTCCATCTCGGCGTGCGCGCCCAGATACAATTTCCAGTGCTCATCGGCTTTGGCTAATGCTTGATCCAGATCGCGCTGGAGCGTATCGAATTCTTCACGGCTCACCAGAATGTCCATCTCTTCCCCGTCAACCGGCATGGGCGTTTCTGGCGTGGCGGATTCCGCAAAAGAATGATTCGTCCCGGTCGCCGCCGGGCGGGTGCGGGGATCCAGGGTCGGTTCAGTGGCGGGCATGGTGGGTATTCTCCTCCGTTACTCTGCAAATCGGGCGGGTAGGCTTGGCCTCCCTTTGGAGAAGGTAATAGGGTTCAATCCTGGGATTTCAAGGGTGTCAGGACTGGAGGACAAACGGCTGGGCTGCGGAGCGTCTTCAGCCGTGATAACAAATTTTGCTATGGGAAGAAGATATGAAATCACATCGGCGCTCGACGCAAGCCTTGCGGATTATCGGTGGGCAATGGCGCAGCCGGCGCCTGGAATTTCCAGACTTGCCCGGATTGCGCCCCACCCCAGACCGGGTGCGGGAGACGCTATTCAACTGGCTAACCCCGGTCTTGCCGGGTGCGCGTTGTCTGGATTTGTTCGCCGGCAGCGGCGCGCTGGGCATCGAGGCGCTCTCACGCGGGGCGGCGGAAGTGGTGTTTGTCGAACGCCAGCCACTGGCGGTTCGCGCCCTGCGGGATAATCTTGACCGATTGTCGGCCCGGAACGCCCGAGTCGATCCGCTTGATGCGCTTACCTGGTTGCGCTCGCCGGGAATCCCGTTTGACATTGTATGGCTCGACCCACCGTTCAGCGAAGACTTGCTGGAGTCGGTGTGTGCGCTTCTGGAACAGGGTGGCTGGCTGGCGGCAACTGCCTGGATTTATCTGGAAGCCGAAGCGGATCAACCTCGACCGCTATTACCCGCGCACTGGACTTTCCACCGGGAGAAAACCGCTGGGATGGTGGCCTACCGACTAGCGCGGCGAGAACTCTCTTCACCGCTCCAGTTCCCGGATTTGCCTTAGTCCGCAGCTTTCCAGATAATCGGCGAAACCATCCGCACTATTCGCACTGAAGGAATTTCTATGTCCGTCGTCGCTATCTACCCCGGCACCTTTGATCCTATTACCAACGGTCATGCTGATCTGGTCGAACGCGGCGCCCGCATGTTCGAACGGCTGGTCGTCAGTATCGCCGCTAATCCCAACAAGCAGCCTCTGTTCTCGCTGGAGGAACGGGTGGAATTGGTTAACGCGGTCGTCGCGCATCTACCGCATGTCGAGGTGCGCGGCTTCGATGTCTTATTGGTGAACTATGCCAAAAGCATTGGCGCGAATGTGCTGATGCGTGGCTTGCGCGCCGTCGCTGACTTTGAATTTGAATTCCAGTTGGCCAGCATGAACCGTCGCCTGAATCCGCAGATTGAGTCAATCTTTCTGACGCCCGCCGAACAGTACGCCTTTATTTCTTCCAGCCTGGTGCGGGAAGTCGCCAAGCTAGGCGGCAATATTGCCCCCTTCGTCCATCCCAAGGTTGAAGCGGCGCTGGCGGCAAAATTCGCATTGCGAAAATAATTGAGTAAAATACTCGGAAATTGACTCCCATGTAATTCCCGTTAAAACAGAAGAGGATCCCCGTCATGGCGCTGATGATTACCGATGAATGTATCAATTGTGATGTGTGCGAGCCGGAGTGTCCGAACGAAGCGATTTCCCAAGGCGATGAAATCTATATAATTGATCCCAAACTTTGCACCGAGTGCGTGGGCCATTTTGACGAACCGCAATGCATCGAGGTTTGCCCGGTGGATTGTATTCTCGTCGACCCTAATCACACTGAGACCCATGAGCAACTGCAAGCCAAGTATGATCAGCTGACTAGCGCGGCTTGAGTTTAATCGGCCAGGGATTCATGCACATGCGGTGTATCACGCCCCTCCTTCTCTTAGAGAAGAGGGGGGTGTTTAGCCTTATGCTATTCTTTAAAGAGGTAATCGAACACTCAGGAGCAGCGAAATGGAGGTAGGGCAACCCTCGGGAATACGCGCCTTGTTAGTCGGTGCGACCGGTCTGGTCGGTGGCCATTGTCTGGGTGAATTGTTGTACGACAAGGATTTCAGTGCAGTGACTGTATTTGTGCGCCGTCCACTGGAATGGATTCCACCCAAACTGAACGTTCATATCGTGAATTTCGATCATCTCGACCATTACATCGAAGCGATTAATGCCGACGTCGTGCTGTGCTGCCTGGGCACCACGCATAGCGCGGCTGGTTCACCCGAAGCCTTTGCCAAGGTCGATCACATCTACGTTGCCGAACTGGCCCGTCTCGCGGCGTCTCGCGGCGTTTCCCGTTTTGTGCTGGTCTCGGCGGTCGGCGCTGATCCCGCCTCGCCGATCTTTTACAACCGCGTCAAGGGCCGCGCCGAAGCAGCCGTTAGCGAACTTCCATTCAAGGCGGTTCACATCCTGCGGCCCTCGCTGTTGCTCGGCCAACGCTGGGAACCCCGGCCCACCGAGGACTGGAGTAAGCAATTTGCGCCGTACTGGTCCTGGTTCTTGTGGGGGCCATTGAGCCGCTACCGTCCGGTCGAAGCGGAAACGGTCGCTTCGCGCATGGTGGAACTGGCCAAAAGCGATCTGGAAGGCGTCCAGATCCACTACTTCAATTCTTGAGCTTTCTCCCATCCCCTGGATGCCCATGCCTGCTTTTCTTTCACATCGCCTTGACTCTCCGCGCCCTGCTGCTGGGGCGTAATCCCATCCGGCGTTAAACGTCGGCGATTAGTCGGTATACCCGGACCTTCCGGGTTCAACCAACGACTGTTTGCCTCATGTCCATCCACAGGAGGAACTTCATGTTTTTTCGCGGATTAATCCTCGTTTTTCTTTGCGTTGCACTGACGCCAAACCTGTACGCGCAATCGGTTGACGCCTCCTCGGAAAATAAAACCGAAACCACGCAACCGGCAAAAAATCTCTCACATGAAGAGCAATTACGGACGCTGCTCGACACTATCAAGCAGATCGAAAGTGAGGACGCCCAACTGGGCCGGGAACTGAAGCGCACGAAAGACCCTGCAAACGCGCAACAGATTAACCAACAAATAGATCTGATTGAAAAACGCCTTCAGGATTTAAAAACTTCCTTTGGGGAATTAGCGACGGGGGGATTCAGCATCTCGGCGCTTGACAGGAGAGCCGAGGAAGCGCAGTTCAACTGGCAAAAGGAGCTGGAGGCGGTCGTTCAACCCTTGCTGGAAGAACTGAAACGGCTCACCGAACGGCCTCGCGTCATGGAGCGGCTGAAAAGCGAACAGGCTTTATACAAAGATCAGCTGCAAATTATCGAATCTGCGATTACCGAACTGGAAAAAAAACAGGCCGAGATCAAAGCGCCGGTGGTCGATAAGGCGCTTAAATCCTTGCTTGGGCAATGGCAGGATCAGCGTGGAAGCGTCGAAGACCGTCTGCAACGCATCAATGTCCAGCTGGAGCGCTTGACGGCTCCCGACAAGCAGCAAGGCAAGGGCTTGCTGGTGACCCTTGAGGAGTTTGCCCACGGTCGAGGGTTGAATCTGGCGCTGGCGCTGGGTGGTTTCATACTCACCTATTTA
>JAGRHQ010000059.1 GCA_020444905.1 Candidatus Competibacteraceae bacterium
TCAAACTCTTCAGTTTAATCTCTACTACTTCTCAATCTCTCCTCAGGCAGATCCTCTCCTCTCGGCTTTAATCACCAGTCGGAAATTCACCACCCCGGCTTCCCGCCCTCAGGCCCCTCTCTCAAATCTTTCACCAGTAAAATAAAGAGCGTATTTCTTCGCCACAATCAAGTGTGACAGCGTATAAACACCACTGATTAAAAAAACTCGCTATGCCAGCTTCCTACTGATTTACCAGATCCTTTTCAAATCTGATTACTCACCATCCTTTCCCGAAAGTCGCGCCAGCAAGCTAAGAAGGTGCGCATTATAGAGATTGAAACTTCCCTGTCAACACTCTTTCATACAATTTTCAGATCATCATAGTCATTAGAGAACGAAAACCTTGGCAATCCGTCGCTTACCTACTTGATAGATATGATGACTACCAGCAATCAGCGCCAAATCACGATTTTCGATTCGCTCGCCATCAACCCGAACCGCGCCCTGTTGAATGAGCCGCAAGGCTTCGGAAGTACTGGCCGTCAACCCGGCTTCCTTGAGCAGGTTGGCAATCGGCAGTTTGCCATCGCGGGATTGAACCTGCACTGCGACCAGATCATCAGGTAATGCGCCCTTCTGGAAGCGCTCGATAAAGGCTGACAGAGCCTGCCGGCTGGCTTCGACACCGTGAAACCGCTCTACCAGTTCTCCAGCCAGCCTGAATTTCACATCACGGGGATTAAGTCCTTCTTCGCTCACTTGACGCCGCCATTCGCCGATCTCATGGATCGGCTGAAAGCTCAATAATTCGAAGTAACGCCACATCAAATCATCGGAAATCGACATCAATTTGCCAAACATGTCATTGGGTTCATCACGGATGCCTACATAATTGCCGAGCGACTTTGACATTTTCTGCACACCGTCCAGCCCCTCCAAAATCGGCATGGTCAGAACGATTTGCGGCGGTTGCCCGTAGTGTTTCTGCAACTCACGACCGACTAAAAGATTAAACTTCTGATCCGTGCCGCCCAGCTCCACATCGGCGCGCATAGCCACCGAGTCATAACCCTGCACCAAAGGGTACAGGAATTCGTGAATGGCGATCGGCTGGCCATTGGCGTAGCGCTTGCCAAAATCATCACGCTCTAGCATCCGGGCAACCGTGTGCTTGGCGGCCAGATGGATGAAATCTCCCGGCGTCATGCGGTCGAACCAGGCGGAGTTAAACAGCACCTCGGTGCGGCCAGGATCGAGAATTCTGAACACCTGCTCGCGATAGGTTTGGGCGTTGGCCTGAATCTCTTCGCGGGTCAGTGGCTTGCGCGTAACATTTTTACCCGTCGGATCGCCAATCATGCCGGTAAAGTCGCCGATCAGGAACATCACATGGTGGCCGAGGTACTGAAACTGGCGGAGTTTGTTGATTAGGACGGTATGGCCTAAATGCAGGTCAGGGGCGGTCGGGTCGAAACCTGCCTTGATCCTGAGCGGCCGGCTAGCTTTCAGCCGTTCGACCAACTCCTCCTCAAGCAATAGATCCACCGCGCCACGTTTGATCAGCGCTAGTGTTTCTTCAACCGAATGCATGGGCGATCCTTGGAGAGTTTTAAATAATGCCCCTCTCCCACAAAGATGAGGGGTTGGGGCGAAAGCGAAACAGGATTAGTGGACGAGGGGAGTAGACATCATTATCAGGCGGAAAAAGACGAACCGCAGCCACAGGTCGTAACGGCATTGGGGTTGCGAATAACAAACTGGGCGCCTTCCAGCCCCTCGGTGTAGTCGATTTCAGCGCCGACCAGATACTGGAAACTCATTGGGTCAATCAGCAGTTTAACGCCTTGATTCTCAACGACAGTATCGCCATCGGTGAGAGCCTCGTCGAAGGTGAAGCCGTACTGAAAGCCTGAGCAGCCGCCGCCAGAAATGAAGACGCGCAGCATCAAATTGGGATTGGCCTCTTCCTCAAGCAAATTCTTAACCTTCAACGCCGCGGCATCGGTGAACAGCAGGGAGCTATCAGCAGGGGTAAAGTTTTCAACGGTTGCGCCCATGATGGAATCCTCTTTTGTGAATGTTAGGTGATAGTGTCTGATTGTTGACTGTCAAGGTCAAGATTTAGCTTCAGTGCTTTTATCTTGCCGTCATACCTAGAGGGTGAAAAACGGCGGGACGATAAAAGACGTTATTCCGTACCAAACGGTCATGACTCTGTCATCATTCCGTTATCAATTTTTCCCATGCTATTCCATCAGTTCCTATCTCCACTTTGGCTCAAGTCAGCATGGTCAAGCAACTCGGCGCACACTTCGGCAATCGTGCTCACGATTTCCTGTTCAAAACCATTCATCAACGTTATCTGATCTACAACATGTGCTGGGAAGATCCGAGGATCGACAGGCGCTTGTTGAATCTGAATCAGGACAGTCAGGTCGTGGTGCTCACCAGCGCCGGCTGCAATGCGCTTGACTATCTGCTGGACGCCCCGGCAGCGATTCACGCGGTTGATATCAATCCCCGGCAAAACGCCTTGCTTCAGCTCAAACTGGCGCTGATCGAACGTGGCGATTTTGGCGATCTAGAGCAAATGTTTCGACAAGGCGCACATCCCCATTTTCAGGCGCTGTACCAGGCGGTGCGATCCCAACTTCCCCCCTATGCCGCAACATTCTGGGACAAGAAAATCGCTTATTTCGATGCAGCTAACCGTAAGCGATCTTTCTACTATCACGGCACCTGTGGCGCGGTTGCCTGGCTAGTCAGTCGGCAGTTGCTTAAATCCGGACGCAAGCTGCGCGAATATTTGTTCGATCTACTCGATGCTCGGACGCTGGATGAACAGCGCGTTCTTTATAAGCAGATCGAACCTGCCTTGTGGGGGCGGTTTAGCACCTGGCTGCTGCGCCAGCCCACGGCCCTGGCCATGCTCGGCGTGCCTCGCCCGCAAATCCGGCTAATTCAACAGCAGTATCCGGGCGGCGTCATCGGCTATATCAGTGACAAGCTGCGTCATGTGCTCACCGAGGTGTTGATCCACGACAACTATTTCTGGCGGGCCTACCTGACCGGCGCTTATACCGGACAATGCTGTCCCAACTATCTTCGAGAAGAAAACTTCGCTCAGCTACGCGCCCGCCGTGATCGGGTGCATACGCACAACGCTACGATCAGTGAGTTCCTTTGGCAAAATCCGAGCCAGTACAGCCATTTCGTCCTGCTCGATCATCAGGACTGGCTGGCCTGGCATCAGCCCCAAGCGCTTGAGGAAGAATGGCGGCTGATTCTGGCCAACAGCCGTCCGGGAAGCCGCATTCTTCTCCGTTCCGCCGGCCATCATCTTGATTTTCTGCCGGACTGGACCCGTCGGGCGCTGCGTTTTTTCCCAGAGCAGACCGAAGCGTTACACCTTCAGGATCGAGTAGGCACTTATGGTAGCCTGCACTTTGCGGAGGTGTTATGAGCATGAACGATGCCGTCCGGATCAACGCTCCTGTTCACCACAATACCGCGGCTCTGACCCGCTACTACCGCTGGCATGCCCGGTTGTATGACGCAACCCGCTGGAGTTTCCTGTTCGGACGGACAGCTTTGGTTCACTCTATCGCAGAGCTGCCCAGGCCGCCGCGCAACATTCTTGATATCGGCTGTGGGACTGGCGATAACCTGCTCCGTCTGGCTCGTCAATTCCCCGAAGCCACCTTGACTGGACTGGATCTGTCAGCGGACATGCTGACGCGGGCGCGGCGCAAGCTGGACCGGCGTCGAATCCTAGCCACCTTGTTGCATCAGCGCTATGACTGTCCGTTACGCCCGGAGCCGGTATTCGATCTGATCGTGTTTTCCTACTGCCTGTCGATGATCAATCCCGGTTGGTCTCAGGCGCTGGAATCGGCGTTGAGGGATTTGCAGCCAAGCGGTTGGCTGGCGGTCGCGGACTTTCACGAAACCCGGTTCCCCGCCTTTCAACGCTGGATGGCGATCAATCATGTGCGGATGGATGGACATCTCCTGCCTTGGCTGAACACCCACTGCCAGCCCTTGCTTGAAACGCCGAGCGCCGCCTATGGCGGTCTGTGGCGCTACTTCCAGTTCATCGGCCAGAAACGCGGCGAATAGGTTTGCATCATGGCCTCCCTAAATTACCGTTCTCTATGGATTTCTGATGTTCATCTCGGCTTCAAGGAATGCAAGGCTGAGTTTCTGATCAATTTTCTGAATCACTGCGAATGCGAATATCTGTACCTGACTGGCGATCTGATTGACTTCTGGAGTCTGCGAAGAGGAGGGTACTGGCCAGCGGCGCATAGCGAAGTCCTCAAGGCGATTCTCGCCAAAGCGCGCGCCGGCGTTCGGGTGTGGTATGTGCCCGGTAATCATGATGAAGTCGTCCGCGATTATCTAGGGCTGTCAGTCGGCGGCATCGAAATTGTTCGGGAGATTATCCACCACACGGTGGATGGCCGGCGTTTGCTGGTCATCCATGGCGACGATTGTGATTCGGCAGTGCGCTGCGGCGGACCGTTGCTGAACGGGCTGGGTGACTGGGCCTATGACCTGCTGCTGTTCGCCAACCGTTGGTACAACCACTGGCGACGGCACTGGAATCATTCCTATTGGTCGTTGGCCAGCTTTCTCAAGCAGCGGATTGGCCGGGCCGCCGCCTATATCGCCCGCTTTGAAGCGGCGGCGGCGCACGAAGCAACGCGGCGGGGTTTGGACGGGGTCATTTGCGGCCATATTCATCACGCGGCGCTGCACGACATCCACGGCGTACTGTATGGCAATGACGGCGACTGGGTGGAGAGTTGCACAGCGCTGGCGGAGTGCGCGGATGGGTCGCTGGAAATCCTGCGCTGGAATGCGCAACAGGCGGTCATTATCGCCCGCGAGCCGCGTGGACTGCCGGAAGCCGCGCCCACCCCTGGCTGGGCGACGGGTTAAGTCGGTGTTAACCGCTCCTGCATGGCCTTCTTTCACAATCTTGTAACCCGCTCACCTTACTATCGCCCGCTTAATTACCCCTTACACCCAATCGCTGATGCGTGCTGATGCAATTCTGCAAATTGCCAATGGAGATCGTTTGATGTTTAACAAGCAACCATTGTTGGTTCCCATAACCGCCTTATCGCTTACCCTTGGAGCGCAAGCGGTCTACGCCCAGTATGAGAATGACGTTCAGAAAGCTTATATCGCGTACTACGGGCGTCCGGCTGACTACACCGGCCTAGGTTACTGGAACGAGCAGCTCGCCAGCGTTAACGGCAATCTTTCGATGATCATCGGCAACTTCGGGTCTTCTGCCGAGTATGAAGCTCGCTACGGCGCACTCGACAACAGCCAACTGGTTGACGCCGTCTATCGGCAATTGTTTAACCGCGATCCGGAGCCAGCAGGTAAGGCATTCTGGGTAGCGGCGCTCGACAGCGGCCTGTTCAACCGGCAGAACGCTACTTTGGCCATCCTTTTGAATGCCCAGGGTAGCGACGCCGAGAGCGTTGCCAATAAAGTCACCGTCGCCAGCAACTATACGCAGAATCTCTCGACCGAATGCGGCGCTTACGGTAGCATCAATGAGGTAGCCTCTCGACTAGCGGCTGTGGATTCGAGCAGCGAGAGCGTGACTTCGGCCCAGACTCAGCTGATCGACTACAGCGACTCGGTGACACCGGCGCTCAGCTTCTGCCCAACTCCCTTCCCTTATACCGACGCGCAAAAGCGTTCGGTGCTGGCCGCCCCGGCAGTGCGCGTCAACGGCGTTATCTCTCCAATTGGTTACAATGCCATCCTGCGCAGTGGCGATACTGTTGGCAGCGGCGTTTTCGGGCAATTGGTGGACGAGAACGGCCAGGTCATCCGGGAAGAGGACGGTTCTGCCCGTTACTCCAACGACAATGACTTCTCCTCCTTTATTCCGACCGGCGATAAGCTGTTCATGGTTTCGCAGTTTGAGTCGCGGCCCGGCGCGATGTACCTCTCCGAACTCAATCAGGCGGGTAACGGCCAAATCAGCGCGATCAGCACTCGATTCATCGATCAGTCCAGCATCCACGGCGGCTGGGTGCATTGCGCCGGCAGCGTAACCCCCTGGAATACCCATCTGGGTTCCGAAGAATATGAACCGGATGCTCGATTGTTCAATTTCGCCACGGGGACCAAGGTCACTGGTTCTGGCCAAGAGGATAGCTACTACCATGCGATGGATGCCTATTTCGATGGGGACCGCACCCAGATGAATCCTTATTTCTGGGGCCATCCGATCGAGGTGAAGGTGCTGAATGAGAACGGTGAGACAACGATTACCAAGCACTATGGCATGGGCCGTATGGCGCTGGAACTGGCCTATGTGATGCCGGACCAACGCACCACCTACATCTCTGACGACGGCACCAACGTGGGTCTATTCATGTTCGTCGCTGATACCGCCGGCGACCTGAGCGCGGGTTCGCTATATGCCGCCAAGTTGACCCAGACCAGCCCGGATGAAGATGCCAACGGCGGCAACTTCACCGTTGAATGGATCAAACTGGGTCAATCCAACAATACCGAAATTGCGGCTTTGATCGATGCCAAGACTACTTTCGATCAAATCTTTACCACCGCCGATCCGGTCGTAGACGCCGAAGGGAAGGATACCGGAGCCTGTCCGGCAGGCTTCACCTCGGTCAATCACGGGCATGATGCGACCGAAGGCGATACTTACCACGAATGCCTGCAGCTCAAGCCCAGTATGGAGAAGGCCGCGGCCTTCCTGGAAACCCGCCGTTATGCGGCGATGATGGGCGCTACCACCGAGCTTTCCAAGGAAGAAGGCATCACCTTCAACGCCGCTGATAACAAGCTCTATGTCTCCATCTCCGATATTCGCTATGGCATGGAGAACAACAAAAAGACTGGCAAGGACAATACCAAGTACGACATTGGCGGCCCTAACCAGGTGCGGGTAGCCTGGAATCCCTGTGGCGGCGTTTATGAACTGTCAGTGGGTTCCGAAGCGACGATCGGTTCCGATTACGTCGCCAAAGACATGAGCGCTCTGGTGGTGGGCGACCCCAACAGCGGCATTAATGATGATAACACCTGTAATATCAACGGAATCGCTAACCCTGATAACCTGACCTACATCCCAGGTTATCAGACGTTGATCATCGGCGAGGACACCGGATCGGGGCATCAGAACGACGTGATCTGGGCCTATAACCTGGATCATCGCACTTTGACCCGGATCCAAACGACCCCCTACGGCTCAGAGACCACTTCGCCCTATTTCTACGCTAATGTTGGCGGCCATGGGTACATCATGAGCGTTATCCAGCACCCCTATGGCGAAAGCGACTCTGACAAGCAGGTCACTGCGGACGAAGGCCGAGCCTATACTGGTTACATTGGTCCCCTGCCACGTCTGGATCAATAAGTTAAGTGGGCGGGTTACACTGTGCTAACCCGCCTTGTTATTGACCATTAATTATTAAAGCCCGTTTGCAGGTTCACACCGCCGTCAAGGCGCAGCTCTCATCGGATCTGCGCCTTTGCGTTTTTTTGAGAGTGCCTTTTATGAAGTCCCGCTATTTAGTAATCTTTTTCGCAGCAGGTTCTGGGTTAATCCTGACCAGCTTTGCTGAAGTCAATCTTCTGAATACCAATCTGGAAAACAAGGCTGCTTATATCCCCGCACAATGTTACACCGACACCATTGACTCGCGCGGAAGGGTCCATAATCCCTGTTATACTTGCCACACCCAACCGGTGCGGCCTAATCAGATTAATGACAGTGACTTACAACTTTCCTACAGCTTTCCAGCCTTCGCAACCCATAATTTTTGGCGGAATCTGTTTGTTGATCGCACCACCCGAGTGGCGGCGATCAGCGATCAGGAAATCCTTCATTATGTTCGACAAGACAACTATCTGGGCGCTGACAGCGAGCCAATCCTGGCCAAGCGGCTTCGCAATCTTCCCACAGCATGGGACTATAACGGCGATGGCGCTTGGAATGGCTTTATTCCCGATGCCTACTTCAAGTTCGACCAGGAAGGCTTTGATCGCGCCCCGGACGGTCGCTACACCGGTTGGCGAGCTTTTGCCTATTATCCCTTTCCCGGCACCTTCTGGCCGACCAATGGCTCGACTGACGATGTATTGATCCGGCTTGCCGCGCCCTTTCGCTCGGATGCTGCTGGGCAGTTCGATCTGACCGTGTACAAGATCAACCTGGCGATTCTCGAAGCCTTGTTCACCGAGCAGGACGTCGCCATTGATCCGGTCGATGAAAACCGTTTCGGCATCGATCTCGACAAGGATGGCCAGTTAACCACTGCGACCCGGATTACCTACGATTGGGCGCCCCTGGAAGGGCGCAATATGCGCTATGTAGGCCAAGCCAGCGCACTCCAACAGCAGGGCCAACTTCATCTCGCCGCACGCCTGTTTCCCGAGGGAACCGAATTTCTGCATAGTGTGCGCTATATTGATCTTGACGGGAGCGACAACCCACAATTGGCCGCGCATCTGAAAGAACTACGCTATGGCCGCAAGGCGTTCTGGATGTCCTATGCCGACTTGCGCGAACTGGCTCTAAATGAGGAGAAGGAAAACCACGACTTCCCTGATCGCCTGCGGCAAATTATCGGCGATCCGGAGCGCGGAATAGCCAATGGTCAGGGATGGGTTTATCAGGGCTTCATTGAGGACGCCAGCGGTCAACTGCGCCCCCAGACCCATGAGGAAAATGTCTTCTGCATTGGGTGTCACAGCGGTATCGGCGCGACTAGCGACGGCATCTTCTCATTCGCGCGTAAACTTCCCGCCGGTCAGGCGCATGCTCGCGGCTGGTACCATTGGACCCAGAAGGACCTGCATGGACTGCCCGAGCCGAAGGTGAAACGCGCCGATGGCACCATCCAGTACGAATATTCCTATTATCTGCAACAGAATCATTCCGGCAATGAGTTCCTGATCAACAACGAAGTGTTGCGGCGGTTCTTCAATGCGGATGGCTCGATTAAGCCGGATCAGCTCAGCGCGCTGCACGAGGACATCACGCTCTTGATTAACCCGTCCCCTGAGCGGGCGTTGGAACTGAACAAGGCCTACAAGACCATCGTCGAGGATCAAAACTTCATCCAGGGTCGAGATCCGAATGTCGCGCCGGCAACGTCCAGCGTCTACGCGGATGTGGAGCAAGACCAACCGACGGGTGTTGTGTCGCCCATTTCAACCCTGGGCATCAGCAACGACCCAGCGGCTACGCTGACTACTCATTACTACGTTTCGATCCTCGGACGGGCGCCGGATGCCGCTGGTCTGGCCTACTGGCGGAACCAGATCATTCAGAACCAGGAACAGGGAATGGACGTCAAACCTGTTTTCCAGGAAATGGCCATCTCCTTTTTCAACAGCTCGGAATATCTCGGACACAACACCACGAATGAGCAGTTCATTGCCGACGTGTACCTGACTTTCTTTCAGCGCGATCCCGACGAAGCAGGTTTAACATTCTGGCTGGAAGCGTTGACTCGTGGCGTCACCCGCAATGAAGTGATAATCAGCTTCCTTTTCTCCTCGGAGTTCACTGAGTTCATGCAAGCCTTAGGGCTTTGAATCTTCCTTTGAGCCATCCCTTTATAATGGACTCCAAATTTTGGACAGGCAATAAAGCGGTACTCTGCACAATTAGAAAGCGCTGTTTGAACGCAGGCGGGGTCGGCGTAGTCCAGATGACCGTCGGGATCTAGAATGCTGGTTCCCCCTTTATTGCTAAAGGGGGTAATTCATCTTACAGACTGTAATACATATCAAATTCAACCGGATGAGTGGTCATCCGCAACCGGGTCACCTCCGCCTGTTTCAATGCGATATAAGCATCAATCAAGTCGCTGGTGAACACGCCGCCCTTGAGCAGAAATTCACGGTCAGCATCGAGTGCGCTCAGCGCCTCATCGAAGTAGAAGCAAACCTTGGGAATCTGCTTTTCTTCTTCCGGCGGCAGATCGTAGAGATCCTTGTCCATCGCATCGCCAGGATGAATCTTGTTCTGGATGCCATCCAGACCGGCCATCATCATTGCTGCGAACGCCAGATAGGGGTTGGCGGTCGAGTCGGGGAAGCGCACTTCGATACGCCGCGCCTTGGGACTCTGGACATAGGGAATGCGGATGGACGCAGAGCGGTTGCGCGCCGAGTAGGCCAGCATCACCGGCGCTTCAAAACCCGGCACCAGGCGCTTGTAACTATTGGTCGAGGCGTTAGTGAACGCATTCAGCGCTTTGGCGTGTTTGATAATGCCGCCAATGTAGTACAACGCCATTTCAGACAGTCCGGCATACAAGTCGCCAGCAAACAGGTTAACTCCATCCTTAGCGATGGACTGGTGGACGTGCATACCATTGCCGTTGTCGCCAACCAAGGGCTTGGGCATGAAGGTGGCGGTCTTGCCATAGCTGGCGGCCACGTTCTGAATCACGTACTTCAAACGCTGCACTTCATCGCCTTTGCGCACCAGCGTATTGAACTGTACGCCAATCTCGGCTTGACCAGCGGTCGCTACTTCATGGTGATGGACTTCGGGAACCAGGCCCATTTCTTCCAGAGCCAAGCACATGGCGGAACGAATATCCTGTTGCGAATCCACCGGCGGGACCGGGAAATAACCACCCTTGAGTCCGGGCCGATGGCCAAAGTTGCCGCCTTCATACACCCTCTCGGAGTTCCAACCGGCCTCGGAGGAATCAACTTTATAGAAGCAGCCGCTGATATCAGCGCCCCAGCGAATGTCGTCGAAGATAAAGAACTCGTTTTCCGGTCCGAAGAACGCGGTATCGCCAATGCCCGTGGATTTGAGATACGCCTCGGCGCGGCGGGCCAGGGAACGCGGATCGCGCTCGTAACCCTGCATGGTGTTGGGTTCGATCACGTCACAGGTCAAAACCAGCGTCGGCTCCTCAAAGAACGGATCGATACAGGCGGTCGCCGGATCGGGCATTAGAATCATGTCCGATTCCTGGATGCCTTTCCAACCCGCGATGGACGAGCCGTCGAACATCTTGCCGTCCTCGAAGATATCCTCGTCAAAGGCGCTGGAGGGTACAGTCACATGCTGTTCCTTACCTCGGGTGTCCGTGAACCGGTAGTCCACGAACTTGACGCCCTTTTCTTCCATTAGCTTCATCACATCAGCAGCATTCATTGTGGCAAGTTCCTCGGGGGGGTATGTTGGAATCGATAGAATTGTGCATAGTTATGCCCGAAATTCAAAGTCAGCATGAACCATGCCATAGGATTTCTTTAGTCATAATCACACAGTGCGCGTATCGGGAAAAGTGAGAACGCTATGGATTGTGCTATTTTGGCGCGTTCAAATAATAGATTGACCTATTTTAGTGCATCAGAATGACTAGGGAAACGCCATAACCATGCGAATTGAACTACGCGACCAACCCTTTGCGCCACTCATCGCGCTGGCGGATTATCAAGCCTGTTTGGATGAACGCCTGAGCGGCCAATATGGCGCAACGGCTATCTTCATCGGCACGATGCGTGATTTCAACGAAGGCGATGCCGTCCAGGAAATGACGCTGGAGCATTATCCCGGCATGACCGAGCGCCAGTTGCACCACATTGTTGAAGCCGCTTTCCAGAACTGGCTGTTGCTGGATGTCCTGGTGATCCACCGCGTTGGCGCATTACAACCCTCTGACCCCATTGTGCTGGTCGCGGTTTGGTCAGTTCACCGAGCGGCGGCATTTGCAGCCTGCCGCTTCATTATGGAAGAACTGAAATCGAAAGCTCCGTTCTGGAAGCGCGAAAATACCACGACCGGCTCTCACTGGGTCGAACACAATACGCCAGGTTGAGAACAGCGTAGGAGATCAACCGCGGTTCAGATGCGTTTCGGCGGCTAATCCGGTATGCTGCGCAAATGAATGAACCCGCTCCCAATCCACTCATCGCTCACCGCTTTCGGGGATTTCTCCCGGTTATCATTGATGTCGAAACCGGCGGCATCAACGCGCAAACCGACGCCCTGCTGGAAATCGCCGCAGTGATCGTGCGCATGGACTGGCAAGGTTATCTACGCCCCGCTGGGACACTCGCCCATCATGTGCAACCCTTCCCCGGCGCCCGCCTTGACCCGGCCTCGATGGCGGTGAACGGCATCGATCCCGACCACCCCTTCCGTTTCGCCGTGCCGGAAAGCGAGGCGCTGACCGCACTCTTCCAGGAAATACGCCGGGAAGTACGGGAAACCGGCTGCAACCGCGCCATTCTGGTCGGGCATAACGCTTTTTTCGATTTGGCTTTTCTGAATGCGGCTGTGGAACGGAATCGACTCAAGCGTAATCCCTTTCACCCCTTTAGCAATTTTGACACGGTCTCGCTGGCCGGCCTGGCCTATGGACAGACTGTGCTGGCGCGCGCGCTCAAGGCGGCGCGCATCCCGTGGAATGAAAGCGAGGCGCATTCCGCCATTTACGACGCTGAGCGCACCGCGGAATTATTTTGCCAAATCGTCAACCACTGGAAGGACCTGGGCGGCTGGACGCTGGGGGATGATTAAAATCAGCGTTCCCCAGTGGTCGCTGCAACGCTGTAGGGCAAGGTTTGTATTTGCAGCATCGGCCCGCTGGCGTCGCCTAAGCGCAATGCGCCCTGTTCCGCGCATTCGATCAACGCAACCGCCAGCACTGCGTAACCGCCATCGGGATGCTGCGCCGCATCGACAATCCGCCCGGAGCCCTGACTGGCGTCGGCCTGCGGGGAGAACAACACATTGCCCGGACCGGGAAAGTGCTCACACTCCACCCGCGCCAGAACCATTCGCCGTTTCAACTTGCCCAGGTAGTGGGTGCGCGCCACCACTTCCTGACCAGTATAGCAACCCTTCTGAAAGCTGATCCCTTCCAGGAAATCCAGGTTAATCATCTGCGGCGTGAACGCTTCCACGGTTTCCGGGTAAATCGTGGGAATGCCAGCCAAAATGTCCAGCAGTCGCCAGGGTTCCGCGCCCGTGAAAGCGACCTCATTTTTCAGGCTCTTCCAAAGTCGTTGCATCTCCGGCAGCGGGCCATGCAGCGCAAAGCGCGGCAGACTCCCTGGTAACCGGATCACAGTGACGTCCGAGCTTTCACCCGTGAAGTGAATGACGCCATTAACGGTTGCGGGCAGCGCCCCGAACCGTTCATTCAGCAAGGCTTCCGCATGCGGCCCGGCCACCCCGCAGCGAATCAGTCGGTCGCTGGCGTCTTCCAGTGTGACCTGAGCGCGCAACACATATTTGCGCAACCGGGTCAATGTCGGCTCAACCAGCCCGCGTGGCAATTCCAGATACAAAGTGTCTTCCCGCCGGAATAACCGGAAACTGGCCAGCACCCGACCCTTGGGGGAACAGAACGCGCCTAAGAGACTGTGATCTGGCGTCGCCTGACGGACATCACAGGTCAATTGCCCTTGCAGGAAGGAAACGGCGTCAGGGCCGTTAACAGCAATCAGGCCCCGATCACTCAAGTCGCTACATAGATCGCCATCATTCAGCCCCGTCCATAGTTCAATGTTTGGGTGGCCAAAATGCGCCGCTCGACCCGACTCCAGGCAAGCGCCGAATTTCTCTTCGAGAAAATCATCCCACTCTTTGTTCATTACCTTGAATCCTCGAAATTTATTGATGCTGCTCCGTTGATCAACTTCGTGGCCAATCCCCCAGCATAAACCGGGATTCATTGCGTTAGGTACCTGCCAGCGGCATAATAACCCAACAAAATGTAGAGACCGGAACGAGCGCGCAGCGCCGATCCCCGGCAGTTCCGTCGACGGATGGAGCCAGGATGGCTAACACCGCCATTTTGTCACTTAAAGATAGAGTCGCCATGAACAAGAACGATCAATCCAAGCTACCTCCACAACCTTCCGTTATCCCCGATTCCTCTCAGGATAACCCGCCGCCGGAAAAACCCAGGGAGTACGGTGGTCCCAAGGGGCCTGAACCCACTCGCTACGGCGATTGGGAAAAAGCCGGACGTTGCATCGACTTTTGATCTCGCGGTTCCCATCAGTTCTCTGAACCCCGCGCTCCACATCGCGCTTACCAGATTTCCCCAAAAATTTGCACGGGATTTGGTATGCTGTGCAGCGCACAAAACAGAAGATTTTTGTTCGCCACTGCATCATTGAGGAGAGACTTATGTCCGCCAGCAAACGGCCCCTGTCGCCGTTCATGATCGGTCCTTATTACAAACCCCAAATGACTTCCATCCTGTCCATCACCCACCGCGCGACCGGCGCGGGCCTGGTGGTGGGTACGCTGCTGCTGGTGTACTGGCTAGCGGCAGCGGCGTTGGGTCCCGAAGCCTATGAACATGCTCAAGCCATATTGGGTTCCAAACTCGGGCAATTATTCCTGTTCCTGTGGACTTGGGCGCTGTTTTATCACTTGGCCAACGGCATCCGTCACCTGTATTGGGACGCCGGCTATGGCTTTGAACTGGATGAAGCGACCCGATCCGGCTGGTGGGTCATCTGGTCCTCCATCATCCTGACCTTCCTGTGCTGGCTGATCGCCGCACCTTGAGGAGAAACATTATTATGAGTCTTCGCACCCCACTTGGCCATGTTCGCGGTCTCGGAACCGCTAAAGACGGCACGCACCACTGGTGGTTGCAGCGCGTGACCTCTATCGCGCTCATTCCGTTAGTGCTGTGGTTTGTGATTTCCCTGCTATCGGTCGCCCATGCTGACTACGAGACCTTTCAGTACTGGCTCAGCAATCCCTTCAATGCCGGCCCGATGATCGCGCTGATTATCGCCGCTTTCTATCACGCTAGCCTTGGCATGCAAGTTATTTATGAGGACTACGTCCGACCGGAAGGCGCCAAGTTTATCGCATTGCTGGCCACACAATTCGTTTTATTCCTGCTGGGCGCTATCGCCGTTGTCTCCGTTCTTAAAGTCGCTCTGGCGACGGTCTGACGCCTATCACTGGAGGCTGAGGTTTCATGTCTAACGCATACAAACTGATTCATCATAATTATGACGTGGTCGTGGTCGGCGCTGGCGGCGCGGGTCTGCGCGCCACTTTCGGCATGGCGCAGAAAGGGTTAAAAACCGCCTGTCTGACGAAAGTATTTCCCACCCGCAGCCATACCGTAGCCGCCCAGGGCGGCATGTCCGCAGCCCTCGGTAACATGGGGCAGGACCTGTGGCAGTGGCATATGTATGACACGGTTAAGGGTTCCGACTGGCTCGGCGACCAGGACGCGATTGAATATATGTGCCGCGAGGCCGTCCCGGCAGTCATTGAACTGGAACATTACGGCGTTCCCTTCTCGCGCACCGAGGCAGGCAAAATTTACCAGCGTCCGTTCGGCGGCATGACCACCAACTACGGCGAGGGTACCGCGCAGCGCACCTGCGCCGCCGCCGACCGCACCGGTCACGCCATTCTGCATACCCTGTATCAACAGGCGTTGAAGCACGACGCCGAGTTCTTCATTGAATACTTTGCGCTCGATCTGATCATGGACGACGACGGCGTGTGCCGGGGCGTAGTGGCTTGGGACTTGGCCGATGGTTCGCTGCATGTATTCCGCGCCCATGAAACGGTGCTGGCCACGGGCGGTTATGGCCGTTCCTACTTCTCGGCAACCTCCGCGCATACCTGCACTGGCGACGGCAACGGCATGGTGTTGCGCGCGGGTCTGCCTTTGCAGGATATGGAATTCACCCAGTTCCATCCCACCGGCATCTACGGCTCCGGCTGTCTGATGACCGAAGGCTGTCGCGGCGAAGGCGGTTATCTGACCAACTCCAACGGCGAACGCTTCATGGAGCGTTACGCGCCGAATGCTAAAGACTTGGCTTCCCGCGATGTGGTCAGCCGCTCGATGACCATCGAAATCCGCGAGGGACGCGGGGTTGGCGAGCATAAGGATCACATCCATCTGCATCTGGAGCATCTGGGCGCGGATGTGATCAACAAGCGCTTGCCGGGCATTGCTGAAACGGCGCGCATCTTTGCCGGCGTCGACGTCACTAAGGAACCGGCGCCGGTGCTGCCGACCGTACATTACAATATGGGCGGCATTCCCACCAATTATCATGGCGAGGTGGTCATTCTCAAGGACGGCAATCCCGATCACATCATTCCCGGTCTCATGGCGATTGGCGAAGCAGCTTGCGTCTCGGTGCATGGCGCGAATCGTCTGGGTTCGAACTCGCTGCTCGACATCGTGGTGTTTGGCCGCGCCTCGGCGATTCGTTGCGCGGAACTGGTCAAGCCCAACAGCCCGCACGGCGCGTTACCGCAAGCCTCGGTCGATCAGATCGTCGCCCGCTTTGACCGTTTGCGTCACGCCAGCGGGGAAAATCCCACCGCCAGCCTGCGGATGCGCATGCAGCGCACCATGCAGAATCACGCCGCGGTGTTCCGCACCGGCGAATCGATGGCGGAAGGCATCAAGTTGCTGGAAGACGTGTTTGCCGGCTTCGAGCACGTCGGCGTCACCGACCGGGGCACGGTCTGGAATTCCGATCTGGTGGAAACGCTGGAGTTGGAAAACCTGTTGCAATGCGCGATGGTCTCGATCAAATCAGCGATTAACCGGCCCGAAAGTCGCGGCGCGCACGCCCGTGAGGATTACCCGGATCGCGATGATGAGAACTGGATGAAGCATACGCTGGCCTGGCTGGATGCAAAAGGCGGAGTCACGATCGACTATCGACCGGTGCATACCTACACGCTGACCAGTGAGGTGGAATACATTCCACCCAAGAAGCGCACTTACTAAGGGGACGACGCCATGGCTCAATTCAAACTCCCAGCCAATTCGATTATCGGCAAGGGCAAGACCTATTATGCCGGCACCGGTGCCAAGAATGTCAGGCATTTCCAGATTTACCGTTGGGACCCGGACAGTGGCGAAAATCCGCGCATGGATACTTACGAGGTCGATCTGGCTACTTGTGGCCCGATGGTGCTGGACGCTCTGCTCAAGATCAAAAATGAGATCGATCCAACCCTGACCCTGCGCCGGTCTTGCCGCGAAGGGGTGTGCGGTTCCTGTGCGATGAACATCGGCGGCATCAACACCCTGGCCTGCACCCAGGCGATTGATGACATTTCCGGCGAGATCAAGATTTATCCTCTGCCGCACATGCCGGTCATCAAGGACCTGGTGCCGGATTTGACGCACTTCTACGCCCAGTACACCTCGATCAAGCCCTGGTTGCAAACGATGACATTGCCGCCGGAGCGCGAGCGCCTGCAATCCGAGGAAGATCGCGCTAAGCTGGACGGGTTGTATGAGTGCATCCTGTGCGCCTGCTGCTCCACCAGTTGCCCGAGCTACTGGTGGAATGGCGAACGCTATCTGGGACCTTCCATTCTCCTGCAAGCCTATCGCTGGATCGTGGACAGCCGCGACGAGTTCACCGGCGAGCGCCTGGATGATCTGGAAGATCCCTTCCGGCTCTATCGCTGCCACACCATCATGAATTGCACCAAGACCTGCCCGAAGGGATTGAATCCCGCCAAGGCGATCGCGGAAATCAAGAAGATGATGATCGAGCGGCGGTAACTTTAGCGCCCCATGACAATGAGGAAACAGCGGTTGTGGATGAATTGATAGGCAAACTGCGCTGGCGTTGCCGGCGTGGGATGAAGGAACTGGATTTGCTGACTTCAGGCTATCTGGAGCAGTTTTATCTCCATGCGCCTGCCGAAGAGCAACAGGCGTTCGCCGAATTGTTGGAGCTTCAGGATACGCAGCTAATGAGCTACATGCTCGGCCGGGCGATCCCCAGCGACGTAGCAACCGCTCGCGTCGTCAGCGTCATGCGCACCTTGCTTTCACCAGCCGCCGAGGCTGGCGCTGATTGAAATTGTCCTCAAGCCGCGTCCCTCGCGGCTTCTGCTGTTGGGCGGCGGTGTTGGCCATCTCTTGGCTGGCGTCGCCGTTATCGTTTCCAATATCCTCTGGTGGGTCAAAGCCGGATTGATCGCGGGCATCGCCGTTTCCCTGGTTTGGTTGGTTTACTGTTATGGATACCCGCGTGGACGCCGGTTCATCGCCCGGTTGGAATGGCTGGATGAACGTTGGCAACTGGCAACCGGGGATGGTCGCCGGTATTCAGGCCAACTGATCAGCGGCTATGCCCATCCGCTCATCGTCATCGTGAATTTTCGGCTGGAGAACGGCCAGCGCCGGTCGCTGACCTTGTTGCCCGATTCCGCCGATGCGGATGAATTGCGCAGAATGCGGGTCTGGTTGCGAACCAGGCACAGGTTGGGTTGATGCAGAGATAACCCAGCAAGCCGCAGAGCGCCAAGCATCCAAGTGAGCAACGCGAACGACTTGAGCGCATTGTTATGTGCTTTCACGACGCTGATAGCCGTTTAACCTGCAACTCTTTGCGATGCTGCTCAGCCTGCCAAAGATCGTATTGCGTTTGTTGATTCAGCCAACTTTCAGACGACGTATCGAATGCAATCGACAAGCGAACCGCCATTTCCGGACTGATGCCGGACTTACCGTTGATAATGCTCGAAAGCGTTTTGCGACTAACCCCAAGCGCCTCCGCAGCCTCGGTTACGGACACACCAAGAGGCTCAAGACAAAGCTCTTTGATAATTTCACCCGGATGAGGAGGATTGTGCATCAGCATAATGGAGCCTCAGTGGTAATCTTCATAATCGACAATTTCGGCATGAATACCGTTAAATCGGAATGTAACGCGCCAGTTGCCACTAACCCTAACTGACCAGGTTTCTTTCCGATCTCCCGTCAGTTGATGGAGATACAACCCAGGGAGATCCATATCCGCCGGCGAGGTTGATGCGTTCAGCCGGCCTAAAATCAGCCGTAGCCTATTAGTGTGCTTAGCTTGGATTCCGGCTTTCTTCCCCGTTTTGAAGAAGCGCTCCAACCCCTTGTGCTTGAAACTCTGAATCATGCGCCGAATCGTAATCTATACGTTATACTTCGCAACCTTTTCTGCGCATAACGTTAGCGCTCAGCGGCCCGAGCATAGCGAGGGTTCGCTGGAGCGCGCTGTTAGTTCTTCTTGTCTTCTTTGTCTGCGGCCAGGGCATCTTCAAGAGAAGAATGTAAGCTCATCTTCGCGCCAAGGAATACCATTTCCATTTCCGTGCTTTTTGGAATATCGACGACACGCTCGCAAAATTCAAGTGCTTGCGGAACTTCCACAATGAAAGTTTCCCGCTCTTCAGCTAACTTCGAGAACCAAATAAACCGATACTCGTTTTGGGCTGCATATCTAATGGGCTTACGAAATAACGGTTCCATCGCTGCCGCACCCCAAACTACGCTATTCATTCTATGAAACATCCGAATCGCATCATCGCCACTCTGCGGAGGTATCTGAGGAAGCTCCATTTCCAAGTTTGCTCTTTCAACAATCTTAGAATCTCGGTAAACACAAAAACCTTGGGCACCTCCCTCACCACCTATCAGTTCCTCATTACGGGGCAAACCCGGTAGAAAGGGGGTAAGGGTTGTTGCATTTGCAGCTTC
>JAGRHQ010000005.1 GCA_020444905.1 Candidatus Competibacteraceae bacterium
TGCTGTCCAGCGCCAATCGCTTGACCGGCAGCATTTCCGGCAAGTCACCCGCCAACGCATGGAAGGCGCGGGTCGCTGAGAACTTCAGCCAGCCATTGCCCAGGGGAATCCGGGCATTGCGGGCGATCATCTTCAGCAGGCCCTGAGAGAACCGCTCGTCGGCGAAGGCGTCATACAGCAAGCCCATGCGGGCGCGCACCCGCACCCGAGCCAGTGCGTAGGGCCACAACGATCGCAGAGTTTCGTCACCGTCGTCTTTTTCCTCCCAAGCCAGCGCAAGCGGTAGTCCATAATCCTGCGGTTCGTCGCGCCCCACCAGCCAGACCCGAATCCGCGCTAACACCCACTCGGTTTGATCCGCCCAGATATCGTAGTTTTCAAACTCGACCCGCTCGATGCGCCCGCCCTTGCCGGCGAACCAGCGCTGCGTAGGCAGGAAATCCGGCAACACCTCCCGGACCAATCGCTGGTGCAGGTTCTCGGCCATCTCCCGCCGACTGGGTTCAACTTGATCGGGGAAGAAACTCTTCCACCCCTGGAACAAGACCAGCACCCGTAAATCGGTACCCGGCAAACGGTCTTCATGCCAAGCAGGCGGGGCCGCGTAGCTCAGCCGGAACCAGTAGAAACCGTAACGGGGTAACGTCAGCAGATAGGGCAATTCGCCAATGGGCGGAAAGGAGATCTGGCCGAGCATTTCCACCGGCACCATGCCCTTGAACTTACCCAGGTTCAGCTCCACCGGTTGCGCAGAGCGGGACAGATTGGCGACGCACATGACAACTTCGTCCGCAAAGGCGCGAATGTAAGCCAAAATTTTACGATTACCGGGACGCAACATCTCCAGCCGACCCCGCCCAAAGGCTTGGGAGGTTCGGCGCACGGCGATCATGCGCTTCATCCAATTCAACAGCGAGGCGGGCGCGCGAATTTGCGCCTCCACGTTGAGCGCTTCGTAGCCGTAGATCGGGTCCATGATCGGCGGCAGGTACAGACGCTGTGGATCAGCCTTGGAGAACCCGGCATTGCGATCCGGACTCCATTGCATCGGCGTGCGCACGCCGTTGCGGTCGCCGAGATAAAAGTTGTCGCCCATGCCAATCTCGTCCCCGTAATAAATGATGGGGGTGCCCGGCATCGACAACAACAGGCTGTTCATCAGCTTGATTTTTCCATAATCGTTGTCCATCAGCGGGGCCAGCCGCCGGCGGATGCCGACGTTCACCCGCATCCGGGGATCAGCGGCGTAGGTGCGGTACATATAGTCCCGTTCACGGTCGGTGACCATTTCCAGCGTCAGTTCGTCGTGATTACGCAGGAATACCGCCCATTGGCAATTATCAGGGATGTCTGGGGTCTGTTCGAGGATTTCGACGATGGGATAGCGGTCTTCCTGGGCGATGGCCATATACATGCGCGGCATCAGCGGGAAGTGATAGGCCATGTGGCACTCGTCGCCGTCGCCGAAGTAATCGCGCACATCCTCCGGCCACTGATTCGCCTCGGCCAGAAACAGGCGGCTGCGGTAATGTTTATCCACCACAGCCCGCATCTGCTTAATGACGTCATGCGTTTCGCGCAGATTCTCGTTGTAGGTGCCCTCGCGCACGCACAAGTAGGGAATGGCGTCCAGCCGCAGCCCATCGACGCCCATGTCCAGCCAGAAGCGCATCACTTTGGTCACGGCTTTCACTACTGCCGGATTGTTATGGTTCAAATCCGGCTGGTGCGAGAAGAAACGATGCCAATAGTACTGTTCTGCGACCGGATCCCAGGCCCAGTTGGAGGTCTCGGTATCGGTGAAAATGATGCGGGTTTCCGGGAACTTATCGTCATTGTCGTTCCAGAGATAGAAGTTCCGCTGCGGCGAGTCCCGGGGCGCATTTCGGGCTGCTTGAAACCAGGGGTGCTGATCGGAGGTGTGGTTGATCACCAGCTCGGTGATCACCTTAAGTCCCCGGTGGTGCGCTTCGCGGACGAAATGGCGGAAGTCAGCGAGCGTACCGTATTGGGGATGGACATTCTGATAATCCGAGATGTCGTAACCGTCATCCCGCAGCGGAGAAGGATAAAAGGGCATCAACCACAGCGTGTCGACCCCCAGGTCCTGGATATAATCCAGGCGCTGGGTCAGACCTCGGAAATCGCCAATGCCATCCTGGTTGCTATCGCCAAACGCCTTGACATGGAGTTGATAGATCAGGGCGTCTTTGTACCATAGTGGGTCTTCAACCCCAGGCCAGCCTTTCGGACTATTCGCCATGTTTTGTTCCTCAACCCTGGAAAGTTGGAAAATCGCGCTCGGTGTGCAGACCGCTGAGGACCCGGAAGATATGCGCCGGCATCCGATGCGGATTCAGCTCCACATAATTACGCGGCCCGTTCCAGATGTAGTGCGCGCCGGTCAGCAGATCATGCACCTGGAACGGTTGAAACGGATCGACACCCAGTTCTTCCAGGTTCAGTCCCGTCCAACCCGCCTGGGTGTAGTTAGGATCCAGATTCACCAGCACCAAGATGATGTTAGAATGGTCGACTGTGGACTTGCTGTAACAAATAATCTGATCGTTGTCGACATGATGGAGGCGCAGATTCCAATCGGATTGCAACGCCGGATTGTGCTTGCGAATGCGATTCATCAAGGCAATGAACTCGCGCAAGCTGTCCGGTCCATCCAGATCCTGAAAACCACGCTGGCGCAACTGGTATTTCTCCGAATCGAGATATTCCTCGCTACCGTGCTTGACCGCAACGTGCTCCATCATCTCATAAGCAGGCCCGTAAATGCCGTAATTGGCGGTCATGGTCGCCGCCATGAGCAGCCGGGTCATGAACATGGGCTTGCCGCCGAATTGCAGCGACTCATGCAAGATATCGGGGGTATTTGGCCAGAAGTTGGGTCGGAAGTATTCGCGGCCTGGCCCCTGGCAGACTTCATTAGCGTACTCGCTCAGTTCCTGCTTGGTATTGCGCCAAGCGTAATAGGTGTAGGACTGGGTGTAGCCGAGCTTGGCCAGGCGATGCATGACCTTGGGCCGCGTGAAGGCTTCAGCCAGGAAGATGGCGTTGGGCGTGGTTTGCTTGATGTCGTTGATCAGCCATTCCCACATCGCAAACGGTTTGGTGTGGGGATTGTCCACGCGGAAGATGCGCACGCCCTGCTCAATCCAGAATTCGAAGATGCTTTTGATCTCTTCCCATAAGGCTTGCCAGTCGGCAGTCTCGAAATTAAAGGGGTAGATATCCTGGTACTTTTTGGGCGGATTTTCGGCGTATTGCACGGTGCCGTCCGGGCGCCAGCGGAACCAGTCGGGATGCGCCTTGACGTAAGGATGATCCGGCGCGCATTGCAGGGCGATGTCCAGGGCGATGTCGATGCCGTGTTCCCGAGCTTTTTTCACTAGGGCGCGGAACTCTTCCAACGTCCCCAATTCCGGCAGGATGCTCTTGTGACCACCTTCCGCCGCGCCAATCGCCCAGGGACTGCCGACATCGTCGGGACCGGGGGTGAGCGTGTTGTTCTTGCCCTTGCGGTTGACCCGGCCAATCGGATGAATCGGCGGGAAGTACAGCACGTCGAAGCCCATCGCCGCCAGGCGCGGCAGCCAAGCTTCGCAATCCTTGAACGTCCCGTGCTTGCCGGGCACCGGGCTGCATGAGCGCGGAAACATTTCATACCACGTGCTGAATCGGGCGCGTTCATCGTCGGCGACGACGCCTAGTATCTTATCGTAACTGAGCGCCAGCGTTCGATCGGCCTGGCGGAACATGATGTGCGCCAATTCCTCGTCCAGACCTAACTGGCGGCGGTGTTGCAATTCCTGCTCGCCGGCCAGTTCTTTGGCGCGCTGGATCAGCCACTGACCGTCTGCGCCCGCCACCCGTTGCCCCGTTTTGCCCACCAGTTCCGCGCCGATGCGTAGCGACAGAGCAATATCTTCCGCCTGCTCCCAACGGCCCAGATCATGCCGCCAGGATTTGAAGTGATCGACCCAGGCGAGAACCGTGTATTCGTAGCGGCCAATCTCGGTTATTTTGAACTCGCCGCGCCAACGATCGTTAACCAGAAAACGCATCGGCGTTTCCTGCCAGGCGGTCTCGCCAACCTTGCGGTATTGTAGAACACAGGACAGCGCATCGTGACCATCGGTAAACGCATCCGCTTCGATCACCACGCTTTCCCCGACCGTGCGCTTGATCGGGAAACGTCCGCCGTCGATTTCCGGGCTGACGCCCTCGATGATGATGCGCTTACGGCCATCTACTGCGACCTTCACAGCTTCGGGAGTCGCCATGGGTTCCTGAACCGCTGTAGCCGTTGCCGATTTGTCAGGCGCTGCCGCGCTTTGCTCTACATCCGGCGCGGGTTCAGTCCTCTGGACAGTGGCGGCTGCTGGTTTGCTGGTAAGCTCCGGCTGTTTTTCTACCCCGGAAGCGGATTCGGGGATGGCCTGCTTTCTGTCATTCGCCACGGTCTTTTTAGGCATACCGATGATCCTCGTTGTGCTATCTGCGACTGTTCGGGACTTGATTTAGGTATCAGGTATCAGGTATCAGGTTCAAAATAATCTGAAGCATGGAACCTGGAACCTGATACCTTTCTATTATGACGGTTTTTTACGGCTGACCCAAACCTTGCATGAGCCGGAATGCCGCCCGCGCCTTGAGGATGTTGACTGATGACTGAATTACAACGGATTATCGAAAATGCTTTCGAGCGTCGTTCTGAATTGGACCCCGCAACCGCCCCAGCGGCGTTGCGTGAAGCCGTCGAGGAAACGCTTGGCTTACTGGAAATCGGCCAAGCGCGGGTGGCGGAGCCGCGCGACGGCGCCTGGATCGTCAATTCGTGGCTGAAGAAAGCAGTCTTGCTCAGCTTTCGTTTGAATGACAGTGTGATCATCCGCGACGGTTACACTAACTATTTTGACAAGGTCCCGCCCAAGTACGCTGAATACGGCGAAAATGACTTTTTGGCGGCGGGTGTCCGCGTAGTTCCGCCCGCCGCCGCCCGGCGCGGCTCCTACATCGCCTCCGGCGTTGTGCTGATGCCCTCCTACGTCAACATCGGCGCGCATGTGGACTCAGGAACCATGGTCGATACCTGGGCCACCGTCGGTTCCTGCGCGCAAATTGGCAGGAACGTCCACTTGTCCGGCGGCGTCGGCATCGGCGGGGTGCTGGAGCCTCTGCAGGCCAGCCCTACGATTATCGAGGATGATTGTTTCATTGGTGCGCGCTCGGAAGTGGTCGAGGGCGTGATCGTGGAGCGCGGTTCGGTGGTTTCAATGGGGGTTTATATCGGTCAGAGCACTAAAATTTATAATCGGTTAACTGGCGAAGTGAGTTATGGACGCATTCCGGCCGGATCGGTCGTCGTCCCCGGCGCATTGCCCGCCGCCGATGGCAGTCATAGCCTGTACTGCGCAGTGATTATCAAGCAGGTGGATGAAAAAACCCGTTCCCGGGTGAGTATCAACGAGTTATTGCGGGATTAAGGCGCGCTGAAATCACACGCGCTCCCAGCTGCGCTCGCGGGAGCGCGCAGGAAGTTTCAGCGTAGCCCCAGCACATCCTGCATATCGAACAACCCCGGACCACGCCCCGCCAGCCAGGCGGCGGCGCGGACCGCCCCCTTGGCGAAGGTCATCCGGCTGGAAGCGCGATGGGTGATTTCCAGACGCTCGCCCATGTCGGCGAACAGAACAGTATGCTCGCCGACGATGTCACCGGCGCGGACTGTGGCAAAACCGATCGTGGAGCGGTCGCGTTCACCGGTAACGCCTTGTCGCTCATAAACCGCGCATTCTTCCAGATGACGGCCTAGCGCTTTGGCGACGACCTGTCCCATCGCCAGGGCCGTACCGGAAGGCGCGTCCACTTTGTGCCGATGGTGGGCTTCGATAATTTCGACATCCACATCATTCCCCAGCACTTGGGCCGCCATTTCCAGCAATTTGAAGCAGAGATTAACCCCAACGCTCATGTTGGGCGCGAATACGATGGGAATATCGCTGGCCGCTTGGGTGATCACCGTTTTCTGTTCGGTTGAGAATCCGGTGGTGCCGATCACCATCGCTTTGCCTGCCGTGCGACAGAGTTCCAGATGGGCCAGTGTTGCCGCCGGTCGGGTGAAGTCGATCAATACGTCGAATTGGTCGATGAGCGGCGTTAAATCGGCGGTAATGGGGACATTGAGGCCACCAATGCCGGCCAGTTCACCGGCGTCGTTGCCGATGAACGGGCTATCAGCCTGTTCCGAGGCGACCGTGCAGCGAACTTCTTCGGTCTGACGGCAGGCGTCGAGCAAGTGACGGCCCATACGTCCAGCAGCGCCAGCGATGGCAGTGTGAATCATGGCGGGAGTTCCTCATAGGGAAATCATTTGGAGATAGTGGGAGACGGGTCACGCCCCACATCCGCTTTATCGGGAATACCAGAAGGAGAGGCCGCAATAACAATAAAGGGTTACGCGCTAACGTAACCCTGATGTTCTGGAGCGGGTGATGGGAATCGAACCCACGCCATCAGCTTGGGAAGCTGAGGTTCTACCATTGAACTACACCCGCTGCATGATGTCTTACCATGCCCGTCTGAATCTGCTTAGACTGACATGGGGAAAATCCTAGCGCTAAAGCAGGCTCTTGGCAAGATTTGCGTGTCCCGAACGGACAGGAAATCAGGACAGGCGAAATCACTCGGGAATGCGGTAAGCTTCCGGATCGGGCGCATCTTTCAGCCAATTTGGCATTTTACCGCGACCGGTCCAGGTTTGATCAGGATCAGCTGGATTGCGATATTTAGGCCGGCCTTTCCGACGTCCGCTATAGTGCAACAACTCCTCTGGCGTCATCCCAAAGCTCCTGGCTTCCTCGACCCATCGATGACGGGTTGCGTGGATTTCATCTACCTTTTTACGTTCGATTTCATCTTGCGCTCTCTTGATCAGAATATTCAGTTGATCGAGTGAAGAAGAATCAAGAATATCGTTAATCGTATTGCTCATGTTTTTTGCGCACCGCTGTTAATCATTTAATTGCAGGGAAAGCTGGGATTCCAGCTATTTAATTATTATAGAGCATTTATTTTTCTATCCGCAATCAATTTGCAGCCTTGTCAGTAAATTGATAAGTTGTGTTTTGATGATCGCTCTGATCAGTTATTGAATACCCTTCATTTACACTCACTCAATCATTAAATGCGTTATGACGTCGATTCCAGATGGCTTGAATTTCAATCGTGATTTGTCGCGGCCGATCCGCAGTTTTGTGCGCCGTGAAGGACGAATAACTTCAGCTCAGCAACGGGCGTTCACCGAATATTGGGAGCGATTTGGAGTCGAAGCCGACACCCGGTTACTTGATCCAGAGCGATTATTTGGCCGCTCGGCGCCATGGGTTTTGGAGATTGGCTTTGGTAATGGAGAATCATTGGCCGCCATGGCAGCCGCGCATCCAGGAGTGAATTATCTGGGGATCGAAGCGCATCGCCCCGGCGTCGGACACCTACTGCTCCGGGCAACCGAACTGCAATTAACGAATCTGCGGGTAATGTGCGCTGACGCTGCCGAGGCGCTGAAAAAACAACTGCCGGATGAATGCTTCGAACGCATTCAGATCTTCTTCCCCGATCCCTGGCCCAAGGCGCGCCATCATAAGCGCCGGTTCATTCAATCAGGAAACGTTGCATTACTGGCGCGCAAGCTCAAGCCTTTTGGGCAATTGCATCTGGCGACCGATTGGGAGGACTATGCCCTTTCAATGCTGGATATACTCAACGCGACTCCCGAATTGGCAAATACCGTGGGTGGCAATGGGTTCACGCCGCGCCCATCTTGGCGACCGATGACCCGGTTCGAACAACGTGGTTTAAGACTCGGGCATGCCATTCGGGATCTACTATTTGTACGCGCGGCTCCAGGAGGATATTGAGATAGCACTAGCCGAATAACCTTCGGTAGACCACAATAGGGAAACTATGTTCCCTTGTGCGAACGTGGCGATGGGTTTGCGACTACCGGAAACTCCGCGTGGCCCCACCCAAAAACTGAACATGGACCGAGGTTAATTGCATGTGCTTTCGACTCTTTTTGAAAAGTTTTTGCGTTTGGCGGTTGCGGTTCTGGATAGGAACGGTAGCGGTATTATGGATAGCGTCCGACCCAGTGCTGGCCCAGGAAGGCGTTGCCTGGCCCGCGCCGACCATTGCCGCCCGATCGGCGGTGCTCATGAACCCGACCACGGGGGAGATTCTGTTCGCCAAAGAACCTCGTTTGCGCCTGCCGCCCGCCAGCACCACCAAGGTCTTGACCGCACTGGTGGCGCTGGAGCGCCTCCATCCATTGGCGCGAGCGCCGGTGAGTCCCCAAGCCGCCAGCGCCCCGCCAAGCCGGGTTGGTTTGCGCGCCGGCGAGGCGGCTCTCGTCCAGGATTTACTCTATGGGTTGATGCTCAAATCAGGCAATGACGCCGCCGAAACCCTAGCCGAGGCGGCGGGGGGGTCAATAGCCGGATTCGCGGAACTGATGAATCTCAGAGCCTGGCAAATCGGCGCGCGCGACAGCCATTTCATGAACCCACATGGTCTACCCAATGATGATCATTATACGACGGCCTATGATCTGGCCCTGATTTTTCGTCAGGCGATGAGCCATCCTGTGTTTGCTGACATCGTGCGCACCCGCAGCGCGGCCTTGAGGATCGAGTCCGGACGTGGCTTGTACAGTGATTGGCGTATGGTGCCGGTGCGTAATACCAATCGCTTGCTGGCGACTTACGAGGGTGCGCGCGGCGGTAAAACCGGTTTTACCTTTAAAGCCCGGCGCTGCTTTGTCGGTGAGGTTGATCGTGGCGGCGTCCGTTTAATTGTCGCCATTCTGAATAGCCCCAACAGTGGCGCGCTTTGGCAGGATGCGCGTACTTTGCTGGATTACGGTTTTGCCCGATATGGCTTGGCGCCGCCACCGCCAGTGCAACCGGAACCCACGCCGGTGATGATGGTCAGGCGCGCGCCAGCGACCCCGGTTGTGGCGCGCACGGCGGTAACCCGGGCCTTGACGGCCAGCAAGGGGAAGGGAGTGCGCACCGTATCCATCAAATTGGCTTCCCGGCAGACCAGCAAGACCGCGAAGGCTAACGCCTCTAGCAAACCGGCCTCGATAGCAGTTAAAAAAACCTCGGTTGACAAATCCGGCAGTAAGACCGCCAGAATCGGTAAGCTAGCATCTACGGCGACGGTTAAGGCGAATAACAAGCAACCGCTGGCTAAAGCTGGGGTGGCTCGCGCTGAAAAAACCCTAGTCGCCAAGCCGCGCAAGACTATTAAAAAGCAGGGTGGTTAACAGTAATAAAAGCTGCGCTCACCTCACCCCCTCTCCTATAAGAAGTAAGGAGAGGGGAGTTTTTATACAGATTTTGACCCTGCTCTCGTGAACAGCCGATCAGGAAAAGCGGAGCATTGATCTGTCGCGTCGTAAAGTTACGAGCGATTTTCCAGCGCCACCACATCGCGTCGGGTAGGACCAACATAGAGTTGGCGAGGCCGACCAATTTTCATGTCGGATTCGCTGATCATCTCGATCCAGTGGCTGATCCAGCCGGCGGCGCGGGCGATGGCGAACATCACCGTAAACATTTCGACTGGAATCTTTAATGCGCTATAGATGATGCCGGAATAGAAATCGACGTTCGGATACAGCTTGCGCTCAATGAAGTAGTCGTCGCTGAGAGCGATTTCCTCCAGACGCATCGCCAGTTCTAGGCGTGGATCGTGACCGAAAGTATCCAACACTTGATGGCAGATCTCCTTGATAATCGTGGCGCGCGGGTCAAAGTTTTTATAGACCCGGTGGCCAAAGCCCATCAGACGAACGCCGGAACTCTTGTCCTTCACCTTAGCCATGAAATTGTCGACATTACTGACATCGCCAATCTGATCCAGCATGCGGAGAACAGCCTCATTGGCGCCGCCATGCGCCGGCCCCCACAGACAGGCAATTCCGGCAGCGACCGCCGCATAAGGATTGGTGCCCGAGGAGCCGGCCAGCCGCACGGTGGAGGTGGAAGCATTCTGTTCGTGATCGGCGTGCAGCGTGAACAGTACGTCCAACGCCCGCTCGGCGATCGGATTCACCTCATACCTTTTGCCGGGGAGGCTGAACATCATGTACAGCAGATTGCCGGTATAGCTCAGATCATCGCGGGGATAAATCGTCGGATCACCGATGCTGTGTTTGTAGCAGGCGGCGGCAATAGTCGGCATTTTAGCAATCAATCGCCGGGCGGTGACCATGCGATGTTCGTAATCGTGGATATTAAGCCGGTCGTGGAAGAAGGCGGATAATGAACTCACCACGGCCGTCATCATCGCCATGGGGTGAGCGTCGTGGTTAAAGCCGTGGAAGAACCGGCGCAGGTTCTCGCGAATCCGGTTATGACGCGCAATGCTGGTTTCGAAGATTTGCTTCTTTTCAGGATTCGGCAGCTCTCCATACAACAACAGGTAACAAACTTCCAGGAAATTGCATTGTTCGGCCAGTTGTTCAATCGGGTAACCGCGATACATCAGTTCGCCCTTGTCGCCATCCAGATAAGTGATGGCGCTTTGGCAACTGGCGGTGGACATAAAACCGGGGTCGTAGGTGAAATAACCGAATTCCTTGGCCAGTTTGCCAATATCGACTACGGACTGACCGTGCGTCGGACCCAGCACCGGCATTTGCACCGCTTTGCCAGTGATGTCATCCTTAAAGGTGATTGTTGTCATTCATAAACCTCCGGGGTGGGTGGCAAAAAGGTCAAAACCCAATCACGACAAACCATATTTACGGCGGAAGCGATCCACCCGTCCGGCGGTGTCGACGATTTTCTGCTTGCCGGTGTAGAACGGGTGGGATTGACTGGATACCTCGACTTTAACCAGCGGATATTCCTTACCGTCGGTCCACTGGATGGTTTCCTTGGCATGGATGGTGGATCGCGTGAGAAATGTGAAATCGGTGGAGATATCCTGGAATACCACTTCGCGGTACTGAGGATGGATGCCTTTCTTCATGACGGATGAAATCCTGGAAATACGGTTGAATGGACAATATCGGATCGTCGCCAGCGTGATGGGCATACTGGCTGGATGTTTAAGCGGTATAATCTAGCGGTTTTCGGGGTTGATCCGCAAGTTGGGTTTTAGGGTAAAGCGGATGGGCGGCCTCGTGACCTGTCAACCAATCCTGAACCGTTGAAGACGCTTGCATGAATTGTGAACCGAGTATCGGCTTTGTCAGCCTGGGTTGTCCAAAGGCGCTGGTGGACTCCGAACAAATCCTGACTCGCTTGCGCGCCGAGGGTTACGCCGTCGCGCCGAGTTATGAGGCGGCGGATCTGGTGGTGGTCAATACCTGCGGGTTTATTGACGCGGCGGTGGCTGAATCGCTGGACGCCATTGGCGAGGCGCTGGACGCCAACGGTCGGGTGATTGTCACCGGCTGTCTGGGCGCCAAAGACAATATGGTGCGCGATCTGCACCCCCGAGTGCTGGCGGTGACCGGCCCTCATGCCTGTGAAGCGGTGATGGATGCCATTCACGCCCATCTGCCCCGCCCGCATGACCCGTTTCTCGATCTGCTGCCGCCGCAAGGCGTCAAGCTCACGCCCCGACACTACGCCTATCTGAAGATCGCCGAGGGTTGCAACCACCGTTGCGCGTTTTGCATCATTCCTCAATTGCGCGGCGATCTGGTCAGCCGCCCGATCGGCGAAGTGCTGCGGGAGGCCGAGACGCTGGCGCAGGCCGGAGTTAAGGAACTGCTGATTGTCTCTCAGGACACCAGCGCCTACGGGGTTGATGTGCGCTACCGCACCGGCTTTTGGAACGGACGACCGCTGAAGACCCATTTGACGCCGCTGGCCGCCGCCCTTGGTGAACTGGGCGTCTGGGTGCGTTTGCATTATGTTTATCCCTATCCGCATGTGGACGAATTGATTCCTCTGATGGCGGAGGGCCGGTTGCTGCCCTATCTGGATGTGCCGTTGCAACACGCCAGCCCACTTATTCTGAAAGCGATGAAGCGGCCCGCCAATAGCGGCGATACCCTGGAGCGCGTCCGCCGCTGGCGGGCGATATGCCCTGATTTGACCCTGCGCAGTACGTTCATCGTTGGCTTTCCCGGCGAAACTGAGGACGACTTTGCACAATTACTCGATTTTTTAAGCGAAGCGCAATTGGACCGGGTGGGGTGCTTCACCTATTCGCCGGTGGAAGGCGCGACCGCGAATGCCTTGCCCGATCCAGTGCCAGAGGAAGTTAAGCAGGAGCGACAGGCCCGTCTGATGGAGCTTCAGGCGGCGATCAGCGCCGAACGTCTACAGGGCCACATCGGTCAAACGCTGACGGTGTTGGTAGATGCGATTGATGAGGAAGAGAGGATGGCCATTGCCCGCTCGACGGCCGATGCGCCGGAGATCGATGGCTTAGTCTATATCGAGGAAGGCGCGACATTGCCCATTGGCGAGTTCGCCCAAGTTCGCATCGTGGATGCCGATGAGCATGATCTCTATGCCGATTTGCTAAATACCCATTGAACTTTTTTGGATAATCCTTATCCTAGAGGGTAAGCGTAAGCCCTTACGCCTGTCCGCTTCCCTCCCTGAGCGGACTCTATCCGGTTGAAGAGACTGGATACCTTATTCGCCCCGGTTCCATTCCCCCTTGTAACCGGGGCTTTTTTTTGCCGGATGCGCTTGAGGATTCGGCGATCGGCCCCATTATGAAAACGGCAAGTTGTGTACAATCCCCGCAAGCAGCGAGGCAGAATGATGGAATCGGCATTACACGGCACCACGGTGCTGGCGGTGCGCCGCGAGGGTCGGGTGGTGATCGGCGGCGATGGCCAAGTTACTTTAGGCAACACGGTGATGAAGGGTAACGCCCGCAAGGTGCGGCGGCTTTATCAGAACAAAATTATCGCCGGTTTCGCCGGCGGCACCGCCGATGCGTTCACCCTGTTCGAGCGCTTCGAGGGCAAACTGGAAAAGCATGGTGGCAATTTAACCCGCGCCGCAGTGGAGTTAGCCAAGGACTGGCGCACCGACCGGCTGTTGCGACGCCTGGAGGCGTTATTGATCGTCGCCGATCTCCAAACCACGTTAATGATTTCCGGTAATGGCGACGTGGTGGAGCCAGAACATGATCTGGCGGCGATTGGCTCCGGCGGCGCTTATGCCCAGGCCGCGGCGCAAGCGATGCTGGAAAACACGTCGCTTGATGCGCGGACCATTGTCGAACGCGCCTTGAAAATCGCCGCCGACATCTGCATTTACACGAACGAGAATTTGACGTTTGAAGAACTGGCGGGCGCATGAACCGGCGTTCACTGCCGGCGCGCTCGTTATCCTGTTTTCGCTTGACCCGTGGATGGTAGCCTCGCCATGTCGGAGATGACTCCCCGAGAAATCGCCCAGGAACTGGATAAACACATTATCGGTCAGGACGCCGCCAAGCGCGCTGTGGCCATTGCCCTGCGCAACCGCTGGCGGCGGATGCGGGTGGATCCGGAATTGCGCAATGAAATTACTCCCAAGAATATTCTGATGATCGGCCCTACGGGCGTGGGTAAGACCGAGATCGCCCGCCGGCTGGCTAAGCTGGCCAACGCGCCGTTCATCAAGGTGGAAGCGACCAAGTTCACCGAGGTTGGCTATGTCGGGCGCGACGTGGAATCCATCATCCGTGACCTGATGGATGGCGCGGTGAAGATGGTGCGCGAGGAGGAAATGCACAAGGTGCGGGATCGCGCCGAGGAAGCCGCTTATGAACGGGTGCTGGATACGCTGCTGCCGCGCGCGCGTAATGTTGGATTCGCCAATGAGCCAGCAACGCCCGATCATTCCAGCACTCGGCAGAAGATGCGCGACCGGCTGTTGAAAGGCGATCTGGATGATCGGGACATTGAGATTGAAACTTCCGTGCGCCCGGTGGGCGTGGAGATCATGGCCCCGCCCGGCATGGAAGAAATGACCAGTCAGTTGCAGAGCTTGTTCCAGAATCTCAGCAATGGCCGCACCCGCACCCGCAAGCTCAAGGTCAAGGATGCCCTCAAGCTGTTGCAGGAAGAGGAGGCCGGCAAGATGATCAATGAAGAGGAGTTGAAACTGCGGGCGTTGGCCTCGGTGGAACAGAATGGCATCGTGTTCATCGATGAACTCGACAAGGTGGCTAAACGTGGCGAATATGGCGGCCCGGATGTCTCTCGTGAGGGTGTGCAGCGCGATCTGCTGCCGTTGGTGGAAGGCTGCACAGTGTCGACCAAGTACGGCATGGTGCGCACCGACCATATTTTGTTCATCGCTTCCGGGGCCTTTCATTTGGCCAAACCTTCTGACCTGATTCCCGAACTTCAGGGCCGCCTGCCGATCCGGGTGGAGCTGAATGCGCTGAGCACCGAAGATTTCGTGCGGATTCTGACCGAGCCGGATGCGTCGTTGACCGAGCAGTACAGCGCCTTACTGGGAACCGAGGAGGTCAACCTGGAGTTTGCGGCGGACGGGGTGCGGCGCATCGCCGAAGTGGCCTATCAGGTCAATGAGCGCACTGAGAATATTGGCGCGCGGCGCTTGCACACGGTGATGGAGCGATTGTTGGAGGTGATTTCCTTCGAAGCCCCCGACCGTTCCGGCGAGAATCTGGCGGTGGATGCCGCCTATGTGGACGCTCATCTGGGCGAACTGATCAAGGATGAGGATTTAACGCGGTATATTCTTTGAGAAGCTTGATAAGCTCATGAGCATTCATCCGACTGAAATTAAGTTACATCAGACCTCGCGGATTCTGGAAGTCGCCTTCGAGGACGACGCTCGTTTCCACTTGCCCTGTGAATATCTGCGCGTGTTTTCTCCTTCCGCTGAGGTGCGCGGCCACGGTCCTGGGACCGAGACGCTGGTAACCGGCAAGGAACAGGTGAATATTGCCGCTATTGAGCCGGTTGGGCATTACGCTGTCAAACTGGTCTTCGATGATGGCCATGCAACCGGGCTGTATTCCTGGAACGTGTTGTACGATCTCGGTGTGAACCAGGAGAGCCATTGGCAGGATTACCTGCGCCGGTTAGCTGAAGCTGGTCATGAGCGCCAAGCCTGATTTCTCTGTAAACGGTTAATCATGGAAAATCCTGAAACGACGCATTTTGGCTACCAGACGGTCGACGCCCGCGAAAAGGCCCGCAAGGTGGCTGGCGTCTTCGATTCCGTCGCTAACCGCTACGATTTGATGAATGACCTGATGTCGCTGGGCATCCACCGACTGTGGAAGCGCTTTGCAGTCGACCTGTGCGGCATTCGTCCGGGCAACCAGGTGCTGGATCTGGCGGGCGGCACCGGCGATCTGAGCAGTCGTTTGCTGCCGCTGGTGGGACTCAAAGGACAGGTGGTGCTGTCAGATATTAACGCCAGCATGTTGCGGGAAGGCCGCAAGCGGCTGGTCGATGAGGGCGCGGTAAGCAACATCGCCTATGCGCAGGCGGATGCCGAGCAATTGCCGTTTCCCGACGGGACGTTTGATTGCATAACTATCGGTTTTGGCCTGCGCAACGTGACCCGCAAAGAGCGGGCGTTGGCGGCGATGCAGCGGGTGCTTAAACCGGGTGGACGATTAGTTATCCTAGAATTTTCCCACCCAGTCGCCCCCGGTTTGAAGCCGGCTTATGATCTGTATTCATTCGCGATCCTGCCGGTTCTCGGCCAATGGGTCGCCGGCGATGCCGCCAGCTATCGTTACTTGGCCGAATCCATTCGTATGCATCCTGATCAGGACACCCTGTTGCGCATGATGGAAGACGCCGGTTTCGAGCGCTGCCAGTACTTCAATCTGAGCGGTGGTATTGTGGCGGCGCATCGCGGGTACAAATTTTAATGGCGACCGCCGCCTTCATCGCCGCTGGTCTGGAAACCGCGCTCAATCGTTATCTGCGCCTTGATCCTGAGGCATTGCCGCGCCTAGCGGAACTGGAGGGTGCGGTCATCGCCATCGAACCGGAGGGATTCGGGATGACCCTGTATCTGTTGCCGGATTCCCAGGGCATCCGGGTGGCTGACCACTGTGAAGGCGAGCTGACCGTGCGGATTCGCGGCGCGCTGCCGGCGCTGATTCGGCAATGGCGCGGTCAGTCGGTGAGCGGGGAAATTTCCGTAGAAGGCGACAGCGCCGTGGGGCGGCAATTTCAGACCTTGCTGACCCGCCTGGACATCGACTGGGAAGAACATCTTTCAAAAATGCTCGGTGATGTGCTGGCTCATCAAGCGGGCGCGCTCTGGCGCAGATTCCAGGACTGGAGGCAACGCGCCGCGACCACTCTCCTGCGCGATAGCGGCGAATATTTGCAACAGGAATTGTGGGCGCTGCCGCCGCGTCCGGCGGTCGACGCCTTTCTGAGCGCTGTAGATGTGTTGCGCGAGGACACGGACCGTCTGGAAGCGCGCATTGCCCGCCTGCGCCGGCAGTGGGCCGGCGACGATTCGACGGCTTAGCCCCCTGTCCCGGTCCATGCGCATTGGAGGCATGCTGGGTCCCGCGCAACTGCTGCGATTGTTGCATATCAACCGGGTCCTGGTGCGGCATGGCCTGGACGATATTGTTCTGGCTACGCATCTGTTTCGACCGATTGCCTTTCTACGGCATCTGCTGCCGTGGAACTGGATGCCGCGGCGGGAATTACATCTGACGCGTGGTGAGCGAATTCGATTGACCCTGGAAGACCTGGGGCCGATCTTCGTCAAGTTCGGGCAAATGCTGTCCACCCGCCGCGACCTGCTTCCCGACGACATTGCCCTGGAACTGACCAAGTTGCAGGATCGGGTGCCGCCTTTTGCCGGCGATCAGGCGCGGGCGATTGTTGAAAAAGCCTATCGACAGCCGCTGGAGGCGATGTTCGCCGAATTCAATCCACAGCCCTTGGCGTCGGCGTCCATCGCTCAGGTACATGCCGCCCGCTTGTTGAATGGCCGCGAAGTGGTGGTCAAGGTGTTGCGGCCCGGCATCGAGAAGATCATTCGCCGCGATATCGAGTTGCTCTACATCATTGCCCGGCTGGCCCAGCGCTACTGGCGGGAAGGTCGCCGCTTGCGACCGCTGGAAGTGGTGAGCGAGTACGAGAAAACCATTTTCGATGAACTGGACCTGGTACGGGAGGCTGCCAACGCCAGCCAGTTGCGCCACAATTTCAAAGATTCGCCGATTCTGTACATTCCCGAGGTGTTCTGGCCGGAAACCCGCCGCAATGTGCTGGTCATGGAGCGCATTCACGGCATTCCCGTCGGTAACATCGCCGAATTGCGGCGGCGAGGGGTGGATATGAAAAAGCTGTCCGAGCGCGGCGTGGTGGTGTTTTTCACCCAGGTTTTCCGTGACAGCTTCTTCCATGCCGACATGCATCCCGGCAATATTTTTGTGAACGCCGAGAACCCGGACGATCCGCGCTATATCGCTGTGGATTTCGGCATCATCGGCACTCTCAGTCCTACTGACCAGCATTACCTGGCGGAGAATTTCCTAGCGTTCTTTCATCGCGACTACCGGCGGGTGGCGGAGTTACACATCGAATCCGGTTGGGTGCCGCCGGAAACTCGGGTCGATGAGTTCGAATCGGCGATTCGCACCGTGTCGGAGCCGATTTTTGACAGGCCGCTCAAGGACATCTCCTTCGGCGGTTTCTTGTTAACCCTGTTCCAGACCGCCCGCCGTTTTAACATGGAAGTGCAGCCGCAACTGGTGCTGTTGCAGAAGACCCTGTTGAACATTGAAGGACTGGGCCGCCAGCTTGACCCGGAACTGGATTTATGGAAAACCGCCAAACCGTTCCTGGAAAACTGGATGAAGAACCGGGTCGGGCCGTGGTCGGTGTTGAATCGCATTAAATACTACTTTCCGCGCTGGGCCGACCAAACACCGGATTTACCGAATCTGGTTTATGGGATTCTCAAACAGGCGCATAACGGAGACTTGACCGTGCGCTTGCAGAAACAGGAACTGGACCAGTTACGGCGCGATTTACACTGGGCTAACCGGCGCAATTTCCACGCTGCTGTCGGTGCGGCTCTGATCGTCAGCGCTGCGGTGATTTTGGGATTCGACGCCCGCGACGGGGTTGAATTTTGGCGTGCGCCGTTGCTGAGCTGGGTGCTGGGCGGGATCGGCGTGGGGTTGTTGCTCAGCGCCTGGCCAGGGGACAAGTAGATGAACAAGCCTTTGATAAGACAGGATAGATTGTCTTGACAGCCGTTCAGGTCTCGGATTTCAAATCCCGCGCCAGTAAAATCTCCACAGCCTGGCGTGGATTCTGACCCTGATGCAGCACCTGATCTACTTGCTCGGTAATCGGCATTTCCACTGCATGTCGCCGGGCCAATCGTAAGGCTTCCCGCGCGGTCGCTGCGCCTTCCACCACCTGGCCGATCGCCGCGAATGCGGCCTCAGCCGTTTCGCCCCGACCAATCGCCAGTCCGAAACGGCGATTGCGGGACTGGTCATCGGTGCAAGTCAACACCAGATCGCCCACTCCGGCCAGTCCCATAAAGGTTTCGCGCTGCCCTCCAACCGCCAGCCCCAGCCGGGTCATTTCCGCCAACCCACGGGTAATCAGCGCTGCCCGGGCGTTTGCGCCAAACCCCAGTCCATCGGCAATGCCTGTGGCGATGGCCAGCACATTCTTGATTGCGCCTCCTAGTTCGACGCCAATGATATCAGTGCTGGTATAGGCGCGCACATTGGAACCGTGTAGCAGCAGCGCTACACGACGAGCCTGCTCCGCACTATGCGCCGCCACCGTGACGGCGGTCGGCAGACCGCGGGCCACCTCACCGGCGAAACTGGGACCGGAAATGACCGCCACGGGCCAGAATTCGCCCAATATTTCGGTGGCGACTTCGTGCAGAAACCGGCCACTGCCCGGCTCCAGGCCCTTGGTGGCCCAGGCCAGACCGACGGTAGCCGGCAGTACCGAATGCAAATGTTGCAGCGTCACCCGATAAGCATGACTGGGCGTCGCTATCAGCACCCAATCAACCCCGGCAACCGCGGCCTCCAGATCAATGTCCATCTCCAATGTCGCCGGAAAGGGGATGCCGGGCAAATACCGGCGGTTTTCCCGTTCCTGGACAAGCGGTGCGACTTCTTGTGGATCATGGCCCCACAGACGGACAATATGGCCATTGCGGGCTAGTAATAGCGCCAGCGCGGTTCCCCAGGAACCAACTCCCAGCACCGTGATGGTCGTGGGGGAATTCATACGATATCAGTCAGAAGCTGTGCAAAAACTTCTTTAGCCGAGATGTACGTCAGGCCGAATCCAGGGTTCTCCTGGATTTCGCTACGCTCCTAGTGCGGCGTCGAGGAGGCCGGAGTTTGCGCCGACGCCTGTTGCTGTTGCAAGCGCTGCATATAGAGCGCATCGAAGTTGATGGGATTCAGCAGTAGCGCTGGAAATCCCCCTTTGCCGATCAGTGAAGCCAATTCCTCACGTGCAAAAGGAAACAGAATATTCGGGCAAAAGGCATGCAGCATGTGCCCCTTTTGTTGCTCGTCAAACCCCTTCAAGGTGAAGAGTCCCGCCTGCTTCACTTCAGCCAGATACGCGGTTCGTTCACCCAGCTTGGCGGTCACCGTCAAGGTCAGCACCGATTCGAAGAGGTCCTCGGTCAGTGGCGTAGCGCCGGTTTCCAGGCGCACTTCGGTCTGCGGTTGCCACTGCTCGGTGAAGATCATGGGGGAATTGGGCGTCTCCAGCGATACATCCTTCAGATAAACTTTCTGGATTTCGAAATGTTGCTGCGGGGCTTGTTGTTCGTCGCTCATGCAAAATACCTTGTGGTGAGGGGTTTCAGGTTTCAGGCCTTCTTGCGGCTGATCGGCAGGCTGGCGTCCTGCCAGGCATTCAGACCGCCGCTCAGGCTGTGTACATGGGTGATTCCGCTTTTCTTGAGCAAGGCACAGGCGGATTGCGCGGCGGCGCCACTGCGGCAATAGACGATCACCGGTTTATCGCCTGCCTTGGCCAACTCGCTAATCCGGTCTTTGAGCATTGCTGACGGAATATGCCGGGCTTGCGGAATGTGGCCGCCCTTGTACTCCCCGGCGTCACGAATATCCACGACCCAGGCATCCTGGTCGTTAATCAGCCGCAGCGCTTCGTTCGGGTTGACAGTGGTAATTCCACGCACCCGGTGCAGAATCTCGGCGCCCATCAACATCCCCAGAATAGCGAATGCCGCCGCAAACAGCAGCCAATTCTGCAAGGCAAACTCAGTAAAATCACTCATATCAAGTCAACTTTCTCAACGCATCGCGCAACCTGCCGGGTCACCGGCGCTCTTAACGCCCAGCTTCCAGAGGATCAGTTCCGCCGGGCAAAATCGGGTAAAACCGCTTTGAAACAGGTTCAGCCCGACAAAAGCGGTAAACCACAGCCAATAGCTGCTGTGATAAAGCGGACTGGCCGGTGCGCCCAGTAACAAAGAAATCAGGACGAAAGCGCCCGCCATGATTCGAATGATTCGTTCGCTATTCATAAAAAACCTCGATTGAATTGCGTGGCAATCTACAAATTTCGCGTGCAAAACACATCACGCATCATCTCGATCAACCGCAGCGTCCGGGCGTCTCCTACCCGGTAATAAACCCGGTTGGCGTCCTTACGACAGGCCAGAATGCCCTTATCGCGCAGAATCGCCAAATGCTGGGAGATATTGCTTTGGGAGGTGCCGACCTGTTCGACGATATCCTGGACGCTGAATTCCCGATCACTCAGCGTACACAGAATTTTGAGACGCAATGGATGGGACATCGCCTTCATTGAGCGAGAGGCTCTTTCGATGTCATCATCGCGGGCAATCAGGCTGTTCATCGGGAGATTACCCGCGTTGGCATGGCCCTATCTCAGACTGACCTAATCTCATTACGCGCCATAAAGCGGGTTATTTTCCAGAAATTTGATAAATCAGCATAACCGAATATAGCGATATTGAGAAGCGCCCGCCCATGTCGCCGACATATTCTTCCCAGGAGGCGACTGGCGAAATCGCCGGTCTGGAGGTATGATCGCTCAGCGAAAGGCTAGGAAGATTGCAGCATTAAAAACTTAAAACCCTAATACTTCAGCATTCCCACATCAGGAGGCATTGCATGTACAAACTTGTGCTCATCCGCCACGGTGAAAGCCAGTGGAACATGGAAAACCGTTTCACCGGCTGGGTGGACGTTGATCTGTCTGACAAGGGCCGCGAGGAAGCGAAAAAAGCAGGCCAGACTTTGAAAAAGGAAGGTTATATCTTCGATGTCGCCCACACCTCCGTACTCAAACGCGCCATTCATACGTTGTGGACGGTACTGGATGAACTGGATCAGGCATGGATTCCCGTACATCGGAGCTGGCGGCTCAACGAACGGCACTACGGCGCCCTGGCTGGCCTGAACAAATCGGAAACAGCGGCTAAGCATGGCGAAGAACAAGTCAAAATCTGGCGGCGCAGTTTTGACATTCCGCCCCCAGCGCTGGAAGCAAGCGACCCGTTGCACCCGAGCAATGATCCACGTTACGCCGAACTGGACCCGCGTGTGCTGCCTGGCACCGAAAGCCTCAAGCTCACTATCGACCGGGTGCTGCCCTACTGGCATGATGTCCTGGTGCCGACCATCCGTTCCGGCAAGCGGGTCGTGATCGCCGCACACGGCAACAGCCTACGGGCCCTGATCAAGTATTTAGACAACCTGTCAGACGAAGCCATCGTCGCGTTGAACGTCCCGACCGCCGTGCCGCTAGTCTATGAGTTGGACGCCAACATGCGACCCATCAAAAATTACTACCTCGCCGATCCCGAAGAGCTGAAAAAATTGATGGACGCCGTCGCTAATCAGGGCAAAGCGAAGTAAGCGGCTGTACAAAAACCAGTTTATTGGTTGCATGAATCCCTGCTTGCGGGCGATAACTCCAAAATCGCCCGCAAGCGGGTTCCTAAAGCAGCAAACCTCTTGATAAAGCTTTGAGTAGGTTCCACTCATCTGTTTCGCAACATTTCAACCATTTCACTCGCTGGCAATGGCTGACTGAACAGGATAGTTCAGTTTCATGAAGTTTCTGGAACATGCGCGTCGCTATTGAACGCCAGAAATACCTGATTGACTACACTCTAGCAGCTCTGCTGCGGCGCAAGACTCGTAATCTGGGCTTGCTGCTGGTGTATACCCTGCTGGTTTTTCTATTCAGTTCGGTGCTGCTGCTCAGTCAGGGCCTACGGCGAGAAGCCGCCTTGTTGCTGCAAGACGCCCCGGAAGTCATGGTGCAAAAACTGGTTGCCGGTCGTCATGATCTCCTACCGGAAAGCTGGCTGGAACCGTTGCGCCGCATTCGCGGAGTGGGTTCTGTACAAGGCCGCTTATGGGGCTATTACTACGATCCCGCAGTCAAAGCCAATTACACGCTGATGGTCGCGCCGGGGCGGGAACTGGCGGCGAATGAAATCCTGATCGGCGCAGCGCTGGCGCGCATTCGCCAAATTGGGGTTGGCGATTATCTCAGCCTGCGCGCCGCATCAGGTCAAGCACTGCCCCTGAAAATCACCGGGGTGCTGGACTCAGTCTCGGAGCTGCTTAGCACTGATTTGCTGCTGCTATCCGAAACCACATACCGGCAACTGTTTCAACTTCCTCCCGACGTTTTCACCGATGCCGTGCTGACCGTGCGCAATCCCCGGGAAGCGCCTACCGTCGCGCGCAAGATTGCCCTGGCTTTTCCGGAAAGCCGGCCCCTATTGCGTTCGGAAATCCTGCGCACTTACGATGCCGTATTCAACTGGCGCGAGGGCATGGTCTTTGTCGCGCTGAGTTCTTTACTGCTGGCATTCATGATTCTGGCCTGGGATAAGGCCGCGGGCCTGAGCGCTGAGGAAAAGCGCGAGATTGGCATTCTTAAGGCGATTGGCTGGGAAACCGGCGATATCCTGACCATGAAACTTTGGGAGGGAACGCTGCTCTCGCTCACCGCCTTTCTCGCCGGCTATACCTTGGCGTACTGGCAGGTTTTTTACAGCGGCGCCCACCTGTTCACGCCAGTGTTGAAAGGCTGGGCGGTGTTGTATCCCGAATTTCAATTAACGCCGGCAGTGAATCTGCAACAATTATTAGTATTGCTGGCAATGACGGTGCTGCCCTACATGGTGGCGACACTGATTCCGGGGTGGCGAGCGGCGATCAGCGACCCGGATGCGGTCATGCGCGGCTGAGTCAAACAGCATGACCATTACATACGGTCACCCGGAATTTAAAAAACATTTATGATAATGAAAAATATAATCTATAATTCCGTTTTAATTTTTTGTATGCTTGGAGCAACAACCGTTGCACTGCATGCCCAGGTTGCGCCTGATCCCCAGATTATTGAGCAACTACTGGCATTGGATCTGGACCAATTGCTGAACCTGGATGTGACCTCCGCTGCCCGTAAACCACAAAAACTGGCTGAAACCGCCTCGGCGGTCTACATCATTACCCAGGATGATATCCGCCGTTCTGGCGTCACCAACATTCCCGAAGCCCTGCGCCTGGCCCCAGGCGTTCAAGTCGCGCGCATCGGCGCTGATAAATGGGCCATCACCATTCGCGGTTTTAATGGCCGCTTCTCCAACAAGCTGTTGGTGCTCATGGATGGTCGCTCGGTTTACGATCCACTGTACTCGGGCGTATTCTGGAACGCGCAGGACTATGTGCTGGAAGATATCGAGCGCATTGAAATCGTACGTGGGCCGGGCGCGGCGCTGTGGGGCGCCAATGCCGTCAACGGAGTGATCAACATCATCACGAAACCGGCGGAACAGACCCAGGGGATGTTAGTCGCCACCCACGCTGGAACTGAAGATCGCGGCGGACTGGCGATGCGTTACGGTGGGCGCTGGGGTGAAGATACCGCTTATCGGGTGTACGCCAAGGGGTTCAAACGCGAGGCCAGCATCACCCTTACTGGTCAGGACGCCAACGATGCATGGCAATCGGAACAGGCTGGCTTTCGCGTGGACAGCCGCTTAAGCGCTGAGGAACAATTCACCGTGCAAGGCGATATGCACCGAGATGTGGCAGGTGATCTCGCTGCGCTTTATAGTCTGTCGCCACCCTACGGTTTTCAGCTCCATGACGACTGGACGATGCGGGAATATAACTTTTTAACCCGCTATCGGCGTCGCACTGGAACGACCGATAATACCTTGCAGCTTTACTACAGCGACTCATTCAAGGGCACCGATGCCGATGTCAAATTCGATGTCCGCAGCTTTGACTTAGACTGGCAACAGCAGTTGCTGTCGACCGGGCGGCATGACTGGCTATGGGGACTCGGTTACCGGTGGTTGCAGCACTCCTATAACGGCGAACCCTACGCGATGTTGCAACCCGAAAAGACGGATTGGCAATTGTTTAGCGGCTTCGCGCAGGATGAAATTGAGCTGACGCCGCAATGGTTTTTAACGCTAGGCGCTAAGCTGGAGCATAACGACACAACCGGCTGGGAATTCCAGCCCAGCGCCCGTCTGCTCTGGAGCCTGGCGCCGAACGAAAGCCTGTGGGCGGCGATTTCACGAGCGGTACGCACCCCGTCGCGCGCCGAAGCGGGCGTCATCGCCAACTACCAGGTATTTCCGCCGTTCTCCCCCGGCAATCCTGGCGATCTGCCCGTGCAAGTCCGGGTTTTTGGCGACCCGGCCATTGAAAGCGAGACGGTGATCGCCTATGAAGCTGGCTGGCGACGGCAATGGGATGCCCAACTCTCTACCGATCTGGCGCTGTTCTGGAACGATTATGACCAACTGCGCTCGGTGACGCCAGGCGCGCCCTTTCTGGAATTTGCATCGATACCGCATCTGGTCTTGCCGTTCACCTTGAACAACGCTCTGAGCGGCCACACTTATGGCCTGGAAATGGCTGTTGACTGGCGCCCCCATAAAAACTGGCGCTTACAGGGCAGCTACAGCTATTTGCGGATGAGCATTGACGATTCGGGCAGCACTGAAGGCAGCAGTCCGCGCCACCAATTTTCGCTGTTATCATCGCTGGCACTGTCCCCGCGAGTGGAACTGAGCGCTTGGTTGCGCCTGGTTGACGAACTGCCAGCGTTAGGCATTCCCGCATACACTAGTTTGGATGCGCGGCTGGCCTGGTCGCCGCTTCCCGATCTGACTTTTTCCTTGGTCGGTCAAAATCTTTTGGATGATCGACACCCTGAGTTTAACGCCGATGCTGAAGGACAAGTACTCGGCGAGATCGAACGCAATATTTACCTCAAAGCCCTCTGGCGATTTTGAGAGGGCGCACACATGGCAGCCCATTCCCTGTTCTCCGCACGTTTTTTTCATCGATGCAGCGGCTTGTTTGCCGGTTACTTGTTCATTTCTGCAATTTCCGCTCAAACTCGGGAACCGACCGAGTTTGAATTGAAAGCGGCGCTGCTTTACAACTTTGCCCTGTTTACCGAATGGCCGACGCGCCGTTCAGAGAGTGTCTTCAATCTGTGTTTGTATGGCCAGGATCCCTTTGGCGTCGCTATCCAGGTATTGGCGCAGAAATCCATACGGGATCGCCCGATTCGCGTTCAGCATCTGAATCAATTGACCGATATCGATACTTGTCATCTCCTTTATATTCACTCATTAGAGTCTTCACAATTTAATCAGTTAATAGTGCGGGTCCAGGGAAAACCGGTTCTCACCGTGACCGATATTCCAATGTATCATAATTACAGCATCATTAATCTGGAAGTGGAGCAAAAGAAAATCCGGTTTGACATTGATGTATCAGCCGCTAATCGCGCTGGTTTGTCACTCAGCTCTAAGCTGTTGCGCTTGGCGCGCCAGGTTCATCAATAACTGCTAGGTTTCCTCCAGCTCGGCCCAGCGTTCATACGCCGCCTCCAGCTCCGCCTCCAGCATCCGCAACTCCTCCAACCGCTGGGTTACTGCTTCCGGGATTTGCTTGTAAAACGCTGGATCGGCGGCTAATGTCTGCAATTCCTGCTGGCGTTGTTCCAACTTTTCGATGCGCGCAGGCAATTGTTCCAGCTCCCGACGCGCGTTATAACTGAGTTTGCCCGGACTGGCCGGTTTCGGCGTGGACGGCGGTGCAGGTTGGGCCGGTTTGACCGACCGGGCGGGCGGCGGCGCCGGGATGGGTCGCTGGCGCAACCAGTCGCTGTAACCGCCGACATATTCGCGCACGACTCCGTTGCTTTCGAACACCAGGCAGCTTGTAACCACGTTATCCAGAAACGCCCGGTCATGGCTGACCAGCAACAGCGTGCCACTGTAATCCAACAGTAGCTCTTCCAATAGCTCCAACGTTTCCAGATCCAAATCATTGGTGGGTTCGTCCATGACCAGCAGATTGGCCGGCTGACTGAACAGTCGCGCCAGCAACAGGCGATTACGCTCGCCGCCGGACAAGGATTTGACCGGTGAACGCGCACGTTGGGCCGTGAACAGGAAATCGCCGAGATAGCCGATCACATGCCGCTCACGCCCGTTGATCGTCACGGTTTCCCGACCTTCGGCAACGCTATCCAGCACCGTCTGTTCGGGATCGAGGCGCTCGCGCAACTGGTCAAACCAGGCGATTTCCAGTTTGGTCCCCAGCCGAACTTGCCCTTCATCCGGCGCTAATCGACCTAATAACAAATTCAACAGGGTGGTTTTGCCGGAACCGTTTGGACCGATCAGACCAATGCGATCGCCACGCACGATCTGCACCGAAAAATCACGAATCAGCGGCGTCGCCTGCCAGGCATAGCAAAGGTTTTTCGCTTCGATCACCAATTTGCCGGAGGTCTCCGCCTGTTCCAATTCGAAGCGGGCTTTACCGGTGCGCTCACGACGGTGAAGGCGTTCCTCGCGCAGAGCCAGCAACGCCCGCACCCGGCCTTCATTACGAGTTCGCCGCGCCTTGATGCCCTGACGAATCCAGGTTTCTTCCTGAGCCAGATTCTTGTCGAATTTGGCGTTGTGCCGGGTCTCGATGTCTAGCAGCGCCGCTTTTTTCTCCACAAACGCTGCATAGTCGCCTGGCCAAGAAGTCAACGCGCCGCGATCCAGTTCCAGCAACCGGGTCGCCAGCCGTTGCAACAGCGCACGGTCGTGGGTAACAAAAAGCAAACCGCCGCGAAATTCCAGCAGCTCTTCCTCCAGCCACTGGATGGTTTCCAAATCGAGGTGGTTAGTGGGTTCATCCAGCAGTAAAATTTCGGGTTCGCCGACCAGCGCCCGCCCCAGTAGCACCCGACGCCGCCAGCCACCGGACAGTTCCGCTAGAGGCGTATCCGCCGGCAATTGCAGACGAGTGATTACGGTTTCCACTCGCTGCTGCCAACGCCAGCCATCGCGCGCTTCCAGCTCATGTTGCAGGCGCTCCACGCGCTGCAACTGTTCTGACGTAGCCTCATGCGCCAGGCGCACCACCGCCTCGTGATATTCAGCCAACATTTCACCCAACCCTACCAAACCACTGGCGACGACTTCAAAGGTGGTAGCCGTGGTATCTGCCGGCAATTCCTGCGTCAGAGTGGTGATCCGCAGACCCGGCTGACGCCAGAGATCGCCAGTATCAGGTTGCAAGTTGCCGGTCAGCAAGCGCAGTAGGGTCGTCTTGCCTGCGCCATTGCGGCCGATCAGGCAGATGCGCTCGCCCGCATCCAGTTGGAAACTGACGTCATCTAGCAGTTTTTCAGCGCCGAAAGCGATGGAAAGATGATCGATGCTTAACAGAGGCATGAATGGATCGAAAAATAAACACTACAATCGAATTGTTGCTGGACGAGAGACATCATTCTCAATAAATAGCGGCGCCGTTTGCAAAGCATCAGGCATTTCACCTGATGGGAGACGGTACATCAAGGTTCGCGCCTGGGTTTCCTGCATCGCCTGGCTTTGTCGCAGAGCATCGGCCAGCAGCAGAAGGAATATCTCTTCAGCGTGCGCGCGCCAGTATCCCTCATCGGCAAGGATGGGAGCAGGTGAGGCAATAACCGGGCGAACCGGCGCAACAGGTAAGTAGAGCAGGGCGGTCAGCAATGCGCCGCATAGCGTCAGCAGCGAGGCGGGTAGCAGGTAAAGACCAAAAGTTCCAAAACGATCAATAAGATTACGCATGACGACCCCCGACTATGCTGGTTGGATAGCGAATCTTTGTACAAGTTTTCGTTGAAAATCCATACAAACTCTTAGGTATCATCAAAGTTTTTGTCTGAATTTTTTGTACAACTATTATAACCAAGCATAACACAAGGATTTTAAAACGCAAGCCGGCGAGATGCTGTTCATTCCCCATCCATTTGCAGGAGACGAGGAACTGAACACCTTAATGCTGGTCGAGTATGTTAGTCGCTACGCGAATGAATACAAAAGATAATTAAAAAGATAAAGGATTTTTTATATTCTAGCGGTCTAAACTTGCCATTAGTCGAAATAAAATTAAGGCTGATTCTGTGCAATATGTCCTCCTAAAAGCTATCCTTTTGCAAACGGACCTGCTGAGCAAGCTCTATGTCAGGGAAGGATTTTAGTGACAGTGTGTCGTCGATTTGCGAATAGAGCTGCATACTTACCGGATGATGGGAAGGCATCGCCGGGAATTGAGAACAGCGGCATAATCATCAGGATACTGTCTCTGCTGATTATTATGGATGTTCTTACGTCCGTTTTGGAGGATTGAATATGAATTTCAATCCTGAAAGTTTCCTTATCCACACCTGAGGCGATTTAAAGATGAAAAATTTGTTACGTATTTTTGGTGCGGCTCTGGCGTTGTTGTTGAGCGTTGCGGTCGTTCATGCCCAGGGATTCGAAATGAAAAGCTTCCCCGGTGGCGTTGGTAAAAAGGAAATGGTGTACAAGTTTCTCGTGCCTGAAGGAGTGACTGTCACTAATCAGAAGGGTGAAGTGAAGAAAGGCGGCTCTATCGTGATGGTGCCTGGCTCCAGAATCAAGTTGCTGGAGTCCCCCTATGTCAAGGAGATGCAGAAGGATGAGGCGTTCATGTCCAGTTTCATGAACGCTGATCAGTATTTTGGAATGCCCGCAGAGCGAGTCAGGGACTTCGCGGTCATCTCGCTCATGGTCCCCGAAGGCGTGACCATAGAGGGGGGCGGCAAAACCGTTAAAGGCCCAGCAGATTTGATATTGATGGTTTCCAACGGAGGATCGGAAGTCATGGAGGATACTCAACCCACCGGCTATTGGGATACCATGGGTTGGGACATGAAGTAGTCAACCGCACCCCTTCAAAGCGATAATCTCCCTACGGGCGATGCGCTCTCCCGCCCCGTCCTAAAGGCCGGGGCCTCTCCACGCAAGAAAGGTGAAATTAGCGTTTCCCCCCACTTCAGAACTTCAAGGCGCACTGGAACCCGGCCCTGCCCGGTTCTCAGAAATCGTAATTCACGGGCTGCCTTGCGCGATAAATCAATGATAGCCTTTGATCGGCGAGCAAGGCGATCGACGATCCGCACCCGCACAGTGCGCTTATTCTTTCGGTTGATCACACGCACTATGGTACCGAAAGGCCAGTGGTGGTGGGCAGCCATTAAGGCGTTTTGGCTGAACTTGACACCACTCGCCGTTGTTCTGCCGTGAAACCGTTTGGCGTAATAGGTCGCCGTTCCGATTTGCGTTTTAAGAACCTTGGGTTTCAGCGTTACTTCAACAGGCGTCCCGGTAATCAAAAGGGCCGCTATGATCAATACATGAAGTCGCCATGATCTCGGAAGTTTCATCATCGAAAAACACCCTCACCTCCTCTCCCTTTCCCACAGGGAGAGAGGATGAGCTATTGTACGGTCTTCGAGGGATTCTCAGGCGACTGCAAAGATCCAGTATTGTGCGCCTTCTTCCTCAATGTAAGGGCCATCGGACACATGATGAACCAGTTTGACTTTTTCCTCTTCCTGCAATTTTTGGCAGAAAGATTCAAAATTTGAGCGCTCACAATAGCTGTTGCGAGTACTGAGCACGATCAGGCCATTTTTTTTCGTCACCCGAACCAGTTCCAGCAGGGATTGAGGCGGCACATGTCCCAGCGTGAATACCCCACAGGACACAGTGACATCGTACTGGTCGTCGGGATAGTCCTGCATTCGCCGAGTGAGATCCACGTTACCACGCAAGGAACGATAAGCGCCTGTTTCCTTTGCCCTGTCGATCATCTCCGGACTGATATCAAAACCGTCGATACAGCGATACCCTTGGTGAGCAAGTTCCTTGCCCACTAAGCCGGTGCCACATCCTGCATCGAGGATGTTGATTTCCGGGTTTTCAGGATCAACCATTGTGTCGTCGTTGATGGGCAAACGCTTTAGCAGATCAGCGATGTAGGCGGGTGCGTTGTATTGCTCGTTGCGCACATCATCATTGTATCGCTCAGCCCATTCCTGGTAGTAGGCTTTGAGGCGCGAAGCGTCACCATCCAATGTGTGAGCTTGTTTAACAGCGTCCCAACTGGACGCTTTGCTGGCTTTCTTTGTCATCGTAACTCCCATAACGTCAAGGTTTGGATGAGTACTTTGTCAAGCAGCCCCTCTATTTATCAAACAGTTAGAGGAAATCAACTAACGGCGCGATGAAGCATCCGCCAGCCAAGACTACCCAAAAGGCTTTTAAGTATAACAAACGGATTCGAGATTGAGGGAGTGTTCCCGATCAAAAATGCCTAGCCCGCTAGATCGAGGGTAATGGCATTGTATCAATGCAGAGCTACGATGGAAAACTTCGGGCATATTTCGCAACCCATTCGGCGGCAGCTTCTTCTGCTGAAAGAAAGCGCCCCTCCTTCTCCAGTACTTCGTGCTGGTAGTGATGGATTTGGCAAACTTGTTCGACCATGCGCACGGAAAATTCCGTGTTTTCATCGGAAAACTGGACGCCGACCTGATAATGGCCATTGGTGCGGCGGCACCAGACAATGGTTCCTGTCGCCTCGAAGGGCGGTTCCCGAACAGGGATGGTAATTTGGATGACGCAACCTCGTAACAGGGCGTCATGGGTTTGAAAACATAGCCCGCCGGGACAAATATCCTTCAGGCAGTGGCTTCGGCCAGGTTCGGAACGAGTAATCCGATACTCAATGGGGATGTCCGAGGGGTGTCGAATATAACGTCGCATGGACGGTCCTCCAGAGTTGAAAAACCGTAAAGCGCTCCGATTCCGACGCCAACCTCAAAGCGCATCGAAAAACCGCAGCGCGTAATGATCCAGCATGAGAGCAGCAAATAAGCCAAACAGATAAACAATGGAAAATCCGAAAGTCGGCATGGCCAGGGCGTCGTCCTCGGTGGCATACAATCGCACGGCGTAGCTCAGAAAACGCAGACCAAAACCCACCGCGCCGATAAGATAAATCCAGCCGCTCATCCCGGTCAGAAACGGCAGTAGCGTAATCAGAAATAGCAGGATGGTATACAGCAGAATGTGTAACCGGGTGAAAGCCACGCCGTGAGTCACCGGCAGCATGGGAATATCAGCATTTGCATAATCATGGCGGCGGTGAATCGCCAGCGCCCAGAAATGCGGTGGCGTCCAGATATAAATGATCAGGAACAGCAGCAATGCGCCCGGATCAACCTGGCCAGTAACCGCCGTCCAGCCCAGCAAGGGCGGAGCTGCGCCCGCCGCGCCGCCGATGACGATGTTCTGTGGAGTCGCCCGCTTGAGAAACAGAGTATAAATCACTGCATAGCCAATCAGAGAAGCGAAAGTCAACACGGCGGTCAGCGGATTGGTGAACGCCAGCAATAAAATAAAACCCAGCACGCCAATCAGCAGGGAAAACGTCAAGACCTGCCAGGTATCCAATTGCCCACTGGGCAGCGGTCGGCGGCAGGTGCGGGCCATCATCGCGTCAGCCCGCCGGTCAACCAGGTGATTGACAGCGGCGGCGGAACCAGCCATCAGCGCAATACCCAGCGAACCGAACAACAGGATAGGCCAAGGCACCATACCGGGCGTGGCCAACAACATACCCACCATGGCGGTAAAGGTGATTAACGCCACTACCTTGGGTTTGGTCAGTTCCAGATATTCCCGCCAGTGGCGGCGGAATCGGGCATGCAGGGTCTGGATGGTCGTCGTCATGTCGCGGTTTCCGGTCGAAGCAGGTGGTTGAGCGTCACCAGCGCCAGCAACAGCAGCGCAGCGCCGCCATTATGCGCGACCGCGACCGGTAACGGCAATTGCATCACAACATTGGCGATACCCAGACTGAGTTGAACCGCCAGCAGAATGCCGATTGCCATGCCAACCCCTCGCAAAATCCGGCTCCCGGTCGTGGTTAACCGCCAGACCAGCCAGCCTAGATAAAGCAGAATCGCTACCGCACCCAGACGATGCATCAGGTGAATAGTGACTCGCGCATTGTTATCCAGCACGCCGTACTCATAAGACACACCTAAGCCTCGCCATAAGGTAAAGGCTTCCTGAAAATCAGTCGGCGGCCACCAGTAAGTTTGACAGGTCGGAAAATCCGGGCAGGCCAGCGCTGCGTAGTTGGCGCTGGTCCAGCCGCCCAGAGCGATTTGCCCGACCAGCAGGATCAGCCCCAGCACGGCGTAAACGCGCAGCGATCTAACCTGCGCAATCACCGCGTCGCCTGCATAGCGACCCTGCCGCAACGCCAGCCACAACAGTAAACTCAAGGTCGCCAGGCCGCCGAGCAAATGCCCCATGACGACGACTGGTTTCAATTGCCAGGTCACAGTCCACATGCCCAACAGCGCCTGGAAAATCACCAGTCCGAGCAGTAACGTCGGTAAAACCACCGGTTGCCCCGGTTCACGACGATTCCGCCAGGCCAGCGCCGCTATCGCTAAAATCAGTAGGCCCAGCGTTCCGGCGAAGTAGCGATGAATCATTTCCTTCCAGGCTTTGTGCGCCTCGACGGGCCGCTCCGGGTAAGCCTCGTTAGCCTTGACGATCTGGTGCGCCTCGTCGGGCACATCTAAATGTCCATAACAGCCGGGCCAGTCGGGACACCCAAGTCCGGCGTCCGATAACCGCACATAAGCGCCTAGCAGCACTACGGCAAAAGTTAATGCCAATGCGATCCAGGTCAGACGGTAAAACCATTTGTTTTTCATAGTTTTTTCTTTTCACCCAATTTTGGACAGGCGCAACAGCCGTTTCAAATCCTTCAACATTCCGCTCGGTTCGACCGTGGTTGGATAACGCATCAACAAATTGCCCAGAGGGTCGACCAGGTAAATCCAGGCTCCGACCTGACCGGCTTCCGGGAACGCCTGGAGGAAGTCATTACGAATTTCGGCGCTGGCCACGCCCGCCAGCATCTCCGCATGTTCCGCGGCCAACCAGTTACGCAAATCAGCTCCCGGCATTCCATCCAGCAGTAATACGGTATTGACTCGCACGATCTCTTTACCTAAGGCCAGCCGCACCTGCCGCATGTCATATAAAGCCGTGCGGCACTGCTCGTCGCAATTCGTCGCCCCACCCACATAGACCATGAGCCAGTGATTACGCAACGCCGCTTCATCCAATGAGCGCCCGTCAACAGGCGTAAAGCGCAGATTGGGCAGAGGTTGAGCAGGATTCAGCAATTCGCCATGTTGGACGGAGCCACTGGGCCGCCAGTTATCCGCCAGCAGCCACCAGGCTACGGTCAGGGGTAGTACGAAGCAGGCAATGACGAATAACAAAATTAATCGTTGCCGCCAAAGCGGGGGAATAGCCGATAATTTGAGGGGAAAAGTCGACGCGCTCATAAGTATTAATGTGTTTGTCAATGACAAGGAGAACAAGCATCCTGCTTGTTGGAACCCATAAAAAAATCATTTTACTTCAGAAGGAGGTTCTCGACGAATACCCGCGGCGATGTACAAAATAACCAGCGCCGCCAACAAAGCGAACCATTGCACTGCATAGCCTTGATGGCGTTCGGGACCAATACCGCCAAAATTTGGCTGCCAGTCGCGCCAGTAACCTTGATCAGCTTGCGGGTCAAGCAAAATGATGACGGGTTTCAGAGGATAACCGAGGATAGTCGAAAGTGGCGGGTAGTCGACGTATTGAATGACGCGAGGCCAGTTCCGGTCAGCGCCGCCCGGTTCACCCAGACGGATGCCGGGATTGGCGGGTTGCGCGATGCGGCCTTTTACGGTGACTGGTTCGGCAGTCACTGCAATGTCCGGTAGAACCTGACGTGATTCGCCCAGCGGGACCCAGCCCCGGTTGACCAGTTTATCGCCTCGCCATCCGCCAGTTTGAACGGCGTAAACACCTGGTAGCCGGGCTGACCCTCGCGCAACTGGTTATCCAGCAGCAATTGCCGCGCATCGTCATAGCGGCCGGTCGCGGTCACCTGACGATAATAATGACTGGAGTCGGCAGGATTGAGATGATCCAGGGATACAGGCGCTTGTCGGGATTGCTCGGCGAAAGCTGCTTGCAAATCCGCTTTCTGCCACGCCCGGTTGAGTTGCCAGAAGCCGAGTGACAACAACACCGGCAGCAGTAACAGGACGGTAAGGGTTGCTGGCCAGCCTGGACGAAATTTCCGGGGACTGCTTCGCGCCGCGGCTGTCTCGCTGTCCATGAGCTTGGCGTCGGTTCCGTTCAGCGCCGGATTGTTTCAGTTATACTTCCCGCTGTCGTCCTTGCCCCTAACTCCCGGAATCCATTTATGCTGATCAAAATCATCGTCGTTGTCATGCTGCTCCTGATCCTCGCCAGTCTGGGTTCCGGGCTGTTTTTCCTGATTAGCGACCGGGGGCGTAGCCCCCGTACCGTCAAAGCGCTTACCGTGCGCATCGCTTTGTCAATCGGCTTGTTCATCCTGCTGATGATCGCTTACGCTACCGGATTGATTAAGCCGCACGGTGTGTTTCAACATGAACCGGCTCCTGCGGCTCACATCCAGTAAACGAAGATAAACAGGCCCAACCAGACCACATCCACAAAGTGCCAGTACCAAGCCGCTGCTTCAAAGGCAAAATGTTTGTGCGGGGTGAAGTGTCCGGCGATGCTGCGGAACAGGATCACGGTCAGGATAATCGCGCCAATCGTGACATGGAGACCGTGAAATCCGGTCAACATGAAGAAGGTGGAACCATAAATGCCGCTGCCCAGCGTCAGGTTCAGCTCGTGGTAGGCATGGATATACTCTTCAGCCTGCAAAAACAGGAACAGGAAACCCAGCCCGACCGTCGCCGCAAGCCCCTTGATCAGCTTGCCGCGATTGCCTTCCACCAGACCCCAGTGTGCCCAGGTAATGGTCGCGCCGCTGCTGAGCAGGATCAGGGTATTGATCGCTGGCAGACCCCAAGCAGACATAGGGGCGAAGAACCCCCCGATTTTGTCCGGCCCATTGGTCGGCCAGGCCGCTTCGTAACCAGACCAGATCAGGCTTTGGGTGAGAACACCATGTTCGGTTTCGCCGCCCAGCCAGGGCACTGAGTAATGCCGCGCATAGAACAGCGCGCCAAAAAACGCGGCGAAGAACATCACTTCCGAGAAGATGAACCAGCCCATACCCCAGCGGAAGGAGCGATCCATCTGTTCGTTATAAAATCCGCGTTCGCTTTCCATCACTACCGTGCCAAACCAGCCGAACATGGTGGTCAGGATCATCGCGATGCCAACGAACAGCAAAGTGCTGCTGCCACCATTCAATAGCGTGGCTCCACCGAACATCATCGTGAACAGGCTGATCGAAGCAATAATCGGCCAGTGGCTTTGATTCGGCACATAATAGATATCGGAAGCCGGCGCGTGTGCATGCGTCGCCATGAAAAATCCCCCTTGGTGATTGTTGATCAATCCGGTGAATGAGAAAGGTTCAGAACTAGGAACCGCTCAACTCATCCAGTCTAAAGAAAGTATATGACAAGGTCACCGTGCGCACATCCGGCGGCAAATCCGGATCAATCCGGAACGTGACGGGCATCTCCTTACTTTCCCCAGCCTGAAATTGTTGGCGGCTGAAGCAGAAGCACTCGATTTTCTGGAAATGCGTGGCCGCCAGACCTGGCGAAACGCTGGGAATCGCCTGCGCAACCAGCGGTTGATTGGTCAAGTTGCGGGCGTGAAAATGGGTCTGGTAAAACTGGCCGGGATGAACCGTCATGCGATCCACCTGCGGGGAAAATTCCCACGGCGCGGTCACATTCAGATTCGCCACGAATTCAACCGTTACCGTGCGCGATTCGTCGATTTTCATCGGCTCCGTCGCTACCACACGGCCACCGGTTTTACCATTCAGCCCGGTGACCTGGCAAAGCACATCGTAGATCGGGACCATCGCAAATCCAAAACCGAACATCGCAACGGTAATGAACAGCATACGCCGCACCAGCCGGCGATTAGCTTGCCGCAGACGGTCTGTATCCGGAGATGCTGGATCAGAATTTGGAGTGTCTTCAACAGTCTTGTTCATTGCAGACCCATGATTACAATGATGCCGATGTAAAACGCCAGCGCCAGCGCGCCCAGAAATAAAGCCGTGCGGCGGTTACGCGCCGCCAGCGCGGGATCAGAATTTTTCGAGGTATCCATCCCGGTTTTGGTCCTATCCATGAGCGATGGGTTTCTCAGTGAAAAGATAGTCCCGTAACTCATGATCAAAAGCAGGATCCTGGCGACGAATCCACTCCAACACCATCGCGGCGTGTTCCTTCTCCTCATCGCGGTTGTGGGCCAGAATCGCCTTGAGTTCGGGATTCTTGCAGGCATCCACCCGCTGGTTGTACCAGTCCACTGCCTCCAACTCTTCCATCAACGAAATAATCGCCCGATGCATATCCCGCGTGCCGTCGGACAGTTCGTTGATCGGCTCATGATAGCCTTCATTCGCCATACCTGATTCTCCTCGATGATGCGCGCTTTCGCTTTACATAGTCATTAACTTTCGGCTCCCTCTCCTCTACCTCCTCTCCCGCAAGCGGGTGAGGGGAGAGCACAATTACCGAATCACATCAATCCACCCGCGGCGCGGTCTGGAAAGTATGATACGGCGGCGGCGAACTCAACGTCCATTCCAATCCTTTCGCGCCTTCCCAGACCTGATCGGTCGCCTTGGCCCCGCCACGAATCGTCTGGATGACGTTGTAGGCAAACAGAAGTTGCGAAAGGCCAAAGATGAACGCGCCGACCGTGGAGATCATGTTGAACTCGGTGAACTGCAAGGCATAGTCAGGAATGCGGCGTGGCATGCCGGCCAACCCCAGGAAGTGCTGTGGGAAGAACAACACGTTTACTCCAATCACTGACAGCCAGAAATGCCACTGACCCAGCTTCTCGTTATACATATGGCCGGTCCACTTGGGCAGCCAGTAATAGGCGGCGGCCATGATTGAGAATACGGCGCCCGGCACCAGCACATAGTGGAAATGCGCCACTACGAAGTAGGTATCCTGATATTGGAAGTCCGCTGGCGCGATGGCCAGCATCAGGCCGGAAAAGCCACCAATAGTGAACAGGACGACAAAGGCAATGGCAAACAGCATCGGCGTCTCGAAGGTCATGGAACCCCGCCACATGGTCGAGACCCAGTTGAACACCTTCACCCCGGTCGGCACTGCGATCAGCATGGTGGCGTACATGAAGAACAGTTCGCCAGCCAGCGGCATGCCAACCGTGAACATGTGGTGCGCCCAGACGATGAATGACAGGAAGGCAATGGAAGCGGTAGCGTAGACCATCGATGCATAGCCAAACAGGGGCTTGCGGGCGAAGGTCGGGATGATCATCGAGACGACGCCGAATGCCGGCAGGATCATGATGTACACCTCGGGATGGCCAAAGAACCAGAAAATGTGCTGGAACATGACCGGATCGCCGCCACCGGCAGCATTAAAGAAACTGGTGCCGAAATACTTATCAGTCAGCAACATGGTCACTGCGCCCGCCAATACCGGCATCACCGCGATCAACAGGAAGGCCGTGATCAGCCAGGTCCACACGAACAACGGCATCTTCATCAGGGTCATGGTCGGCGCGCGCAGATTAAGAATCGTGGCGACGATGTTGATCGCGCCCATGATCGACGAGGCGCCCATCATATGCACGGCCAGGATCACGAACGGGAACGCCTCGCCGGTCTGCAACACCAGCGGCGGGTACAGCGTCCAACCGCCAGCAGGACCGCCGCCTGCGGTAAACAGCGTGGACAGCAACAGGGTAAACGCAAAGGGCATGATCCAGAACGACCAGTTGTTCATCCGTGGCAGAGCCATGTCCGGCGCGCCGATCATCATCGGAATCAGCCAGTTCGCCAGACCGACGAAGGCCGGCATCACTGCGCCGAAGATCATCACCAACGCATGCATGGTGGTCATCTGGTTGAAGAAATGCGGATCGACGATTTGCAGACCCGGTTGAAACAGCTCGGCGCGGATGACCAGGGCCATCGCTCCGCCGACAAAGAACATCAGCAGAGAAAACAGCAGGTAGAGTGTGCCGATGTCCTTGTGATTGGTGGTAAAAATCCAGCGGCTTAAACCCGGCGCGGGGCCGTGATGCTCATGGTCATGACCATGATCGTGGGTCGGTGCTGCGGTGCTCATAGCGCTTGACCTCCAGAAACGGGGGCAGGTTGGGAAACAGGATGACTTTCATTCTGCGCGGTTTGCGGAGTGGCTTTCGCCTTCATCTGGGTCAGCCATTCTTTAAATTCTGCTTCAGGAACCGCCTTGACGACAATCGGCATAAAACCATGGTCCCGTCCGCACAGTTCGGCGCACTGGCCGCGATAAACGCCCGGTTCCTCGATCTGCGTCCAGGTTTCATTGATGAAGCCGGGAATGGCGTCTTTCTTCCAGCCCAGATCGGGCACCCACCAGGAGTGGATCACATCGGCGGCAGTCGTCAGGATGCGAACCTTCTTGCCCACCGGCACCACTAACGGATTATCCACCTCCAGCAGATAATGCTCGCCTTTCGGCGCAGCATTGCGAATCTGCGCCTGAGGTGTAGAAAGGGTACTGAAAAATCCAACTCCCTCATCGAGATAATCATAATGCCAGCGCCATTGATAGCCGGTGACCTTGACCGTCAGTTCAGCATCGCGGGTATCGTACATGCGCACCAGAGTGGCCGTCGCCGGCACCGCCATCACGATCAGAATCGCCATCGGGATGATGGTCCAGAGTATCTCAATCAGCGTACTCTCATGGAACTGGGCCGCCACCGCGCCCCGTGATTTGCGGTGGTGATAGATTGACCAGAACATCACCCCAAACACCCCGATGCCAATCACCACGCAAATCCAGAAGATCGTCATATGCAGATGGTAAACATCATGGCTGACTGGAGTTACGCCTCGTGGCATATTCAGCGCAAACTCGGCGCAGGCGCTGCCGCTCCAACTCGCTAATCCGCTCCCGAGGGCGGCGGTCCCCGCTACAATTCGATTCATTCCCATACCCCTCTCCCGATGGTTGAACGCGCTCCAAGTCGTAGAACTGGTAACGCAAAAATGAAATACCAAAAAACACCTTGACCTGCCGGATCGCATTCCGGCCCGTCATTTAAATGCAATGAAATTTATGGATTAACGCAGAGACAACGGTTCAAGTCCTCGGCAAGCTGCCGACGTTCCTCTTCGACCAGGAAGCGACCAACCTCGACTGTTTGACCATGTACGCGGATCAGCAACCGACTCGGATACCACTGTCGGGGGCAAGCCTTGAGGACGACACGCGCCCAAGTCCGCGTCAGCGTCAGGGACTGTTCGGGTTTCCGCCGGCCCCGCTCGATGCGAATTGTATCGGCAGCAATACAGATCACTTCCCGCTCATGACAGTGGCGGGCCACCAAATAAAAGCCGGTTCCCACCGCCAGCAGTTCCAGACCGGCAAACGGCAATACGAGCCAGAAACCCATCGCCACCAAAGGTAGCACGAGGGCCAGGGTAATAATGCAGAAGCTTGCGAAAACCATGACCGTCTGCCGCCAGGACAATGAGCGGTTGGGACGCAGCACAAAGCAGTATTGACACTCGGTGGTACAACCCATATCCGCGATCATATCTGGAATTCCCCTGTTCGTTTTGCCTAAATAACAAGTAACTTGATCGGGTAATTTTGTCAAGGGGTCAAGACCAATGAAATCGCTTCTGCAGCTTTGCTGTCCAGGGAAGTAAGGATTCTCTATAAGCAATTCTGTAAGACTCCACCACTCGGGCGACGTCTCCTCGTGGAATTCGGCCTGCGAAACTTCCGGACCCGCAATTGTCGATGAGTGCAGTACACTGCCAGATTCGCGCCAACGAAAAAATCAGCGCGTTCTGGAACTCGTGGGATGCTCCTGACTAAACGGCTAGAGCGAGCAGGGCTAATTTGATAAACTGCCGACTAGTTCAAAAACCCGGTTGATTTCGCGCCACATTCAGGGAGTGGTTTTCGCCGCTCCTTTCTTATGCGCGTCTGTTTGGGAGGCACTCCTTGAGGAAATCTGCGATTCTGGCCCTGGAAGACGGCAGCCTGTTCCGGGGCGAATCCATTGGCGCCGATGGCCACGCCCAGGGCGAGGTGGTGTTCAACACCTCGATTACCGGCTATCAGGAAATTCTGACCGATCCTTCCTATTGCCGACAAATCATCACCCTGACCTACCCGCACATCGGCAATGTGGGAACCAATCGCGGCGATGAAGAAGCCGCCGAGATTCACGCCAGCGGCCTGATTGTGCGCGATTACCCGCGGGTGGCCAGTAACTGGCGCAATCAACAACCGCTCGACCGCTATTTGCGGGAACGTGGAATCGTGGGCCTGGCGGGCATCGACACCCGCCGGCTGACACGGTTACTGCGCGAGAAGGGCGCGCAAAATGGCTGCATCATGGCCGGAGACGCGATTGATGCCGAACGAGCGCTGAAACTGGCCCGCGAATTTCCCGGTCTGAAAGGCATGGATTTAGCGAAAGTGGTCAGCGTCGCCACGCCCTATCCCTGGCGGGAAGGCCGTTGGCAACTCACTAGCAACAGCTTTCCCACCGTTAACGATGCTCGCTGCCATGTCGTCGCCTGCGATTACGGGGTCAAGCGCAACATTCTGCGGATGTTGGTCGACCGGGGCTGCCGATTGACCGTTGTTCCCGCGCAAATGCCTGCTTCAGCCATCATGGACCTGAATCCTGATGGCGTCTTTCTATCCAACGGCCCTGGCGATCCTGAACCCTGCGATTACGCGATCACCGCTATTCGCGAACTGCTGGACATTGGCGTTCCCCTGTTTGGGATTTGCCTCGGTCACCAATTGTTGGGGCTAGCTAGCGGCGCGCGGACAGTGAAAATGAAATTTGGCCATCATGGCGGTAACCATCCCGTTCTGGATCTCGATAGCCGCCGAGTGATGATCAGCAGCCAGAACCACGGTTTCGCGGTCGATGAAGCCACCTTGCCGGATTGCCTGCGCGCTACCCATCGTTCGCTGTTCGACGGTTCGCTGCAAGGCATCGCCCGCGTTGACCGGCCCGCTTTCAGCTTCCAGGGCCACCCGGAAGCCAGCCCCGGCCCGCACGATGTGGCGCCGCTCTTTGACCGGTTCATTGGCCTGATGGCGGAAAAACGCAGCCATGCCTGAGCAGCACATCCAATGATGGATTGCGCTTTGGTGATCCACCCGACAGGCCATAGGTTCCCCCCTTTAGCAAAGGGGGGTTAGGGGGGATTTCCACCACCGCATGTTGGGCTGACCGCCTCAACCCAACCTACAAAAGTCGCGCAGTATGCCTAAACGTACCGATTTACACAGTATCCTGATCATTGGCGCCGGTCCCATCGTGATCGGCCAAGCCTGCGAATTTGACTATTCGGGCGCGCAGGCGTGCAAGGCGTTGCGGGAGGAAGGATACCGGGTGATCCTGGTCAACTCCAATCCCGCCACGATCATGACCGATCCGAACATGGCCGATGCAGTGTATATCGAGCCGATTCATTGGCAAACGGTCGCCCAGGTCATCGCCCGCGAGCGCCCTGACGCTTTATTGCCGACCATGGGCGGCCAGACCGCGTTGAACTGCGCGCTGGACCTGGTCCGGCATGGGGTGTTGGAGCAACAGGGCGTCGAGATGATTGGCGCTTCTCCCGACGCCATCGATATGGCTGAGGATCGCGAGCGCTTCCGCCAGGCCATGCATGAAATCGGTTTGGCTACCCCGCGCTCGGTGGTCGCGCATACGCTGGAAGCGGCGCTGGCTCAGCATCACGAAATCGGTTTCCCGACCATTCTCCGCCCGTCTTTCACTCTGGGCGGCAGCGGCGGCGGCATCGCCTACAACCGCGAGGAACTGGTCGAGATTCTCGAACGCGGCCTGGACCTGTCGCCCACCAGCGAGGTGCTGCTGGAAGAATCGGTGCTGGGCTGGAAAGAGTTCGAGATGGAAGTGGTTCGCGACCGCGCCGATAACTGCATCATTGTCTGCTCCATTGAAAACTTCGATCCCATGGGCGTGCATACCGGCGATTCCATCACCGTTGCGCCGGCGCAAACGCTCACCGATAAGGAATATCAGATCATGCGCGACGCCTCGCTGGCGGTGCTGCGCAAGATCGGCGTCGATACCGGCGGCTCCAATGTCCAGTTCGCCATCAACCCCGATAATGGACGCATGGTCATCATCGAAATGAACCCGCGCGTCTCCCGTTCCTCGGCGCTGGCGTCCAAGGCCACCGGCTTCCCCATCGCCAAGGTGGCGGCCAAACTGGCGGTGGGTTACACCCTGGACGAGTTGCAAAATGAGATCACCGGCGGCCGCACCCCCGCTTCGTTCGAGCCAAGCATCGATTATGTCGTGACCAAGGTGCCGCGCTTCAATTTCGAGAAATTCCCACAGGCCGATCCTCGGTTGACCACCCAGATGAAATCGGTTGGCGAGGTCATGGCGATTGGCCGCACCTTCCAGGAATCGTTGCAAAAAGCATTGCGTGGACTGGAAATTGGCGTCGATGGTTTCAACGAAGTTCTCGACGGCAACCCGGCTGATCCGCACAAGATTCTTAAACAGGAACTGGGTGTTCCCGGTGCCCAGCGGCTGTGGTATGTAGCCGAAGCGTTCCGGCTGGGCTATTCGGTTGAGATGTTGTACGAACTGACACGCATTGACCCCTGGTTCCTGACGCAGATTGAAGAATTGATACAACTGGCTGGCGAGGTGCGCACCCTGGGTTTGACGGCGCTGCATGACCGCGAGCGGTTGTACTTCCTCAAGCGCAAGGGTTTTTCCGACAGCCGCCTGGCGGCCCTGTCTGGCGCTGATGAAACGACGGTCCGGCGCTTGCGCGAGCAGTTGGATGTCCACCCGGTTTATAAACGGGTCGATTCCTGCGCCGCTGAATTCGCCACCCGCACCGCCTATCTCTACTCGACCTACGAAGAAGAATGTGAGGCGGAACCGAGCGACCGGGAAAAAATCATGGTGCTGGGCGGCGGTCCCAACCGGATTGGCCAAGGCATCGAATTTGACTACTGCTGCGTTCACGCAGCTTTGGCGTTGCGGGAAGATGGCTACGAAACTATTATGGTCAACTGCAATCCAGAAACCGTATCCACCGACTTCGATACTTCGGACCGGTTGTACTTTGAGCCATTGACACTGGAAGACGTGCTGGAAATCGTTCGTAAGGAGTGCCCCAGGGGCGTTATCGTCCAGTACGGTGGCCAGACGCCGCTCAAACTGGCCAAGCCGCTGGAAGCCAATGGCGTGCCGATCATTGGCACCAGCCCAGACGCTATCGACCGTGCGGAGGATCGTGAGCGGTTTCAACAAATGATCGACCAATTGGGTTTGTTGCAACCGCCCAATCGCACCGCCCGCGAAGCGGAGGAGGCCGTGCGCCTGGCCCGCGAGATCGGTTATCCCCTGGTGGTGCGTCCCTCTTATGTGCTTGGTGGCCGGGCCATGGAAATCGTCCACGAGGAAGCCGATTTACGCCGCTACATGGCCGAAGCGGTGCAGGTTTCCAACGAATCGCCGGTGTTGCTGGATCGCTTCCTCAGCGACGCGGTTGAGGTGGATGTCGATGCGCTCAGCGACGGTTGCGAGGTGATCATTGGCGGCATCATGGAGCATATCGAGGAAGCCGGGGTGCATTCCGGAGATTCCGCCTGCTCGCTGCCGCCTTTTTCCCTCGGCCCGACCATCCAGAATCGGCTGCGCGAGCAAGTGCGAGCGATGGCCATGAAACTGGGCGTGGTCGGGTTAATGAACACCCAGTTCGCCATCCAGGGCGACGCCATCTATGTTCTGGAAGTCAACCCGCGCGCCTCGCGCACCGTTCCCTATGTCTCGAAAGCCACGGGCCGACCGCTGGCCAAGATCGCCGCCCGCTGCATGGTGGGGCGCACGCTGGCGGAACAGGGGGTATCCGGCGAGGTGATTCCCAACTATTATTCTGTCAAGGAAGCCGTGTTTCCTTTCGTCAAATTCCCCGGCGTTGACCCGTTGCTCGGACCGGAAATGAAATCGACCGGCGAGGTGATGGGCGTTGGGCGCACCTTTGGCGAAGCCTTTGCCAAGGCGCAACTGGGCGCGGGCGACCAATTGCCGCGCGGTGGCCGGGCCTTCATCAGTGTGCGCGATATTGACAAGACTAAGGCCGTCGAGATTGCCCGCGACCTAGACCGGCTCGGTTTCGCGCTGGTGGCCACCAAAGGCACTGCCGTCGCATTGCGCGCTCAGGGCTTGGCTTGCGAAACCGTTCACAAGGTCGGCGAAGGCCGACCGCATGTTGTCGACCTGATCAAGAATGACCAGATCGACCTGATCGTCAACACCACCGAAGGCAAGCAAGCCATTGCTGATTCCTTTTCCATCCGTCGTGAGGCGTTAATGCACAAGGTGAGCTATACCACGACGATCGCCGCGGCGCGGGCTACCTGTCAAGCCCTGCGCGAACTTGATAACGGGAGCGTAAACTGTCTCCAGGAACTCCACCGGGAATTGCCCGTATGACCACTACGAATAGAGTGCCCATGACTGACGCCGGCGCCGCTCGGCTACGTACTGAATTGCAGGAATTGAAAACGGTGGCGCGGCCGCGTATCACCGCCGCCATTGCTGAAGCCCGTGCGCATGGCGACCTGAAGGAGAACGCTGAATATCATGCTGCGAGAGAGCAGCAAAGTTTTGCCGAAGGCCGTATTGCCGAAATCGAATCGAAGCTGGCGAATGCACAAATTATCGATGTCACCACTTTGCCGCCTTCAGATCGGGTGGTTTTTGGTTGTACCGTGCGCCTGATCGAGGAAGACAGCGAGGAAGAGAAATGCTATCAAATCGTGGGTGAGGACGAAGCCGACATCAAGGCGGGTAAAATTTCCTTCAGCTCGCCGATCGCCCGGGCGCTGATCGGCAAATCCGCCGGCGATATTGTTGATGTGCAAACGCCAGGCGGTATAAAAACTTACGAAATTACTGACGTGCAATATCTCTAAATCAGGAGGCGCGTGAAATGCGCTTATGTGATGCGCCATTTTTCCGGCGCCACCTGGCGGGTATGCTGGCGGTTAGTTCGCTGTTCATGGCCGGTCTGCCCCTGACAGTTTGGTCGGCGAGCCTGGCTGACACCGTGGAGAAGATCAAGCCCAGTATTGTCGCCATCGGCACGGTCCAACCCGCCCGGCGACCGCCGGCCAAGTTTCAAGCGACCGGCTTTGTGGTCGGTCGCGGCCGACATATCATCACCAACGCTCACGCTTTACCCGACTTCCTTGATTCCCAGAACAAGGAAGCTCTGGCGGTCTTCATTGGCCAAGGAACCAAGGTCGAATCGCGTCCGGCGAAGAAAATCGCGACAGACGCGGAACACGATCTAGCCCTGCTGGAAATTGAAGGTGCGCCGCTTCCAGCCATGCGCCTCGGTGAAACGCGGCGTCCTCGCGAAGGACAGGCTATCGCTTTCACCGGATTCCCGATCGGCGTAGTGCTGGGACTGTTTCCAGTCACTCACCAAGGCATCATTTCCGCGATCAGTCCGGTGGCTATCCCCGCGCCGTCCGCCGGGAATCTGGACGCAATCACGATCCGGCGCTTGAAGAACGAGCCTTATGATGTGTTGCAACTCGATGCGACAGCTTATCCTGGCAACAGCGGCAGCCCGCTATATGAGCCGGATACCGGCCAGGTCATTGGGGTTATCAATAAGGTGTTCGTTCAGGAGAGCAAGGAATCCATCCTGGAAAAACCCAGCGGCATTACTTATGCTATTCCAGTACATTACGTCAATATGTTACTTAAAAGAGCCAAGCAATCTGCAAATTAAAGCTGCATTCATCAGCGCCTCAAATTTCAGGTGGCAGGCAACCCCGGCCAGCGAACGCCCTCAAATTTTCCTCTCCTGGAGAACCATTCCATGGACTTTTTGCTTGACCCCCAGGTCTGGGCCAGTCTGGTAACACTAACTGCGCTGGAAATCGTGCTAGGCATCGATAACTTGCTGTTCATCGCTATTCTGTCCAACAAGCTGCCGGAACACCAGCAACGCGCGGCGCGGCGGAGCGGATTAGCGTTGGCGGTCATTACCCGTCTGATGTTATTAGCCAGCGTGTTCTGGTTGGCCAAGGCTACCGCGCCCCTGTTCAGCGTGTTCGAGCATCCGGTCTCGATTCGCGATCTGATTCTGCTCGGCGGCGGGCTGTTCCTGCTGGCTAAGGGTTCCACCGAAATTCACGCTACGGTAGATGGAGTGGAGGAGGAAATGCGCGAGGCTAAAGCCGCCGGCTTCATGGCGGTCATCGTGCAGATCATGATCCTGGATATCGTGTTCTCACTGGACAGCGTGATCACCGCCGTGGGCATGGCTCAGCATCTTGGCGTCATGGCCGCCGCCATCATCATCGCGGTCGGCATCATGATGTTCGCTGCTGAACCGCTGAGCCTATTTATCAACACCCATGTTTCAGTGAAAATGCTGGCGCTGAGTTTCCTGATCCTGGTGGGCACGGCGCTGGTGGCGGATGGTATGGGCTTCCACATTCCCAAAGGCTATCTCTACTTTGCCATCGCTTTTTCAGTCGCGGTTGAAGCGCTCAACCTGACTGCGACCAAGCGCCGGCGGCAGCGGGCTGCGCAGCCGGTCTCTTCCCATTGAACGGCCTGCACGATTACCGGAACAATGAATGGCCACTGAGATTGAACACAAGTTTCTGATCCGCGACGACTGTTGGCGTCAACAGGTCGAGCGTTCGGTGCGGATGCGGCAGGGTTATCTGACCAGCGACGCCCGTTGCTCGGTGCGGGTGCGGGTAGCCGGCGACCAGGGCTTCCTGAATCTCAAAAGCGGGACTTTAGGCATCCAGCGCAGTGAGTACGAATATTCCATTCCTCTGACCGAGGCTGAGGAAATTCTCGATACCCTGTGCGAGAAACCTCTATTGGAAAAGACCCGTCATTATCTGCATTTTGGCGACCACCTGTGGGAAATCGATGAGTTTGCCGGCGACAATGCCGGTTTAATCGTGGCGGAAGTCGAACTGAGCCGACCTGACGAACCTTTCACCCGACCCGATTGGGTGGGCGAGGATGTATCGCACGACATTCGCTACTACA
>JAGRHQ010000060.1 GCA_020444905.1 Candidatus Competibacteraceae bacterium
CGCTGGTTGCCCGCCGCCGTCCCGCTTCAGTCGCGGGTTGCGGATTCCGCGACGAGTGACGCCGTGGCGGCCCTGTCGGCAACTCCGCCTCCTGCGTCGCTGCTTTCTCCGGCTGATTCGCTGTTGGACGAGCGCGCCCTGGCCGAAATCCGCGCATTGCAACAACCCGGCCAGCCTAGCTTGTTGAGCAAGATTATCAGTATGTACTTCGATAGCTCGCCGGCCTTGCTTCAACGGTTGCGGGAGGCGGTCGCCGCCGATGATGGCGAGGCGCTGCGCCAAGCGGCGCATAGTTTCAAGTCGGGCAGCGCCAACCTAGGAGCAACGCAATTAGCGGCCTTGTGCAAGGAGCTAGAGCAACGGGGTCGGGACCGGTGCCTGGAAGAGGTTCCCGCGCTGCTGCAAGAGGTAGAACGCCACTATGCGGGGGTTCAGGATGCGTTGACCGCGGAAATAGAGAAAGAAGAACGCACCCTTTAGCCACCCCCAGACAAAATAAAAACGCGCCACTTTGGCAACGCCAAAACCTGACCCGGATTCCATATCGTTAATTTTGTTGCTTTGCACAAAATTTTGTTGTAACCTTTTGATTCTATTTTTCAACCTTAAAAGAAAGAGTGGTCTGATCCCCCCTCATGGTTGATGGATCGCAAGGACAATTGGCGTTTGTTAAGGTCAATATCAACATTATTTTTAATCGCAGGCAGGTGGAATATGTCCGAAGAGGCTATTCAGCTTTATCAAAAGCGCATTCATATTCATCCACGCTCAGTCAAGGGGCCGTTCCGTAATCTCAAGACCGGCATTCTGACCTTGGCGATGACCATCTACTTCCTGTTGCCCTGGCTGCGCTGGGATCGGCCCAACGCCCCGGATCAGGCGGTGTTGTACGATTTACCCGGTCGACATTTCTACATCTTCGGCCTGACCATTCAGGTGCAGGACATCTTCTGGCTGGCCGGAGTCCTGATTATCTTCGCCATTCTGCTGTTCTTCGTCACCGGACTGGCGGGTCGCGTGTGGTGCGGTTATTTCTGTTTCCAGACCTTATGGACCGATCTGTTCATGATGATTGAACACTGGGTGCAGGGTGAACGACCGGCGCGTATGCGTCTGGATCGCAAGCCCTGGAGCAACCGCGATAAGCTGATCAAGAAGGGCGGAACCTATGCCCTATGGCTGCTGGTCGCCTTCTGGAGCGGTCTAAGCTTTACCATGTACTGGGTCGACGCTCCAACCCTGGTGGTCGAGTTCTTCACCGGCCAGGCCGCCTACGCCGCCTATTTCACCACGATCTTCCTGACCGTGACGACTTTTGTTATGGCCGGTCTGGCGCGTGAACAGGTGTGCATCTACATGTGCCCTTATGCCCGTTTCCAAAGCGCCATGTTTGATCATGACACCCTGATCATTTCCTACGACCAGAAACGGGGCGAAGGGCCGAATGGTCGAGCCAAGCAGCGTCGCGGTTTTAGAACCCCCGAGGAACGCAGCGCGCAAGGCGTTGGTGAATGCATTGACTGCGGGCACTGCGTCCTGGTCTGTCCGATGGGAATCGACATTCGCGACGGCTTGCAATACCAATGTATTTCCTGTGCGCTGTGCATTGATTCCTGCGAACAAGATTTGATCAATTACACTTCGGAAAACGCCCTGAACGGCGGCAAGACCCGGCTCCTGCGACCGAAAACCGTTGGTTATGGGGTGATCTTGACCGCGGCGACAGCAACGCTAGCGTGGAGCGTTCTTACCCGTTCACCCTATACCGGGACGGTGGAGCAGATTCGCCAACCGTTGTATACCCAGCTTTCGGATGGCGGGATTCGCAATGCCTACGAGATCAAGCTGAATAACAAGCTGACTGAACCGATGAAGGTCGGTATTCGGATTGAGGGCCTGCCTGGCGCAACCCTGGACATGAGCGGTATGGAGGAATTGGAGCTGGCCCCACAGGAACGCATCAAGCTACTGGCGCGGGTGCAGATTCCGCCATCCCGGCTCAGTAATGCGTCTGGCGACAAAATCACTTTTATTATTGAAGCCCTGGACGGCGCATCGGTCGAACCGATCCGTCAGCAAGCGCCGTTCTACATCCCGGAAAGTCGGGGATGAACCCGCTGTTGCTTGGCCTGGCGCTGGGCGCCGGGCTGATTGTTCTCGTCAATCTGCTTCTGGTGCGCTTTACCCGCATGAGCGCCCAGCAGGCGGCGATGACCGTCGCTTTAATGACGCTGGGTCTGTATGCGCCCTATGCCATTGTGCGCTGGCCGGGCGGAGATATCTTCGCTATTCATGTGGCGATTTACCTGCTGGCGTCGCTGGGCTGTGGCATGGTGTTGAGCGCCCGCGCCCGTGGTCGGAGTTTGCACTGGGGGCCGGCGGTGATTGGCGGCTTCTTCGTATTCGTGGTGGTCTCGGGCGCAGTATTCATCGCGGTCGCCGAGCGGGGATTGACCGCCTCTCTCTGGGATCGGCTGTTGCCTAAAGCCGACAGCCAACGCGCGGTCACCTCGGTCTTTCCTGGGGTGGTTTCGCACGATTTTCACAAGAAGGAATCGCTGTATAACCAGTATCTACAGCAGGTGGAGCGGCAGCGGCAGCGGGGTTGGCAGGTGCAAAAAGGCTGGCTGGGCCGACCTGTTGTTGATGAACCGGCATTGTTCCGGGTCGCAGTGCATACTCGTGAAGAGGAGCCAGTGACCGGCGCGAACGTGGCCGGTCAATTTCTCCGGCCCGCCACGAAAGCGCTGGATGTCGATTTTACCCTCCAGGAAACCGCGCCGGGCATCTATGAATCGAAAGTGACCCTGCCTGCCGCCGGGCGCTGGAATCTGGCGTTAAGTATCCGTAAAGGCGAGGAATTGCACGAGATCCAGGCTAACACGTCGGTCCTGGCGCACTCGTCGGCGCAATAATCCATGTCTGTCACGGCTGAACCGCCGACCGCTCCACCCGCCGCTGATTCCACAGTCGAATGTTTTCATTGCGGTCTGCCGGTTCCGCCGGGCGCGCATTACGTGGTGGCGATTGACGGTCAACGCCAGCCGATGTGCTGTCACGGTTGCCAAGCTGTGGCCGAAGCGATTGTCGCTGCTGGATTGACTGATTTCTACCGGCATCGCACCACGCGTTCCCAGCGGGCGGAGGACCTGATTCCCGAGCAGTTGCGCGGTCTGGAACTCTACGACCGAGCCGATTTGCAAAAGAGCTTTGTTCGGGTCGAAAGCGAACAGGTTCGTGAGGCGGCCCTGATCCTGGAAGGCATCGTTTGCGCTGCCTGTGTCTGGCTGAATGAGCGGCATGTGAACGCGCTGCCCGGTGTCTTGGAATTCCGGGTCAATTATTCCACCCACCGGGCGCGGGTGCGCTGGGATGAACGGCAAATCAAACTCAGCGAGATTCTCGCCGCCATCGCTGCCATTGGCTATATCGCCCATCCCTTCGATCCCGGTCGCCAGGAAGTTCTGCAAAAGCGCGAACGTGGGATCGCCTTGCGGCGTCTGGCCGTGGCCGGACTATTCGCCATGCAGGTGATGATGCTGGCCGTCGGTCTGTATGTGGGTGAATACCAGGGCATGGAGGAATGGATTCGTCAGTTCCTGCGCTGGGTGTGCCTGATCCTGACCGTGCCGGTCGTCGCCTATTCAGCGCAACCCTTTTTCACGACCGCCTGGCGTGATCTGCGTCGCCGGCAATTGGGCATGGATGTTCCGGTAGCATTAGCCGTTCTGGCCGCCTTTACCGCCAGTATCTGGCATACCGCGCAAGGCGATGGCGAGATCTACTACGACTCGGTGACCATGTTTGTGTTTTTTCTGCTGACAGGTCGATTTCTGGAAATGAGCGCCCGTCATCGGGCTGGACAAGTCTCCGAGGCGCTGGTGCGGATGCTGCCGGCAACTGCGACGCGATTGGATAGCGCGGGTAGAGAAGAAATCGTTCCCGTTGCGGAACTGGCGGTTGGCGACCGGGTGTTGGTGCGTCCGGGCGAGACGATTCCCGCTGATGGTCGGGCGGAAGAGGGTGTCAGCCGCGTTGATGAATCCTTGCTCAGTGGAGAAAGCCTGCCCTTGCCTCGGCAGGCGGGCGAAGCGCTGATTGGCGGTTCGGTGAATGTGGAAAGTCCGCTGGTGATGCGGATTGAGAAAGTTGGCGCGGAAACGGTGCTATCGGCGATTGTCCGGTTGCTGGATCGCGCTCAGGGGGAAAAACCGCGCTTGGCCTTGCTGGCTGACCGAATTGCTGGCTGGTTTATCGCCGCATTGCTGATCGTGGCCGCCGGCGTGTTTTCCATCTGGTGGTGGCTGAGTGATTTCGATACCGCTTTCCGCATTACTCTGTCGGTGCTGGTGGTGACTTGTCCCTGCGCGCTGTCGCTGGCCACGCCGACCGCGATGGTTGCCGCGACCGGCGCATTGACCCGATTGGGAGTGCTGACCACCCGAGGACATGCTTTGGAAACCCTAGCGCGGGTGACGCAGGTTATTTTCGATAAGACGGGCACCTTGACCTATGGCCGACCGCAGGTGGTCGCCATAGAGTCGGTGAACGGTTTGGAGCCAGACCGCTGCCTGGCGCTGGCGGCGGCGCTGGAACGAGGTTCGGAACATCCAGCAGGTCGCGCCTTGGCGGAAGCCGCTGGTTCGGTCGTAAGCGGTCACCTCCCCCCTTTGAAAAAGGGGGGCCAGGGGGGATTCCGCACGGGCGACGGGGCCAAAATCCCCCTTCACCCCCCTTTACCAAAGGGGGGGACTGAACAGTTACGTTCGGTCATTCCCGAAGCGGTGGAATTGCGCAATACGCCAGGCAGCGGCGTGGAAGGCTGGATTGAAGGACGCTGTTACCGGGTGGGTCAGCCTGAATTTGTAGCGGCGCTGAATTCTGACTCCCCTCACCCGCTGGTAAGAGAGCGGTTGAGCGCCAGCAAACGGGGAAAAGCAATGGATGACGCAGCCAGCACCTGGATCGCGCTGGGCGATGAAACCGGCCTGTTGGCCTGGTTCCAGTTGACCGATGCGCTACGTCCGGGTGCAGCGGAAACTGTGGCAGCCTTGCAGAATCGTGGTCTAACTGTGGAATTGTTGAGCGGCGACCAGTCCGATACCGTGGCGCGCGTCGCTCGGGAAGTGGCTATTGTTTCAGCGCATGGGGGGCTTTCACCGCAGAATAAACTGAACCGGTTGCGGGAATTGCAAGGGCAAGGCGCGGTTGTGGCGATGGTCGGCGACGGCGTCAACGATGCGCCCGTGTTGGCGGCGGCGCAAGTTTCACTGGCGATGGGTGGGGGAACGCAACTGGCTCACGCCACGGCGGACATGATTCTCTTGTCAGAGCGGTTGGAACATCTGGTGCGAGCAGTCGATAAGGCTCGACGCACATTGTTTATCATGCGCGAGAATTTTGCCTGGGCGATCGGTTACAATCTGGTGGCGTTGCCGCTGGCGGCGGGTGGTTGGCTCACGCCCTGGATGTCGGCCATTGGCATGTCGTTCAGTTCGTTGCTGGTGGTCGTTAATGCCCTGCGACTCCGCCAAAATTGAGAGAGAGGTGCGCGCCTGATGCGAATCCTGTTATTTTTAATACCGATGGCTTTAGGAGTGATTGGCGTGGCGCTGTGGGCTTTTCTCTGGGCCGTGCGCACCGGGCAGTTTGACGACCTGGAGGGACCGGCTCATCGCATCCTGATGGACGACGATGATCCACGCATTCCCCGGTATTCCCGCCGGCAGAATAACGATCAATCTCTGGATGATTGAGAATTTTCACTTATTTTTTACATAAACCGTAAGGAGAATCCTGATGTTTACCTTCCAGAACTTCCCGCTGGTCGTCATTATCGTCCTGCTCATCATATCCTGGTTGAGCTTTTTCTCGGTCGTTCCGTGGGGTCAGTTATTCTAATTGTCTGCTTTGCAGAAACAAGTTATGGATCTGTTGGATCGGGATTGCATTCTGGCCGAATTAACGGAAGCCGCCCGCGCTGCGTTGCATCGGCTGGAAGTGCATCCGATCCTGGACTCGACCAACCGCTATTTAATGGCTGGCGCGCAGGCGGAATGGCCGAGCGGCGTTGTGTGTCTGGCTGAACAGCAAACGGCGGGCCGGGGTCGGCAGGGACGTAGTTGGTTAACGCCCTTTGGCGCTAGTCTGGCCTGTTCGCTACTCTGGCGGTTTGCGCTTCATCCGGCGGCGCTGAGCGGTTTGAGTCTGGCGACTGGCATTGCTGTTGCCCGCGCCCTGCAAAACGCGGGCGTCGCTGAAGTCGGGCTGAAATGGCCCAATGACGTCTGGTGGCGCGAGCGTAAGCTGGGCGGCATTTTGCTGGAGTCCGGCGGCGCATCCGGCGATTTTTATGTGGTGGCGGGTATCGGGGTCAACGTATCGTTACCGCGCCAGGAAGCCGCCATCATTGATCAACCCTGGGTAGATTTGCAGGAAATCCTAGTTGGTGAGTCCATTGCCCGTAACTCGCTGGTAGCCCGCCTGATCAGCGAGTTGCTGGAAACCTTCCTGCACTTCGCACAAGGTGGATTCGCGGATTTAGCGGCAGAGTGGGCGCGCTTTGATCAAGTCAAGGGACGCCGGGTTTCCCTGCATTTGCCGAATGCGACTGTGGTCGGCATCGCTCGCGGCGTGGATGCGACCGGAGCATTATTGCTGGAAACCGCAGATGGGGAGATCAAACCTTATATCGGCGGCGAGATCAGTTTGAGGGTCGAAGCGTGATCTTGTTGGCGGATGTCGGCAATAGCCGGATCAAATGGACTCTTTGTGAAGCGGGCGTCTTCCAGCAACGTGGCCAGGCTAACCACGTTGAGGCAAGCTGGGTGGATTTGCTCGAAGACCAATGGCTGGGTCTGGCGCGACCGACACGGGTGCTTATTGTCAGCGTGGCGGGTCCTGAAGTACGTGCAGCGTTGACGCGCTGGATTCGGCAAGTCTGGGATACTGAAGCCGAATTTGTGACTTCGACGGCGGCGGCCTGCGGTATTCGCAATTCCTACGCTGAACCGGAACGAATGGGCGCGGATCGCTGGGTGGCCATGATCGCCGCCCATGCCCTGACCGGCCAGGGCTGCTATGTCGTGGATTGCGGGACAGCAGTGACCATTGACGCCCTGACGATCGATGGCCAGCATTTGGGCGGGGTCATCATGCCAGGAATGCGTTTGATGCGCGAAGCGCTGTACCGGGAAACACGGCAGATTCCTCCCGAATCCGGCGAGGCGCGGCTGTTCGGGCAGAGCACCCGCGATGGCGTCTGGGGTGGGGCGCTGTATACGGTCGCTTCGGCGATTGACGGGATTACCGGGCGGATGATCGCCGATCACGGTCCGGGCATGCGTCTGTTGACCGGCGGCGATGCGCAGGCCGTGATGCCCTGTTTGCAAGCTGAATATCGCTGGGAGCCGGATTTAATTTTCAAGGGACTGCAGGTGATCGCTGACCAAAGTTAGCGCACAAGCTGTGTTCGGTTGTGGCAAAATCATTTCAGACCTATCGCTATTGGAGCTATTGTCATGTCCATGCAACCGAAGCCTCATTTGACGCCGGAAGATTATCTGGCTATCGAGCGCAGCGCCGAATTCAAAAGCGAATATTTTGATGGTGAAATGTTCGCGATGAGCGGCGCAAGCCAAGCGCATAATCTGATTGTTATTAATACAGTTATCGAACTCGGCAATCAGCTTAAAAAACGCCCCTGCAAGCTCTTCGCAAATGATATGCGGGTCAAAGTCAGTCCAACGGGCCTGTACACCTATCCCGATATAATCGTGGTCTGCGGTAAGGCGCAATTTGATGATAGCCACTTTGACACCCTGCTGAATCCGACCTTAATCGTTGAGGTATCGTCAGACTCGACTGAAGCTTATGACCGGGGCCGCAAGTTCGAACATTACCGCAATCTGGAGTCGCTGGCCGAATATGTGCTGATTGCCCAGGATCGTCCGCATATTGAGTCTTACCGGCGGCAACCGGATCAGCAATGGTTGTTCACGGAGAGCCGTGGTCTCGAAAGTACGCTCAAACTCTGCTCTATCGACTGCGATCTGGCGCTGGCGGAGATTTACGACAAAGTCGAGTTTTAAGCAGGTAATAGGATTCTTGTCACTTGACAAGGGAACTCGCCTCATCATGACAAGTTTCAACGGAGCCGCTCTGTATGTCCAAAGAATCTGATTGGCCTAGCAATCGCTTCCACTTGTCAGCGCCCAATGCGCTGAACGCTGTACCTGTGGTGCAGGCGTTTATCAAGAGCTGCGCCATCGCTATGGATTTCCAGGAACCAGAATTGACGCATCTGGAAATCGTCGCCGAAGAACTCAGCATGAATATTCTGCAACATGCTTACGCGGCGGGCGAAGCGGTGAGTTTCACTGTCGAGTGTCTACAGGAGCCAGAGCATTTAGAGATCGTCTTCCGCGACCGGGGCCGTCCCTTTGATCCAGAATTACTACCCGATTTTACCGGGGTTGATCCCACTACCCTGGAGGCGCCAGCCGGTTTAGGACGTTATCTGGCGGCGCGTCTGGTCGACGTTTTCCAGGCGCGCAACCTGGGTGGGCGCGGCAAGGAGATTCGCTTGCTAAAACGCCTGCGGGGTTCCTGGCAACCACCGGAAGAGCAGCCGGATTTCCGCCAGGCGACCCGACTGCCGACCGCCGAGGATTTCGCAGCGTTGCAAGTGCGGCCTATGCAACCCCAGGAAGCTGTGGAGGTTTCGCGGCTGATCTACGACGCCTACCGCTACACCTATATGTCCGATGTGCCCTACTATCCGGACCGCCTGCGCCGCTTACAGGCTGAAGGGCAACTCCATTCCTTCGTCGCCGTCCTGGGCAACGGCATGGTTGCTTCACACATTGCCCTGCTACGTTCTCCAGAGATGCCGACCCTGGCGGAACTCGGGCTGGCGGCGACCCGACAGGAAGCGCGCGGTCATGGCCTGGCGGAAAAGGTCGGTATGGCGGCCTTGCAAGCGGCGGTTGAACAACTGGGGCTGGCGGGCATCTATGTCAACTTCACCACTGCGCATACGGCTTCGCAACGGGTGAAGCGGCAGGGCCTGGGCGTGGCGGTTGGATTATTACCGGCGCGCAGCCCGGAAACGGTGGAATTCACGGGTATCACCGATCAGGTTCCCCAGCGAATTTCCACGTTGCTCGTGTTTCAGACTTTGGCGGAACGGGCGCCGGTTACCCTGTATGTTCCCGAAGCGCACCGTGATTTCATCGCCGATATTTACGAACGCTGCGAGTTGCCCGCCGAATTGGATACTACCGTCGCTCCATTGCCAGAGGCAGCGAGTCAACTGGAGATCGTCGTCGAGCGGGAGCGCAATCTGGCGCAATTGTCGGTGCGCGTTGCAGGGCATGATCTACTGGCTCAGATCAAGGAGCGCCTGTTTGGCCTGCGTTTGAACAAGACGCCGGTGGTTTTCTGTTTCCTGAACCTGCTCGACCCGAACACGCCGGCAGTCGCCGCAACCCTGCAACAAGTTGGATTTTTCTTCACGGGCCTGTTGCCGGGTGGGATGCGCGAGGGCGACGCCCTGCTCATGACCTGCCTGCTCGGTTGCGCAGTGGACTATGACCGGATCGAGGTCGCGGAAAAGGACAGCCGCGCTCTGCTGGATTATGTGCGTCGCCAAGACCCGCATTATCAAGCAACGCCGACTGCCTGAAATGATTTACCCTATTCCCGGGGCGTCGCCACAAAACTGGGGACGATGCTGGCGCCCTGAGAGACATTAGTGATGGGGGTTGTAGCCAAGCGGGTCAGGTAACCGGCCAATTCGCCATCCGCAATGAAAATATTCTGATCAGCGTACAAATCGACCTTGGGCAGACCTTCTGCCAAGGTGGGATGGGTTTGCGGAATCAGTGTCACGCGTTGTTGCAACAGTGAACCGCCGCGTTGCATCGCCTGTTCCAGATGCTCGCGCCATTGCGCCTCCTCCACCATCCAGCCCAGGATAACGCCCGCGCCGCCATAGCCGGACACTGGCTTGCACACCAGTTGCTGGCGCTGGGTGATGGCCCAAGGCAACAGATCGATACGCTGGCCCGAGGGATCGCGGGTCGGTCCGTCAATCAGCAGGCGGGTCCACGGGACATACGTTCGCACTAGGTCGCTGACTGTAGCGGGCAACCCTAAATCGATATCGGGATCGGTAATCAGAGCGAACAGCGCTTTATGGCCAAGCAGCGTATTACGGAAGGCCGTGACCATGCAGACCGCATTGGCCCGCACTGCTGCGAAGATGCCGCGCAGACGGTCGCCCAGCCCCGGAATCATTTCCGGCAGGAAGACCCGGATCAGCACGCCAACGGGATCACCCTGATGACGCAACGCTCCATCAGCGAATTCCAGCTCGCCGGGATCAGCGATGCGCGCGCTTAGCCCACTGCTTGCCAAGGCGTCGATGGTGATCTGGACTTGGCTGATAAAATCCTTTAACTCATGCGGCACGGCAAAAATCAGCAACGGCGCGCCCGATCCACCCCAGGCTTGATAGGTTTTGATAATTGCGTCGCGCACGGCGGGCAATACTAACAGCGGATGAACTTGCCAATCGCGATCAAAGCCGATTTGACCGGCGAGTTGCTGGAACAGGACGCTCAATTGATCGCCCGGTAGGATACCGCCTGGGGTAGTGTTATATTCAATTACCTTCGGCCCCTCGACGGTCGGCAGCACATCCATCCGGGCCAGCACCGCACGCTGGGGATAGCCTGGATCCAGAGTCAGCAGGTCGCCAAACCGGTCTACCCAATCCCCCAAATACCGCCGGGCTAACGCCTGATCTTGCTCCAGCCGCTGGCTAGCGTGAACCAACGCCATCACCACAGCCCGCGCCATGCGCTGGTCACGCTCCAGTTGCGCCGGTTCCAGCAGGTGAGGGCGCAAGGTGCGCGCTCGGGGCTTCTCCTGTAAAAATAGCCCCGCATCGCGTTGCCACTGCTGTAGTCGGACAATATCTTGACTGTTGAGGCGATGGGCTTCCAGCAGACGATCCCAGCTTTCCTGGGGCGATAAAGTATCGATGGTGGACATTACTCAGGCTTTCCTCTCGAAGAGTGAAGGGAAAATAAAGAATGTACAACTTGTTAAGGACATTTCAGGAACGCAACTATGCGCTTTTTTTCACTGGGCAGAGCCTTTCCTTAATTGGCTACTGGATACAGAGTACAACGTTTAACTGGTTACTCTACCAATTGACCGATTCCGCGCTTTGGCTGGGTTACTTCAGCGCGGCGATCAACCTGCCGGTGCTGGTGCTGCTACCCTTTGCCGGTTCGCTGGTGGATCGCTTTGATCGGCGGCGCTTGTTGCTGATTCTGCAATTCTTGTTTATGTTGCAAGCCCTGGCGTTAGCGATATTGACGCATTTTGATTTATTAACCCTGACGCTTATTGCCGCTATGGGCTGTTTGCAAAGCATTCTGACCGCGTTCGACAGTCCGGCTCGCCAGGCGTTTGTCCCTCGGTTGGTCACGAACCGGGAGCATCTGCCCGCGGCGATTTCGCTGAATTCGATGCTGTTCAATACCTCCCGCGCGATCGGGCCGCCCATCGCTGGCTGGGTCATGGCGCAAACGGGGCCTGCGCCCTGTTTTCTGCTGAATGCGCTCAGTTATCTGTGCATCATCAGCGCCTTGCTGCTCATGCGATTGATCTCGCCGCCGATCCCGGTCAAGTCAGCACGGCGTCAAGGCGCCATGGACAATCTGCGATTGATTCTCGGCGCGCCGCCCCTACGCTATCTGATTTTGTCCTATACCTCGGTGGCGGTCGCCACCATGTCGATCTATGTGTTGTTGCCGATCTGGGCGCGCGAGGTGCTCGGGACGGGTCCGCAGGGCCTGGGCTGGTTGATGGGCGGCATCGGCGTGGGCGCGTTGATCGGCGCCGCCCTGGTTGGGACTCAACGCCAACCGGCGCGATTGTGGCCGTTGTTTCGCCAAGCCGCCGTATTATTGGGATTAGCGCTCATCCTGCTGTCACAAACCGAAGGGGTAGGATCGGCTTTGGTGGTTACCGTGTTACTGGGCCTGGCGTATATCGCCCAGGGCGTCGCCGCCAATACTCTGTTACAACTCAGTATCGATGACGACCATCGGGCTGGCGTCATGGCGTTTTACCTGCTGGCGGCGTTCGGTTCGATTCCGGTAGGCAATCTGATCGGCGGCTGGCTGGGCGAATGGCGGGGACCGCATGGCGCAGCGCTGATGGGCGGCCTTGTTGTGTTGACGGTGACCGCATTGTTTTGGCCGACCAGCAATCGGGTCATCGCGCATGTAGCACGGGAATCGCCGTCGCCAACCGCATAGCCTGTTCAGGATCGGTTGGAAAAGGTATGGATTGCACTGAGGATATCCGCTTTTCGTCCGGCGATGGCCTGTCGACCCGTCTCGATAATTTCCGGGATATGGTGAACGTCCCACATATTGATCGGGTTCTTGAACGGGACTTTAATCATGATGATTTCATGTTCATGCATATCGATGGACAGCGCCAGTTGAAACCGGGTGATGGCGTCGCCCTGAATCGTGTAATAGTTGGACAGGCACGCCATGTAACTGTTGGCCTGCGTATTGATCGGATCGTGAAAAATGACGGCGATGATCACATCCATGCCGCGTTTTACCGCCTCCATGACAGGCAATGAAGACGTGTAGTAGCCATCGCCCAGCCAGCGGCCCTTCATCTGAATCGGGGGCAACAAGGGAAACACAGCGCTTGAGGCGTAAACCGCATCGACCAGCGGACCTTGTTCCATGATAATCCCTTCGCCGGTTTCAATATCGGTGGCCTGGAGCAGGGTTTTAGGATGGAGTTCCTCAATCCGGCGCTGGCCGAACATCTCGTAGAGCGCCTGTTTGAGATTTTGCGGACGAATCAGGCCGGTTCGTGTATTGAATCGCCCAAAGGGCAATCCAGCCATGCCTAGCACCGCCCGGAAATCAATGGGGGTAAACAGATCGCGCCGGGCGACCTTGGCAATCAACTCCAGGATTTTTGCTGTGCCATAGCCTGAACCGCGCAAGGCGCTCATGACGCTGCCGCCGCTGCATCCGACCAGCAAATCAATGGGCAGATGCTCCTCGTCCAGAAATTCAAACAGCGGAATGGCGGCCAGGGGCTTAATGCCGCCACTGGACAGCACGACGGCGATTTTCGGGCGTGGGGGTTCCTGAGATTGTGAGTCAGCGGTGGGCATTGGAATTCCTGGCTTTGCCAAAAATCGCGCCGTTAGCTCTATTAGTAGCTGAACATGCGGGGAATTAATTTGGCGAAGCTTAGCAGACCGCGCCAGCGCTCGCCAAACTTATGGCCATACAGCAACTGTAACGCGCCCTTTAAACCCGCGTAGAGCGTTGCGTCGTAGGGATGCCAGAACAGGTTGCGCCGGGCGAAGGGCAGCAGTTCAGTGGTGACCACCTGGGGTTGAGTCATCTCATCAAAACCCGGTTTGCCATGACTGCGGCCAATGCCGGATTCCTTGAATCCACCCCACGGCGTTTCCGCCATGCCGTGGGTCAGCAAATGGTCATTGATGGTAATCACTCCCGCCTGGATGCGCCGGCCCAAAGCTACTGCTGCGGATGTGTTGTTGGACCAGACTGAGCCGGTCAACCCCAGACTGGAATCATTGGCCAGTTCAAGCGCTTCTTGCATATCCCGGACTTTCATGACCCCCAGCACTGGACCAAAGGTTTCCTGACGCATCAGTTCCATGCGGTGATCGACGTTGATCAGCACGGTGACTGGGTAAAACTGGGCATGGGCATGAGCAGGATCAATAGTGACTCGGGCGAGAATGGCAGCACCTTTGGTTAATGCGTCGTCGACCTGGCGCTGAATGGTTCTGATCTGGCGTTCGGTGCACATAGCGCCAATGTCTACGTTGTGCTGAACGTCCGGTCCCTGGCGGAGCGTTTCTACCCGCTCCTTCAGGCGCTGGGTAAAAGGTCCATACACCTCCTGATGGACGTAAATGCGTTCGACGCCGCCACAGGACTGGCCGCTGTTCTGCAAACCGGCCCAAATCGCGCCATTCACCGCGCGCTCCAGATTGGCGTCCGGGCAAACCAGCATGGCGTCATTGCCGCCCAGTTCCAAAGAAACCGGGGTCAGCGTTTCTGCCGCCCGCGCCATCAGGAGTTTGCCGACCGGGACGGAGCCGGTGAAGAACAGTTTGTCGACGTGATGACCGGGTTCCAGCAACACCTCACCGGCAACTGCGCCCGGCAGGTTAAGATGAGTAAACACCCCTTCCGGTAACCTGGCGGCTTGCATCATTCTCTCAATGACGCGCCCAACCTTTTGCGTTTCCGGGGCGGTTTTGAAAATCACCGTGTTGCCGGCCAGCAAGGCCGGAACGATTTCATGTATGGGAATGCCCAGCGGATAATTCCACGGGGCGATGATGCCGATCACACCGAAGGGAATCCGATAAAGCCGGCTGCGCTTGTTCAAAAACAGCAGCGAACCGTTGCGGATCTTGCGCGGTTTGAGAAAGCGCCGGGCGTTTTTGGCGTAATAATCGGTCGCCAACGCGCTGGGCAACACTTCGGTGGCCAGCGCCTCGATTCGGGTTTTGCCAACATCCTGGGAAATCGTCGCGCTGATCGCGTCGGCATGATCTACCAGATCATCGCGCAGTCGCAGAAGATAAGACATCCGTTCCGCCAATGGCAGCGCGGCCCAGACCGGTTGCGCGGCCTGGGCGCGGCGGAGGGCTTCACGGGCTTCCTCTGGCGTGTTGATCGGGGAATAGCCGGTCACTTCACCGGTCGCAGGGTTGGCGCAGACGGTTTGTTGCGCATCGAAAGCCTGGGAGATGCTCATGAGATGTTCCTAAAAACCCGGATAATGACTCTCCATATAGCCGGTTTAGAGTGAATTTCGCTTGTAAGAGCTGGTTTTGTTGAGCAGGGAATTTGCCCGTTTTAGCGAATCGCGTTAGATTGGCAAGCCTCCAACCGCAGCCCGAAAGCCCATGTCCAAAATCACTAAAAGCATCTATCGCGTCCTTTTTGTTAACCAGGGCAAACTTTACGAACTCTATGCCCGCAATATTCATCAAGCCGATTTGTATGGCTTCATCGAAGTCGAGGAACTCATTTTCGGCGAGCGCTCCAGTGTGCTGGTCAACCCTGCCGAGGAGCGTTTGCAGAATGAGTTTGCCGGAGTGCAACGGACTTTTATTCCTGTGTACTCAGTCATGCGCATTGACGAGGTGGAGCGCGAAGGGGTCAGCAAGATTCGTCCGGCGGAAGGCGGCGACAACGTGACGCCGTTTCCGCAACCCGCGTTTCCCCCCGGTGGCAACCGGGATAAGAATTGAGGCAATCCTGACAACGATTTCTCCAGCGGAGGCAATCTATGGAAACTGCAGCATGGTGGGAAATATTACTGGGCGGAGTGGCGGCGTTACTGGTGATTTTATGGTTCCGGCCCGGCATCAAGGCTGCTCTTGAACGTGGTAAAACCGCCAAAAAGGATTGGCCAGCGGCGTTAATCCCGATCGGCCTGGTCGTGTTGTTTGTGTTCTTTTTGATCCAGATGGTGCGTTGAAATCGCTCATCGCCGCAAAGCAGGCTGCCTGGTTGTTCAACCCGTTACTGACTTAGCGCTTCAAACATCATGATCGGTTGTGACCTGATAGATAGTAGTAATCTTTGCAAAAACTCGCATAATCAGGCAATGTCAATAAAATTAAGAAGAGCTTGGCCGCGCCGATCGCCGGCGCCTTGGTGATTCCCGATTGTTTTTCGTGTTCGCGCGAATACCCTGTACGTAACCCACACCCAAGGAGTGCATTGATGAATCAACCTTCCTTCTCGCGTTGCCTGTTGGCGGTCGCCTTGGCTGGCGGCCTGGGCTTAGGCAGTCTGGCGAATGCCCAAGACACCATCAAGATCGGCGTGGCGGGTCCGATGACCGGCGGCTACGCAGCGTTTGGCGAACAGTTCTGGCGCGGCGCCAGCCAAGCCGCCGAGGACATTAACGCTGCGGGCGGCGTCGACGGCAAGCAGATTGAACTGATCAAGGGTGACGACGCCTGCGAACCTAAGCAAGCGACGGCGGTGGCTAACCGTTTACTGGATCAGGATAAAGTGGCGGCTGTCGTTGGCCACTTCTGTTCTTCATCGACGATCCCGGCTTCCGAAGTCTACGCCGACGCGGGCGTCCTGGTGATTACTCCCGGCTCCACTAATCCTCAAGTGACCGAGCGCGGTCTGCCGACCGTGTTTCGCATGTGCGGACGTGATGACCAGCAAGGTCCTTTGGCCGCCGACTTCATCGTCAACGAACTCAAAGCCAAGAAAATCGCCGTGGTGCATGACAAGGACACCTACGGCCAAGGCATTGCCGACGCCATGCGCGCCCGGCTGAAAGAATTGAATGCCGACGACCGGGTCGTGTTATACGAGGGTCTGACGCGCGGCGAAAAGGACTTTAATGCGCTGGTGACCAAGATTAAAGCGGCTGGCGCCGACACCGTGTATTTCGGCGGCTTGTATAACGAAGCGGGACCGTTACTGCGTCAATTGCGTGAACAGGGTCTGAAAGTCAACTTTCTTTCCGGCGATGGCAGCCTTGATCCGGCCATCGTCACTACTGCGGGTGGCCCGCAGTTCGTTGAGGGCGCTTACATGACTTCAGTCCGCGAGGCGCGCAACATTGCTTCCAGCCAGGAAGTGGTCAAGAAAATGAAGGAGGCGGGCTTTGACCCCGCTGGTTTCACGCTCTATGCCTACGCTGCGCTGGAAGCCATCGCCGCCAGTATGAATGGCGCCAAGACGGGGGACGGCATGAAACTGGCCGAATGGCTCAAATCCCACACGGTGCCCACCGTACTGGGTCCCAAGACCTGGGACGCCAAAGGCGATCTCAACGAAACCAGCTTCTCGCTGTTCGTCTGGGGGCCGGACGGTAACTATACCGAAATGCAGAAGTAATTCTTGCCTCTCTTGCTCTCCCTCCTTGTGGGGGAGGGTCGCCGCCTTTTCCTGTTACCCACCCGGCAACCTGATACGCATGGACTGGCATATTCTTGCCCAGCAACTGGTCAATGGCCTGACGCTGGGTTCCATCTACGGCCTGATCGCCATTGGCTACACCATGGTGTATGGCATCGTCGGCATGATCAACTTCGCTCATGGCGATGTGTACATGGTCTCGGCCTATCTAACCGCGATCTGCCTAGCGGTCCTGTTCTCTTTTGGCATTGACTCGCTGCCCTTCGCGCTGTTGGCGACCCTGGCGACGACCATGCTGATCACCGCCGCTTATGGCTGGACCATTGAGCGGGTGGCTTACCGCCCGTTGCGCAGCGCGCCCCGGCTGGCGCCGCTGATTTCCGCTATCGGTATGTCGCTGGTGTTGCAAAACGGCGTGCAATTGAGCCAGGGAGCTAAAACCCAGGGCGTGCCGAGCCTGATTCCAGCCACGCTGCGTTTTGGCGAAGGCAATGATTTCGTGCAAATCACCCTGGTGCAATTAATGATCATCGTGGTTTCCCTGACCAGCATGGCGGCGCTGACCTGGCTGATCCAGCGCACTTCGCTGGGCCGGCAATGCCGCGCGACGCAGCAGGATCGACGGATGGCGGCGATTCTTGGCATTAATACTGATCGCATTATCTCCACTGTATTCGTCATCGGCGCGGCTATGGCGGCAATCGCTGGAGTGCTGGTTACCCTGAATTACGGTTCCTTCGATTTCTATATTGGCTTTGTGACCGGAATAAAAGCTTTCACTGCGGCTGTTCTGGGCGGCATCGGCTCGTTGCCCGGTGCGATGCTAGGCGGCTTGATTCTCGGTTTGTCGGAAGCGCTGTTCTCCGGCATGGTCAATACCGACTATAAGGATGTGTTCGCCTTCTCGCTGCTGGTGCTGGTGCTGATCTTCCGCCCCACTGGCTTACTCGGCAAACCGGAAGTGGAGAAGGTGTAAGTCATGCTGTCAACAGTCGCTTCACCTTCTGCCAGCGGGGTTCGCTGGAATCTGGTTTTTCGTCAAGCGGTTCTGGAAGCCGCTGCCGCCTTCGCGCTGGCGCTCCTGCTGCTTGGCCCCATCGTCGGTCTGGTGCTGGACGGCTATCAGGTCAAAAATGAACTGCAGCGCCCGTTGCTGATCGCCGCGATCATTGCCGTGGGCCGGTTCCTGGTGACCTTGGCGGCGCATACTCCGGCGGGGCAGGCCGCGCTTGACCGGTTCAACGCCCGTCGCCGGCAACCGGGTGTGCTGGTGGTCAGCATCGCGGAAAGCGGCAGGCAGCGTTGGTGGTTGTTGGCCATTGTCATTCTCGGCCTGACCCTGCCGTTTCTAGCCAGCAAATACTGGTTGACCGTACTGATCCAGGCCATGATCTACGTGCTGCTCGGTCTGGGCCTGAACATCGTAGTCGGATTAGCCGGGCTGCTCGATCTGGGCTATGTCGCCTTTTACGCTGTGGGCGCTTACGGCCTGGCCCTGGGCGCGCAGTATCTCGATCTCGGTTTCTGGAGCGCGTTGCCCCTAGCCGCGATGCTGGCGGCGTTGTTCGGCGGCGTACTCGGTTTTCCAGTGCTGCGTATGCACGGCGACTACCTAGCGATTGTCACCCTGGGCTTTGGCGAAATTATCCGCCTGGTGCTGAACAACTGGCTGGAGTTCACCGGCGGCCCTAACGGCGTCTCTGCCCCCGCTCCGCAGTTATTTGGTCTGGAATTCACCCGCACTGCCCGGGATGGAGGTGTGCCCTTTCATGACTATTTCCAGATCAGCTATGACCCCCTCCACCGTTTTGTCTTCATTTACCTGGTCCTATTTCTGATTGTCTGCCTGATGGTCGTCGTGGTGACCCGCCTGCGCGACATGCCGGTCGGTCGCGCCTGGGAAGCGTTGCGCGAGGACGAAATTGCCTGTCGCGCCCTGGGTATTAACCACGTCCTGGTCAAACTGTCAGCCTTTATGATGGGCGCCACGGTCGGCGGTATCGCTGGCGTCTTTTTTGCGACCTACCAAGGTTTCATCAACCCGATGTCCTTCAATTTCTTTGAGTCGGCGTTGATTGTCGCCATCGTGGTGCTCGGCGGACTTGGTTCCACAACCGGAGTGATTGTGGCGGCGGTGGTGCTGACGATTCTCCCGGAACTACTGCGCGCCTTCGCC
>JAGRHQ010000061.1 GCA_020444905.1 Candidatus Competibacteraceae bacterium
TGCTGGATGAGCCTTTCTCCAGCCTGGACGTGAGTTTGCGGGAAGATCTGGCGCGGGAGGTGCGCGCCATCCTGTTACGGGAAGGCACGGGCGGTCTGCTGGTCAGCCACGACCAGTTTGAAGCCTTCACCTTTGCCGATGAAATCGGCGTGCTGGATACCGGCTGGCTACGCCAATGGGATAGCGCCTATAACCTTTACCACCAGCCGGCGAATCGCTTTGTCGCCAGCTTCATCGGCCAGGGCGTCATGCTCGCGGGCCGGATTGGGGAAAATGGCCAGGCGAATACCGAACTCGGCGACATCGAAGGGGAACCGCCGGCGGGTTGTGTGGCGGGCGATGATGTGGAAATCCTGGTGCGTCCAGACGATGTGATCCATGACGACGCCAGCCCGCTCAAGGCGGAAGTCGCCGAGAGAGCGTTCCGGGGCGCGGAGTTTCTGTACACGCTCAACCTGCCCAGCGGCGCGCGGCTGTTGTGCCTGGCGCCCAGCCATCATAACCACGCCCTGGGACAGCGGATCGGCATTCGCCTAGATATCGATCATGTGGTCATGTTTCGGCGCAACTGGTCAGTCAATTGCGTTGAGCGCTAGGGGAATGTTTTTCAGAAAGCAACGACCCCGGTCGGCCAATATGATACCCCTGCGCGTAGTCGACCCCAATTTGCCGCAGGATATTCAGAATTTCTTCATTTTCAACAAATTCAGCCACTACCCGCTTACCCATGCCGTGGGCGATATCGGTCACGGCGCGGACAAAAATCTGATCTTCGCGATTATGGGCAATGTTGCGAATAAAGGCCCCATCGATCTTGACCGCGTCCACCGGCAATTGGCGCAGATAGGCATAAGACGCGAAACCACTGCCAAAGTCGTCCAGCGCAAATCGGCAACTGAGTTCCTGGATGCCGCGCATCATCTGCTGGGTGTTTTGCAAGCTATCAACGGCGACCGTTTCGGTAATTTCAAAGGTGAGCCGCGCTGGATCAACATGGTATTGCGCCAGTAATCCCTTCAGTTCCGATAACAGCGAAGGATCGTCCATGGCGTTGGCAGAAAGATTGACCGACAATTGCAGGTCCGGGTGAATTTGCAGAATCAGGATCGACCGCGCCAACACCCAGTGATCGATGGCGTGAATCTGGCCGGTTTTCTCGGCAACCGGAATGAAATGATTGGGATAGACCAATTCTCCTTGAGCATCACGCATGCGCAGCAACGCCTCTTTTCGCTGCACACTGCCGGTCGCTAGTTCCATGATGGGCTGGAAGTGTAATTCAAAGCGATCCTCGATCAACGCCTCGGTGATTCGCTCCGACCACAACACCCGGGCATTGGCCAGCTCCCGTCCCTGGTCTGCTGGAGAGAACAAATACCAGCGGCCCCGTCCCCGCTCCTTGGCCTGGTACATGGCCAGATCGGCGTCTGCCAACAATTGCTGGGTTTCAACGCCGTGTTCCGGAAACAGCACGATACCGATACTGGCGGAGACTTGATGCCGCAAGCCATGATTGCGCACGATCACTGCGCAGATGCGCGTTTGCACCTGCTCGGCAATCACAATAGCCCGTTCCGAGTTAGCCTGGGGCAGCGCTAGAGCGAATTCATCCCCGCCAAATCGCCCCAAAACTCCCTCCGCGCCAATCAGCATCTCCAATTGCTCCGCCACCCGTTGCAACAAGATATCGCCGACCGGGTGGCCACTGATATCGTTGACATCTTTAAATTGGTCCAAGTCAATGAACAGTAGCGCTCCGCTGTAACCTTCGCGAACCGCTTCATCAATCAGCTTCGTCAAATCCTGATTGAAGCGGCGACGGTTGAGCAGCCGGGTCAAGGGATCGTGATCCGCCAGCCAGACCAGTTCCGATCGTGCGGCTTCCCGGTCGTGCTGAATATGCTCCATACGCTCCGACAGGGCGTCAACGGCGTCGATCATCAGGTCCATCTCGTCGCGCAGGGGCAACTGGCCATTCAGGGTCGGCAGACGGTCGCGCAATTCAGCGAACTGATCATCAGCGAGCAGGGGCAACAATCCCGCCAATCGCCTGAGCCGCCTGACCAGAGTTTGCATCATAAGCAGCAACAGACCTTCCGACAGAACGAGACCCAAAATCCCAATGAGAATGCTGTTGCGCGTGACCTTGGCGATGGCTTGCCGTTGCGCGGTGACCGTGTTAATTAATAGGACGTCTACCTCTGGCATTAGATCCAACAACCGAAAGATCTCGAACCAGTTCCCCCCACGTTTGATCAGTAGGGTATTGGCGTTTCCAGGAACGTCCAATTGCGCAAGGTCGGCGTCGCGCAGTAGGGATTCAACCTGTTCTGGGTGGGTGATCACCGGGAATGGCATGGGGGCCTGTTCAACCCGGATCGCCACCTCGGCGCCGGTCAGCGCATGGAAAGTCAGCAGGGCGTCAGCGACTGAACGGCCCAATGCCAAAGCGCCGGTGGAACGGCCCTGCCACAGCAGAGGAGCAACGAGATACTGGTAGCAATCCGGGGCGCACGTGAGCAGCGTGGCGGTTTGTTCCGGAGAACCCTGCAATCGCGTGATCAGTTCGGCGGGCAACGCCTGAGCCTGGTTGGGCCACAGCAAAACCGCTTGATCATTGGGCTGAATCCAGTGGACCGAGCGAATATCCCATTCCAGGTCCAGCATGAAACCGTGGTGATCCAGCGCGTGATGCAGGCGTTCATTGATCGTCTGATCTGATTGATCTGATCCCAGCAACGGCACAATATTGGCCAGTCGCGCCATTTGCCGATAACCATCATCCAATAATGCCTGGAGTTGGCGAATCTGGCGATCCCGCACCGCCACTTGTTGCCGTTCGAACTGCTCCGCCGCCTGGCGATAGGCAAGGAACGCCAGTGAAGCGTTGACCAGCGCCAACACGATGCTCAGGACGATCAACGCCTTCCAGCGCAGGCTGAGATACATACTTGGCGCCTTAGCAAAATGATCTTTTCAGATTTGAGGGAGAAATTAGCACGGAGTGATCATGGTCTGTTAATGATGCTTATATCAATGCCGACCGCGTTGGCAAGCTTTTAAAGAAGTGAACTGATCAATAAAACGGAGAACCCACGCTTCAGATTCACCGGGCGTTTTGCAGAGCGTCCGCCAGCTCGCGGCTGAACGCCTCCAGCGCGGCGCTATGCGCGGCGACCAGCCCCTCGTAATCCGCCGATGCCGCTGGCGCCCGATATTCAAAACGCCGGGTCAGCGGCGACGGCTTGCCCGCCTTCTCATCCAGCAGCGTCCAGAGGGCGTTGAGGGTGACGTCCTCGCCGAGACGACCATCGAACTGCTGGATATCGATCACGATCCGGTAACGGAGGTCCAGCGGTTCCGGATTCGGATAAACGCTGACCCGGTTCGTCGCCAGCAGTCGGGACAGATTCTCGACCAGCACCCGGGCGAAATCCTCTTGCAGGGAACCGCCCCAGCGATGGAATTCATCGACATCCAGCCGATTAGCGGTCGTTCGGGTCACGATCTGCGGGCGATCCAGGAACTCGGGAATCGTGACGGGACCAACGCCAATTGTGACATCGCTACGGGATACGCCGGTTTGCGTCGCTGGCAAGGGCGTACTCAGCGGATTCAGGGTATAAAACGCGGTGGGCGGCGTACTGCCGCAACCCGCCAGCATCAAAAACCCCACGATGGCAGTCCAGCGGATGCGGCTGATTTCTCCTCGTAAACTCATCGTGTTTACCTCGTTTTGCCTTGAATCAACGCCTCTGGATGGCGTTCAAGATAGTCCATCAGCAGTCTGAAGGAACGGGCGGCGGCTGACAATTCCTTCAATGTCCGCTGTGTTTCCCTTTGCAGTGGCGAATCTTTTGCCAGTGCTTCTTCGGCAGTGATCAGCGTCTTCTCCCCGGCTTGCAGGGACTTCTCCGCGGCGGCTAAGGTCTTTTGCAATCGATTCAGGGTGGCGGTCACTTCAGGGAGCGTGCTGGTATTCAGCGTCCGGGTCAGCTTCTCGGTTTCAGCGGCAGTTTGACGCAGCGACGCCAGGCTTTTCCGCAAATCTTCACCGATTTCTTCCAGCGGCAAGCGCTGCAACTTTTCCAGAATTCGCGTCAGGACGTTGCGAATTTCTTCCAGCGACGTGGGCACGGTCGGCAATTCGGGATAGGACTTGTCCCAATGAATGGTTTGAGAGGGCGCATCAGGATAAACATCCAGATCGACAATCAGCGCGCCGGTAAGAAGATTGCCGGTCTTGAGTTGCGCGCGCAGTCCCTTGGCGACCAGTTGATTCCAGAGGTGCTTCTGGAACTTTTTAAACTCCCGTTCATTGTCATAATCGGGCGTTTTACCGATCCATTGCAGCCGATCGGATTCGATTTCAATCAGGACCGGAATGCGCGCAATGACTTCATTAAGATCAAGCTCCAATTTAATATCAATGACTTGTCCAATACGGATGCCCCGATATTCCACGGGCGCACCCACGGTCAGACCGCGAACCGAGCTGGTAAAGTGCAACAGCCAGTAGCTCTTGCGGACATAGCCGCCCTCCTTGATGCTTTGCCGATTCGGATAGAGCTGAAAAACGGCGCTCGGTTCGGCGGGTTGCCCGGTTTCGAGGCTAACAGGCGTCTCGAAAGCAACGCCTTTTTTTTTCGATCATCAGGCTGACCACGGAAGCCGTATCGATCTTGACCCCACTCGCATCCAGGGTGACGTCAAGTCCGGAGGCATTCCAGAAACGGGTGTCGGCGCGCACCAACTGGTCATGGGGCGCATTAATGAAAATTTTGATCTCCACATCCTGTCCGTTGTTAGCCAACCGATAATTGGTGACTTGTCCGACTTTGATCGCGCGAAAATAGACGGGCGAACCGATATCCAGCGACCCGAGTTCGGCGGCTCGCAGGGTAAACCGACTTCCCGGCGTATCGGCGGTGATCGGCGGAGGCGTTTCCAATCCCTTAAACGTATAAGCGCGCTGACCCTCGGTCACCGGATCGATGGCGATATACGCACCGGCGAATAGGGTGCTGAGTCCGCTGACCTGACCTGCGGAAACCCGCGCCCGCTCGACCCAGAACCGCGTTTTGTCGGTCAGATAGCGTTCGGCGCCCTTAACCAGCTTAGCGGTCACAATGACCTGGGAGAGATCTTCGTTGAGCGTAATGTGATCGACTTGCCCGAATTCGACATTTTTATACTTGAGTTTGGTTTTACCGGCTTCCAGTCCCTCGGCGGTGTTGAAGGTGATGGTAATGGTCGGCCCCTGCTCGGAATAGGTCTTGTAGGCCAGCCAAGCGCCGATGGCGAGCGCGACCAAGGGAATGAGCCAGACCAGCGAAAAACGGCTGCGTTGCTCCAGGACAACCTCGGGAAGCGGCTCGGTTGCGGTTTTTTCAAGATACGGTTCACTCATGCGGTTGTTCCAGACGATCCCAGATCAGTCGAGGATCAAAAGTGAGGGCGGCGAAAATAGTGATGACGACGACTGCTCCGAAAAAGACCGCGCCGACTTCGGCGCGAATGGTCGCCAGATTGCCTAAATGCACCAGGGCGACCAAGATGGTCACCACGTAGATATCGACCATGGACCAGCGGCCAACAGCTTCCGTGATGCGGTACAGCCGGGTACGGTCGCGCGGTCGCCAGCGGGAACGGAGCTGCACCGAAATCAGCAGGTAGACCAGGATCACCAGTTTCAGCAGCGGCACCACCACGCTGGCGAAGAAGATCAGCAAAGCCAACGGCCACATGCCGTGTAGTAGCAAATAGGCGACGCCGCTCATAATGGTGTCAGACTGGGTTTTACCCAGCGAGGTCACCGTCATAATCGGCAAGACATTCGCAGGAATATAGAAGATAAACGCGGCAATGACCAAAGCCCAGGTGCGCGCCAGACTGTTGGGTTTGCGCGCGTGCAGAGTCGCGCCACAACGCGGGCAGCGCATGCGAAGGTGATCGTCGAGGTTTGCCGGCGCTTTGCTCAGCAGCTCGCAGGACAGGCAACTGATCAGCGATTGGCGGGCGGCGCTGGGTGGCCAGGGCTTCAAGACGCGTACCTCACCTTCTCCCAGATCAAATGTGGATCGAGGGCCGCCGCAGCCGCCGCCAGTACGAAAATCAGCAGGCCGAACGCCCACAGCGCCAAACCCGGCACAATGGTGGCCATCCCCGCCAGCTTCACCACGGAGACCAGAATGCCGAGCATGAAGACTTCCATCATGCCCCAGGGGGTGAGGTTGTGCAGCAGGCGCAAGACCCCTGCGAGATGTTGGGGCGCGCGCCCGAATTTCAGCGGTACCAGTATGTACAACATCAGCGTTAACTGCACGGCGGGCACGATGATCGTAGTCAACAACACCAGCGCCGCCAATCCCCACATACCTTGCTGGTAGAGATCACTGACCCCGGTGAACAGTCGGGTTTGCGTGACTTGCCCTTGCATCTCGAAGGCCAGGAACGGGAACGCATTGGCCACTGCGAACAGAATGAGGCCGGCCAGACTTAGCGCCAGGGTTCGATTCAGACTGTCGCGCTTACTGCGATGCAACACGGCACCGCAGCGCGGACACCGGGCGCTGCCGCCAGGTGGAGGCGACTTGAGATGTTGCAGCAAATCGCATTCGTGACAAGCAATGAAAGTCTGTTCAGTCATGTCATGACATGCAGCTATGGCGGTGAATCGAGGTAAGCAGACGCCTGGATTTTGGGGTAAACGCCTTTAGCGGGCGCTGGGTGATTCCTTCGGTTTCAGGATGCTTTCGCCGTGATCAAGCAATATGCGCAATTTTCTCGCCAGTTCGATCTTGTGATAGGGTTTGGTCAGGACTTCCACATCTTCAGCGATGTGGCCGTTGCCGACCAGCGCATGTTCGGTATAGCCCGAAGTGAACAGGACGCGCAAACCAGGCTGGCGGCGTTGCGCTTCGGCCGCCAGTTGTACGCCGTCCATATCGCCAGGCAATACGATATCGGTGAACAGCAGGACAATGTGCGGCGTGGCGTCCAGGATTTGCAGGGCCGTCGCGGCAGTGCTTGCTTGTTGGGTTTTGTAACCCAGTCGCTCCAGGGCGGCCACTGCAAACAGGCGCACACCAGCATCGTCTTCAACGACCAGAAGCGTCTCGCCCCGACCTTGGAGCGAGCGATGTTCCGATGAAGTCGGTTCCGGCAGCGCCTTGGCGTCCTGATATTCAATGCGGGGTAGGTAAAGCCGCACCGTAGCGCCCTGGTCTGGTTCGCTGTCAATCGTGATGTGGCCGCCGGACTGCTTAACCAGACCGTAAACCATGCTCAGACCCAGACCGCTGCCTCGTCCTGCGTCTTTGGTGCTGAAAAAGGGTTCAAAGGCGTGTTCCAGGACTTCGGGCGCCATGCCCGTCCCGGAATCGCTGACTGCCAGCATCACATAGGGACCGGAACGGACTTCTCCCTGATATTCTGCAACCCGCGCCTCATCCAGCACCACATTCGCGGTCTCCAGCAGCAACCGGCCACCGCGCGGCATCGCATCGCGGGCATTGATCACCAGATTAAGCAGGGCGCTTTCGAATTGTCCTGGATCAACCAGGGTCGGCGCGAGATCGATGGCCAGGGCCTTGTCGATGCGAATCGTCGAACCCAAGGTCCGTTGCATCAAGTCCAGCATACCCAAAACCAGCCGATTTAAATCGACAGGTTGCGCCAGCAAAGGTTGGCGACGGGCAAACGCCAGCAGTCGCCGACTCAGGTTCACGCCGCGATCCACAGACTTGAGCGCCTGCTGGGCCAGTTCCAGTAACCGGGGTTGCGCCGTCAACTGCTCATGCAGTAATTCCAGATTGCCCATGATGACCGCCAGCAGGTTATTAAAGTCATGCGCAATGCCGCCGGTGAGTTGGCCGATCGCCTGCATCTTTTGCGCTTGGCGCAACTGATTTTCCGCATGTTTGCGCTGGGTCAGGTCGCGAACGACGACGATAGTAGCTGGTTGATCGTCAAATCGGACATCCAGCGGCACGGTGCGCGATTCAAACCACCGTCGTCCCGAGCGGGTTGGTAATTCGTATTCAGCAATTTGAATCCGCTGAGTTTCCAGCGCGCCGTGAATCAGTCTGAGAAAGAAATCCGCCATTTCCGGGGAATGTACTTCATTAAGTTGTTTGCCTGTTAGCAAAGTCGCTCCTGTCGTTATCAGGCTGTTCGGCTCCGCAAGGATTTCACAGTAACGCCCGTTGTTGTCGACGACGAACACCTGATCGGGCAAGGCCCGGGCGATAGCGCGCAGGCGCGCTTCGCTGGCGCGCTGGGCGGTCTCCGCCTGGCGGCGCACTCCAATTTCCCGCAACAGTGTGGCGTTGACCGCCTCCAGTGCTTCCGCGCGATGCCGGAAAATAAAATAGGCGGCAACCAATAGACTCAGGATAGTCAATAACAGACACCAGAATAGGGTATCGGTCAACAAGACGGTCTGGGAGCGTAGTTCGAAAAGAAAGGTTAAGACTATCAGGAGCGTTACCAGTCCCAACGCTGTCACCAATAAACCAGAGGGTGGCCACCGGCGAATACGCTTCTGTTTCAGCGGTTCAGCAGAGCAATAAACTGATTCTTGAGTTTTAATCATAATTTTCCATAATTACTTGCTGCGGAATCAGCGCTACATCTAAAAGGAACGGCTAAACCGCCCCGGCTCCAGCCATTAACGCCTTGACATGCGCCGCCGCGCTCGCTGCCAGCGCCTGCAAGTTATATCCCCCCTCCAGCATCGAAACGACTCGTCCCGCGCAATACTCATGGGCCATCGCCAGAATCCCTCTGGTTAACCAGTCATAGTCCTCTTCACAGAAATTCAGCCCTGCCAGCGGATCCAGATAATGCGCGTCGAAACCTGCCGAGATCAGAATCAATTGCGGCTGAAACGCGCGTAAAGCCGGTTCAATCTCTTCAATCCAGGCCTGACGCAGCTCGGCTGAACCACTGTTGGCGGGCAGAGGGACATTGACAATGTTGCCAATGCCGCGCTCCTCGCGACGACCCGTACCTGGATAGATATACGCCTGGTGGGTGGAAATGTAGAGATAGCCCCGTTGCGTCTCGAAAGCCGCCTGGGTGCCATTGCCATGATGGACATCAAAATCAATCACCGCTACCCGTTCCAGATCGTGAACCGCTCGCGCATGAGCCGCACCGATCGCCGCGTTGTTAAACAGACAAAAACCCATGGACTGATGCGGCTCGGCATGATGGCCCGGTGGACGGATCGCGCAAAAGGCATTATCAGCTTCCCCCTTCAGCACCGCGTCAACCGCCGCACAAACCGCCCCCGCCGCTCTTAACGCCGCTTCGCCGGATTGCGGACAAATGACCGTGTCGCCATCAATCGCGTAATGTCCATGCCGGGGAATCCGGGCAAAGATGCGTTCGACATGTTTGGGCGCGTGAATCCGGTTCAGTTGCTCCAGACTGGCTTCCGGAGCCTCCCGCCATTCCAGAGTGGCGAAAGGCTCAGTTTTCAACTCATTAAGAATGGCGGTCAGGCGGGCTGGACATTCCGGATGGCCATAACCCGCATCATGTTCCAGACAAAGCGGATGGGTATAGAGCAGCGTGCTCATGACCGTGACTCCTCATGGGTAGGCGTTTCATGCTGGATGGCGGCGCGGCGCAGCGCCTTCAGCACATCCTCGCGGGCAATCATGCCCACCAATCGACCTTCATCGACTACCGGCAGACTTTTAGCGCGCATCTCCACCAGTTTTTGCAGCAATCGACTGAGCGGCAATTGCGGCTCCACGCTGGCGGGATAGGGGGTCATCACCGTTTCAATGGTTTGCTCCATGATCTCGTCGTAGTGCGGAATCAGGGTATGGAAATCGAAACTGAACGCCTTCAACAGGTCAAACTTGGTCAGGATGCCGATCAGATGCCGTTGCTCATCCACGACAGGCACACCGTTGAAATCATGGATTTCAAACAGCGCCTCGGCCTCGCGCAGCTTGGCCTTGGGGCTGATAGCAATGGGTTCGGGAGTCATGGCGTCTTGGACCCGATATTGCAGGAATTCATACATGGTGGTTCAATCCTGGCTGATTTAATGCTGATTCAACAGGGTTAAGCATAATTCAAGGTTCATAAAGATGCTTGCGGGAAAGAACTTGAAGGAACTGTTAGCGTAATAATTTTTCTAATTAATTAAGTTATTCGGACTAAATATGTGCATTTATAGTAACCTTTTGCCCCCTTCGCCCGCTTGCAGGAGAGGGATTGGAGGAGAAGCCTGAAGCCATTTAATACCAATCAACTTTACTTGTATATTTAAATAAGCGCTTGGGTAGCGGGAGGCGCGACATGATGATCAACACGGCGATAAACATGGGTGCTGGCAGTATCAAGGGCGCCATTAAGAGCACGGATGGCAGCGTCCAGCGGATTGCCAGGGAAACCGTTCATCCTCTTGCCTCAGCGTCAGCCGCGGCTCCCGTCGGCGATCGGCGAACGCAGACCACAGCGTCCGCGCCGCAGCAGGATTTATGGGAGGAACCCGCGCTGGAGCAGGAAGCAGCGCTTTATCGAGCGCAAGGCAGCGCGCGGATCGTCAGCGCCAGCAATGCAGTCGGCCAGGTAATAGATACTTTCGTCTGAAGACCGAGCCAGCATCCCGCTATCAGACGGGATTCTTGCGCGGATCGAAAGCATCCCGCACCGCCTCCCCAACGAAGACCAGCAGACTGAGCATTAGCGCCACCACTACGAACCCGGAAATACCCAGCCAGGGCGCCTGCAGATTGTCCTTGCCCTGGCGCAGCAGATCACCCAGCGAAGCTGAACCAGGCGGCAGGCCCAACCCCAGAAAATCCAGCGCCGTCAGGGCGACAATCGAGCCGGACAGAATGAACGGCAGGAAGGTTAGCGTCGCTACCATCGCGTTAGGCAAGACATGCTTGAACATGATCCGTCTATCGCTCATACCCAGAGCGCGGGCGGCGCGCACATAATCGAAATTCCGGGCGCGCAGAAACTCGGCCCGCACCACCCCAACCAGCGAAGTCCAGCTAAACAGCATCAGCACCAGCAGCAGGGTCCAAAAGCCGGGTATCACGACGCTGGAGACGATGATCAGAATGAACAACTGCGGCAACCCGCCCCAGATTTCCAGAAAGCGCTGGAAAAACAGATCCACCCGCCCGCCAAAATAACCTTGCACCGCGCCCGCTGCGACCCCGATGATGGAAGAAGTCAGGGTCAATAGCAAACCAAACAGCACCGAGATGCGGAAGCCATAAATTAACCGGGCCAACACATCACGCCCCTGATCGTCGGTGCCAAGCCAGTTCTCGGTGGAAGGCGGCGCTGGCGCGGGCACCGGCAAATCATAGTTCACGGTGTCATGATGAAAGCGGATAGGCGGCCAGAGCATCCAGCCGTCCTGGTGAATCAACTCGATCAGATAGGGATCGCGATAATTAGCAGTGCTGGGAAAGACGCCGCCAAAATCGGTTTCCGCATAATCCTTGAATATCGGGACATAAAACGTCCCCTGGTAACTGATCAACAACGGTCGGTCATTCGCAATGAATTCCGCTTCCAGACTCAATCCGAACAACAGCAGGAACAGCCACAACGACCACCAGCCGCGTCGATTGGTCTGAAATTGCGCCAGCCGGCGCCGGGTCAGGGGAGTGAAATGGAAGTGCTTAAAAATCATGTTATTATAGAAGTTTTAAGGATTAAGCGATAAAGCAGTATAGCATGGGGGTTACCGCCTGAGCAGAAAGCATGGTCTGTCCTGACTCTGCGCAAAGCATTTTGAAGAGCGAATTCGATGATTGGAATTTAGGTGAGGGTATGGCAAAAGACACTACGAAAACAGGTAGAAGTATTATCGGTATTCCTCTGGGCGACATTGCCGGCGTCGGTCCGGAAATTGTCGTCATGGCGCTGGCGCAACCCGCGATTTATGAAACCGTGCGGCCATTAGTGATCGGAGAAATCAGCGCCCTGCGGCGAGCGCTCAAAGTCACTGGTCTCAATCATCTGGACATTCGTGTAATCACTGAACCTGCCGAGGGCCGCTATCAACCGGGCGGCATCGATCTGATCGATCTGGCCAATATTGACGCCAAGCGGATACCGTTCGGCCAAGCACAGGCGGAGGCGGGTCGCGCAGCCTACCAGTTCATCGAGAAAGCGGTGACTTTTTGCCAAACCGGACAAGTGGATGCGTTGGCTACTCCTCCGATCAACAAGGAAGCTCTGAAAACCGCTGGCATCCAGGATATCGGCCATACCGAATTGCTGGGCCGTCTGACCAGGGTTGCCGATCCGCTGACGCTATTCCAGGTGCTTGACCTGAAAGTCTTCTTCCTGAGCCGGCATGTTTCCCTCGCTGAAGCCATCAAACTGATCACTCGTAAACGAGTTCTGGATTATTTGCAGCGCTGCACCGACGCCTTGAAGGCGCTGGGCCTGTCCCGGACCCGACTGGCGGTGGCTGGACTCAATCCCCACTGTGGAGAACATGGTCTATTTGGCTGTGAAGAAATGCGCGTCCTGGAACCCACCATTGCTGAAGCTCGCGCCCTGGGTCTCGACGTCGCCGGTCCCATCGCCGCCGATTCCGTGTTTCATCTCGCCCGCCAGGGCGCATTCGACGCCGTGCTGTCCCTCTATCACGATCAGGGCCATATTGCGACCAAAATGGTGGATTTTTATCGCACTATTGCGATCACCATTGGCCTGCCCTTTATCCGTACTTCGGTGGATCACGGCACCGCTTTCGACCTGGCTGGCTCTGGCCAGGCTAACCCATTAAGTATGGTCGAAGCCATTCGATTGGCGGGAGTCTATGCGCTGGACTATCGGCATCGATCGATAGCTGAGGCCAGCATTGCGACGCATCAGAAAGATGCCAGCAGCCACTCAATCCTGACCGGCGAGTCGCTCCCGAAGTAACGCCAGCAGCGCCTCGCGGGAGCGGGATAGCGATCCCGCGGAGACTTTCACACCCAGCGCTTCGGCGACTTCCAACAGCAACGGGGGACGCAATCGCGCCTGGCGTAACACATCCCGATCACTCAACACCGTGGCGGTCTCTCCCTGGCGCAGTACGACGCCGTCATGGAAAACGGCAACATGATCCGCCCACGTGTAAGCAAGCTCCACATCATGCGTCGAGAAGACCAGAGTAGCGCCGGACTCATGCAACTGTTGCAAAGCACCCAGCAGATGGGTCACGCCATGAGAATCAAGGCCAGCGGTCGGTTCGTCCAGCACCAGAATCTCCGGGCGCATCGCCAATACCCCCGCGATCGCCACTCGCTTCTTTTGGCCGAAGCTGAGGGTGTGCGTCGCCCGATCGGCCAGATGCGCGATGTGCAGCGCATCCAGCGCCTCACCCACCCGTTCGCCCGCTTCAGCGTTCGATAAACCAAGATTCAGCGGCCCGAATGACACATCCTGGCGGACTGTCGCGGCAAATAGCTGATCGTCCGGCTCTTGCAGGATCAATCCCACCTGACGCCGCCAGTCGTTGAGTGCTCGGTGACTGTAGCCGACGGGTTGGCCCTCCAGGCGAATTTCTCCCTGGGTCGGTTTGCACAAACCATTGAGGTGCAATAAGAGGGTGGTTTTACCGGATCCATTCGCGCCCAGAATCGCCAGCTTTCGGCCTCGCTCAATACGCAGATCGAGACCGCGCAGCGCGGTCACGCCGCCTGGGTAAACGTATTCCAACCCATGAACTGCCAGCAAAGGTTCCTTCATGACAGACTGCGCGCCAGCCCACTGCTGACCAGACCAATCAGGCTGATTCCCGCGATCCCCGCCACCAGCCGCCACCGTGATAATTCCCATGGTGGCGACAACACGCACAGTTCGCCGGTATAGCCACGAGCCATCAGGCCAATCTCCAGGCGGCGCGCCTGGTCCAGCGCCCGCTGGAACAAATTGCCTCCTAACAAACCCAAGGAGCGCACTGACCGATCCAGGCGCGAATAACCCAGTCGCCCCGCTTGGGCCTGGCGACCGGTTAAAGCCCGTTCGGCAAATACGAAGATCAGTCGGTACATCAACAGGATCAGTTCAATCATTCCGGCGGGGACGCCCACGCGCCGCAACAGGAGCACCCCATCGGTCAGCGGCGTGGTCAAAATCAAAAAAGCCAGACAGCTCATCGCCGCCAGCGCACGGATGACCGTCGTCAACGCCAACCGCAATCCTTCGAGTGAAAGCGTCAGGTCAATACCAGCAGTGAAATCCATTGAGATCGCTAGAAACGGGATGCCCGCCAACAAAAAGGCCGCGGGCGCAGCCAAAACGCTTAGCAGGGTTTTCCAGGGAATTCCAGCGCCATACACAGTTATCAATGTCGCGCTCGCCAACACCAGCGGCGCGGTGCTCAAGGGCGGCAACACGAAAGTCAACGTCAGCAGGCCGACCGCGGGCAACCCTTTTTCCACCGGATGCCAGTCCCGCCAGCGATTAGTCCAGGCATGATGGTCAATCGCCCGCATCAGGGCGCTTCCGCTGACCTTGACGCTGACCGCGTTTGAAACCCAGATAGTAACCTAATACGCCAGCGCCCAGGGCCGCCTGTAGCGCGAACAGCCCACTGGCGACTTCGGGAGGCGGCTCCCAGATAAAATCGAACCAGGGTTGATAATCCGGGTTCAGCGTAGCGACCGCCGCCATCGCCTGACCATCGGTTCCAGCGAATTCCGCCCCTTCACGGCGACTGCCAACAAGAACTGAGGCTAAGATGAAAGCCACCGCCAGCGCCAGTAGCCAGCTGTTTCGCGCTTTCACAGGCGGGCCTCCGAAACCAGGGTTTTCGGCAGGAAACGCAGGTTCCGCAATTCTTCGCTACTGTATTCACGAAGAAAATTGACGATCACCACAGTCAATAATCCTTCGATCACCGCCAGCGGCAACTGGGTCGGCGCAAACACGCTGGCAAATTTGAGGAATGATCCGGCAATGCCGCTGGTCGGATCGGGAAAGGCCAGCGCTAATTGTCCCGCCGTCGTCAGATAGGTCGCCCAGTCGCCCAGCATCGCCGCTAGGAATACGCTGAACGCCAGCGGCGCCCGTAAGCCCTGCGCGCCGCGCAGCACGGCGTAGGCGACCCAAGGACCCACAATCGCCATTGAGAACACATTGGCCCCCAGCGTCGTGATTCCGCCATGCGCGAGCAACAGAGTCTGAAACGCCAGCACGATGGTTCCCAACAAGGCCATCACCGAGGGACCAAACAAAATCGCGCCCAGTCCCGTCCCGGTCGCATGGGAACAGCTGCCGGTGATCGACGGTAATTTGAGCGCCGAAATTACAAAGGCAAAAGCGCCCGATGCCGCTAATAACAATTTGATCTCGGGCTTTTCGCGCATCAGTCGATTGACGCGATAGACGCTGACAGCGACGAACGGCAAGGAAACCGCTGTCCAGGCTGCGGCGTGCAGAGGGGGCAAAAAACCTTCGGTAATATGCATGAATGATCTTCCCCAGGTTTGCGAGCGGCAGGTTCAGGGAAGTCGCCTTGAAGATTCGGTAACCGCGATGGATACGCGGCCATTCAGGCAGGAGACCGTCCACAACCCCGGAACACCCCGCCCGGAAATACGTGTAACAGCATCATCGGCAGGTCTCCTGGCTCACAGGTCCTCGTCGCTCGCCCAGCCTTCCCAGCCTGACCGGCCAGTGGCGCACGGGGGGCGTGACTCGCTGTTCACAGTTGCGGGGGCAGCTCTGGCTTAGGTCACCGGTTGGCAACCGCACCAGATTCCCTTTTCATCCCCTTGGGGTCAATACCCCCTGGGAACCGATGTTTTTATGAAATAATGTTAAGCCTGGTTGGCGATCACGTCAACGTAAGGCAATCAAACGATCAAGCAACTCGTCCATCGTGCGGACCCCAACCTACTTCCCGATCAACCAAATGCAAGGTCACCGATCATCTTGATGTTTTAAGCTAGGCGTTCCCCGAATTTTTCGTTACGCTTTCACCGAATTCAACACTGAAATTCAATCCAATAGCATGATTAAACAGCTGGTTTTTTGAGAAATGCTTCACGCTTAACTGACAAGTCGTCATTTTTTAGCAACTTTTGCATGAATCCGGAACCGGAATCCTTTATGAATGAGAAACGCCTGCTGATTGTTGATGATGAACCTGCATTCGGTGAGTTTGTCCGCCAAGTTGCTCTGTCCCTGGACTACCAGGTCATAGTGACAACGGATGGCAAAGCTTTCCAGGAATGCTATGCCGATTTCCAGCCGACCACGATCATGCTCGATATGGTCATGCCGGACATGGATGGCAATGAATTGCTGCTCTGGCTATTACAACAGGGCTATGCCTCCGATCTCATCATCACCACCGGCTATAATCCGGATTACGCCAGCGATGCCAAGACGCTGGCTGAATTCAATGGATTGCGCACCGTAACTACATTGGTTAAACCGTTCAGCCTTGCCCGGTTGCGCGCTGTTCTTGGCCGCCGGGAACCCTCATGACCTCGTCTTACTCCTGGTCTTGGTTAACCCACCGGTCTCCGGTCTTATTTGTCAGCGTTCCCAACATCCCCAGAAAAGGCTGTGCATGAATCGCTGCCCCAGAATGCTGAGCGTCCTGTGAAAAAGAGTCCCCTACACCGACAACTGCTGCTCTCCCACCTGTCAGTGGCATGGGTTGGCATCAGCCTGTTATTGGCCGCGTTGGTCTCGACTTACGAATTACGCAACCAGGTTGTCCTGCTGGCCCGTGAGGGCGCACCTATGGCCCAAGCCTCCCTGCGAGTGCTAGCCGGTGTGCAATACTCGCTGGCCAGTCTTCGCGGTTGGGTCAGTCTGGGTGACACCCACTTTCTGGAGGACTGGCGCACCGCCTGGGAGCAAGACATCCTGCCGACTATCGCCATGATCAAGCAATGCCAACGCATGTTCGAGCAAACCTGCGTCCTGGAGCGTTTGCCTGAACTTGAGACGCGCCTGACTGAGTTGCGGAAATCCCAGGAATGGGTAAAGGATATGGCCCATACGCCCGACAATGAACCGGCGCGGCTTATTTACCAAGCGGAGGTCGCGCCCAATGCAACCAAGCTCAAAACATTGCTCACTGCATTACAACACGAGGAAGACGCGCAAGACGATGCGCCGGGCCGGAAGGCGTTGCTGGCGCGGATCATGAAAATCCAGAATGCGGTTTTCAGCGCCCAGTTGCTGCTAAGAGAAATCCTAGGCATCAACGGTTTGCAATACGCCGAAGCGCTTCCGGCCCGATTGGACGCCGTTGAGACCCTGCGTGCGGAAATGAGCGAAAATCGGCTTTTGACCCTCCGCGAGCGACAAATTCTCGATCTTCTTCAACAGAACTGGCAAGTCTTCACCGCACTCGCCATGAAAATGACCGAGCGCCGTCAAGCAGCGGACTGGAACCTGGCCTTGCATCGTATGGCGGTGGAAACCGATCCGCTAGCGGATCAGGTCACGGCGCTGGTTGCGGCGATGGCAGCCGATTCCGAAACCCGTTTGGAGCAAGAGGTTCATGCGGCGCGTCTCACGAGTGTAGTAACGATCTCGATCCTGGTTATGACCGCGCTGGCGATGCTGGCTGTAGCATATCGTATGTCCCGGAAGCGCGCCCGCTCCCTGGCGCGTCCTATCGTGGCGCTGGCGGAAGCAACCCGCCGTTTGGAGGAAGGCTTTGCAACCGAAGATCTACCGATCCGCCGTAATGACGAACTGGGTGAACTCACCCGCGCCTTCAATCACATGCGCGCATCGATGCAACAAACGCAGACCGAACTGCGTGAAGCGAATGCGCTCCTCGAACAGCGGGTCATGGAACGCACGACTCAGTTAGCGCTGACCAATGCTTCTCTGACCCAGGAAATCGAATTCCGCAACCAGACGGAAAAAGCCCTGCGCGAAAGCGAGGCGCGGGTGCGCGCCATGACCCGAGCCATCCCCGATCTAGTGTTCGTTGTCGATATGGAAGGCCGTTATCGGGAAGTTCTGGCCGCTGGCCGGGAATGGGATGCTCATCGCATTACCCCGATCCGCGGGCGTTTTCCGGTGGAAACAAGCGCAGGGAAACTGCAAAACTGCTGGAAAACGTCCGGGAATCCGATGCAAAACCCTGCACCCGGAATCATTCCCGTGCGCGGTAAGTTGCTCAGCGAAGTCCATAGCCCGGAGATGGCGGAGTTTTTTATCGATATTATTCATCGAGCGCTGAAAACCCGGCAAATTCAGGTCGCTGAATATGAGTTGGCCACCAGCTCAGGACTGCGCTGGTTTGAATCGCGCACAGCACCACTTGATATTCCCCTGATAGATCAACAGATTGCAATTATTAACAACGATCAGATGAATCTGTTTGGGCCACCCCAAACCTCCTCCGCCGAGAAACTGGCTGCTATTGTGGTCGCGCGCGACATCACCAAACGTAAACAGGCTGAAAATCAGCTTCGGCAAGCGCAAAAAATGCAGGCTATCGGTCAATTGACCGGTGGCATCGCGCATGACTTTAATAATCTCCTAGCCGTCATCATGGGCAACCTGGAATTGCTGCATGAGCAACTGGTTGTTCACCCCCGACTGTATGAACTGGCGTTGCAAGCTCTGCGGGCGGTGGATCGAGGCGCAGCGCTAACCCGTCGCTTGCTAGTTTTCGCCCGCCGCCAGCCGTTGCAAGCGCAATCGACCGATCTGAACAAACTGGTGCTTGGCATGATTGAGCTCATCCGCCGCACCTTGGGCGCTACGATCCAGATTGAAACCGCGCTGGCGCCGGATCTGGAGCAAACTTTCGTCGACCCGGACCAGTTTGAAAGCGCTCTGCTTAATCTGGTGATCAACGCCCGCGACGCGATGCCCCAGGCGGGTCGCCTGGTGCTGGAAACGGTCAACGCCATTCTTGACGAAGATTACGCCGCGACGCACCAGGACGTGCGGCCTGGCGCGTATGTGGTGCTAGCGGTCAGCGATTCGGGCGCTGGCATGGCGCCCGATGTGCTGGAGCGGGCATTTGAACCATTCTTCACTACCAAGGAGACCAGCAAAGGCAGCGGTCTGGGCTTGAGCATGGTGTATGGCCTGGTCAAGCAGTCCGGCGGCCATGTCACGATTTACAGCGAAC
>JAGRHQ010000062.1 GCA_020444905.1 Candidatus Competibacteraceae bacterium
CGACACGACGCCTGGCATACGCCCCCCATCCTTGACCACCAGGGTATGATCGCCCAACAAGACGGCCCGCCCGGCCACCTGGACGGCGACGGCCTGACGCCACACATAACCCTGCCACGTCGCCAACAGGGTCTCTAGATCATAGGCTTTGGAGCGAAAGAAATGCAGAAACCGGTGATAGACCGCTTCATTCCCCTGCCAGAATCGGCACATTGACGTCACCCCGATCATTTCCGGGGCGGCGAGAAAACTCAACACCACCGCGCAGAACAGCAGCCAACTGCGCTGCCGCGCAAAGGCGCTGCGAAAACTTTCTAAAGCATGGTATACATAAATCAGCATGGATTCTCCTCGGGCGACCGGGTTGTTCAGGCGCGGACCGCTGAGGGGAATTCATGCTGCTCTTGAGGAGCGGCCGTCAAGGCTTTTCAGGGAGAGAACTTATGACTGATGAGTGAGAAAATATAGTCAAACAGTTTTTGGATAGTTCGCCAGGTGCTGAGACCACCACGGTATTCCTTGCTGGAAGGGCAATCAACATAAAACTTTTTGACTATAGCGGATGCCTTTTAGTGGCGTCCGCTTCTTCAGATACAGGCGATGCGGTCCGCATCGCTGCTTCTTCCACTGCAGCTATCCCGTGCTGAACATTCCGGTGGCGTTTCCATGCGCATGACCTCCTCATTCCTGGCCGGACTGCCGCCCCAGCCGGGTGTTTACGCAGTGTGGCTGCAAGTGGCTGAACGGCTGACATTGCGCGTAGGGGCGCTCGGTGAATGGGCGGTGATGCCCGGCGATTGGGTTTACGTCGGCAGCGCCTTGGGGCCGGGCGGACTGCGGGCGCGGGTGGCGCATCATGCCCGAATCGCCGCGCGTCCGCACTGGCACATCGACTATTTGCGCCGCCATGCCGTCTTGACCACGGTGTGGTATAGCGTCGATTCGCGGCGTCGGGAACATCAATGGGCGCGGTTGTTTCAGGAGGTAGGCGGCGTCGTTGCGGCGCCGGGGTTTGGATCGTCCGATTGTCGCTGTCCGGCGCATTTGTTCCATTTTCCGCAACGACCGGACGGCGCGGCGTTTGTTGCCGCGCTGCGCGCGCGGTATCCGGATCATCCGCCCGTGTCTTTATGAGGGTTGCGGGTTTGCGGCGTCTACGACGGCATGGTACGGCCCAGGCGTTCGGGTCACGAGGCCCTTTCCCCAGGTTGTGTCCACGTTCATCGCAGCGCGGGGATCAAACGATCAGCCGTTTTGAAACTCAATCCCGTAAACTGCTCTTAAACGCCACCTTAAGGTGAAAGATCATGTCTGCCCTTTTGCATCGGTTGCCTCCCCACGAACGCGATATCGGCTTTCCCGTCAAGCGCCTGCTGCCGGCGGGCGTGGCCCAGACCGTGGGTCCCTTTATTTTCTTCGATCACATGGGACCGGCCACCTTCGCGACCGAAACCACCCAAGAGGACGTGCGCCCGCATCCCCACATCGGCTTGTCCACCTTCACTGACCTCTTCTCGGGCGCGCTGATGCATCGGGACAGCCTGGGCATGACGCAGCGCATTGAACCGGGCGCGGTGAATTGGATGACCGCCGGGCGCGGCGTGGTCCATTCTGAACACATCCCCGAGGATATCCGCGCTGCCGGCCACGTCGTGGAGGGCATCCAGATGTGGCTGGCGGTGCCGGCGGATCGCGAGGAGAGCGATCCCGGATTTCGCCACTACCCAGCGGCAGATTTGCCGGTAGTCGCCTCACCGGGCGCGCGGTTTCGCGTCCTGGCCGGCGCCTTCCTGGAGCGCATCTCTCCGGTGCAAACCGAGATGCCCACGTTGTGTGTGGCGGGCGAACTGGAGGAAGACACGGCCTTGCCGCTGGCCGTCGACGTGGACGAACTGGCGGTTTACGTGGCGTCCGGCGCGCTCGATCTGGCCGGGCAACCGCTAACAGCCGGGCGCCTGGCGGTGCTCGATCCACAGGAAGCCCGCCGCTTACCGGCGCACACCACGGCCCCCACGCGCGTGATGCTCATCGGCGGCCAGCGGCTGGAGGGCCGCCGGTTTATTTTGTGGAATTTCGTGGCGACCCGCCGCGAACGGATCGACGCCGCCAAGATCGCCTGGGCCCAAGACGAATTTCCCCGCGTACCCGGCGAAACCGAACGGATACCGCTACCTGATTAGGCGCAATGTCCGGGCCGGTCATGGCAACGCAGGGACACCGGTACCGCAATCCCCTGTGTCAGCTCCGGCTTAACTTCTTCACCGATTTTTATATATTTCCAATGAATACAATATCTAACACTTCAGGAAAGCGTCTGCCGATTCCGGTTTCACGGCTTCGGCGCCGGCCAGGGGAAACCGTCAGGATCAGACCGCGACCCGCGAAGGCGTTGCCATCGCCACCTAAATGCGTTCAAATGAACGACCCCGCAGCAAGCTGTGGGGAATGAGACCTGCAAACGATTAAAGCAAGAAAAACCCCTGATCCTTCGCGACGAAGTTTCCTTTTAGCCTCATAGGGATTGTTTTTCTGGAAGTCCGGCACCCGCTTAGTGAGGGAGCGGGGTATCCGATCAACTTTAGAACTTGTAACAGAAAAAATACTAGATCCTGACTGATTTTGATTGCATCGTGAGAGGTTCGCTGGCTATGTACGCACACCGTATCATTCAGCCCTTGAAAGATTTACATGTTCAGTTTGACCTGCCGCCCGAATTCGCCGGTTGCCAGGCAGCAGAAATCATTGTACTGCCCGTTCAACCCATCACGCCCCCTGCCATGAGTTGGGAACAGCGGGTACGCCGTCTCGCGGGGACGCTCCGTGAGGACTTTCCCCACGATATTGACGATGCCGACTTGGGAAACGATGCCCCCAGGGCCTCACTGGAATGAATCGCTATCTACTGGACACCAATATCTGTATCGCCTGGCTACAAAACCAAGAATCCGTGGTTCAGCGCATTGTGCAGGCTGGCGAAGGTCATATCTGGCTTTGTACACCCGTGAAAGCCGAATTGTGGTTCGGCGCGTGTAAAAGCCAACGGGTCGCCGACAATCAAGCCCGATTGCGTGTGTTTTTCAACAGCTTGCCCAGTCTGTCTTTTGATGATCGCGCCGCCGAGCAGGTTGGCGACCTCCGCGCGACCCTCGCGCGCGCCGGCACCCCGATTGGCCCTTACGATCTGCAAATTGCCGCCATTGCGTTGGCGCACGGTTTGATCCTGATCACGCATAACACACGCGAATTTGCCCGTGTACCGGGATTAATCCTCGAAGACTGGCTGGGTGAACCCTGAAGGTAGAATCATCGTCGATGTCCGATCCGGATCACGCGCGAAGAGGATGGACACGGAAAATCAATGCGATTCTGATGTATCAGACTCTGTTTTAAAAATTTATTTCTCGTCGTCGGCGTTAAACCGTGGAAGCGGGTTCAGCCGGAGCGGACATTAGGCGTTCCCAAATGCAGTTTTTATATCATCATTCATATAACTAATAAAGAAAAACGTAACACGTAATCATATTATTTATTACGCAATAGGCGGCATCCATTAATTCCTGATAATTCCCCTTATCAGGAATTTTCGCTGACGTCCGGCGCTTTTCCGCGCCTCCCACCGAAGCATTCCTTCAGGGATCGAGTAAATCGGCGACGAACGGATTATCCGAACCGATCGATTCGACGTCGACCCCATAAGCGGAGCGGAAGGCGGCGCTCCCTGCACGACGCGGCTTCCACTTGATCTCGAAGGCGCGTAACCCGCGTTCGGTTTTCACCACCAGGTCAACCTCGGCCTGGGTTCGCGAGCGCCAGAAAAACAGTTCATACGGCGAACCCCGCAGGACATTGCTTTTGGCGATCTCCGCAATGACCCAGTTCTCCCAGACCGCACCGAGATCGGGCCGGAATTCATCGGCGGCGAAGGCATTGAGCAAGGCATTGCGGATGCCGGTATCCCAGAAAAAGACCTTGTGACTTTTGGAGATTTCCTTCCGTGGATTGGTGCTAAAGGCCGGCAACCGGAAAATGACGAAGGTGCGTTCCAGCAGGTCCAGGTAGCGCTCGACCGTCGGCCGCCCCATCTGGAGTTGCGTGGCCAGCTCATTGATCGAGACCTCGCTGCCGGCCTGATGGGCCAGGAGCAAGAGTAAACGGCGGATCAGATCCGGGGTTTTCACCAATCCGGTTTGCAGGATGTCCTTCCAAAGATAATCCGAACTCAGTTCGCGCAGTAAACGCCGCGGATCGGGAGACAGCACGACCTCAGGATAACCGCCCAACGCCAGTCGCTGGAGGAGGAAGGCGCGCAGGGGCGCGGCGAAGGCCGCCCGCGCGGCGGGATGCTGCAGCACGGTCTCGCCCCAATCCTGAGAACGGAGGGCCTCGGCAAACAGCAGGGGCGGTAGGACGAGTTTATCGTTACGACCCGTCAGGCTTTCCGCGCTCTGGTCCAGCAGATCGAGTGAGGAAGAACCGAGCAGCAGCAAGCGGGTCAGGACTTTGGCATCGTGCCAGCCTTTGACGATGCGGGCCGTCTCGGGCAGGCGCTGGGCTTCGTCCAGCACGAGCGTCTGCGGGGCGCCGAGCGTGCGCAAAGCCTCCGTGGGGGCGAGGGAAGCCGCCGCCAGGAAGTGGGCTTTATCAATCTCAATGTCGAAGTTGAGGAAACGCGCAGCTTCACCCCGCAGCACCTGTTCGACCAGGGTGGTCTTACCGACCTGCCGAGCACCCAGCACGAGAGTGATCTTGCCACGGGCTAAGGCTTGGCGAAGATAATCTTCAGCCTTTCTTTTGATATACATAATATGCAAAATACACGATTATTTTGTATATTACCACTCTTTTGTAGAGGACCCTGCGAGGGGTGCCTCTTCAGGCGATCAGACCCTCGAACGGGAGGTCTGACCGACCGCTTGGCCGGTTCATGAAAATACTCAAGCGCGGTGTGAACGTGTCTCTTGTCAGATGGGCTTGTGGAATGCGGACTGTCGGAGAATTTTACACCGCGGGGTCCTGTTCGCGGCGTGCGTCCTCGATGTTGTCGGAAAATTTTACACCCTGCATCGTTCGAGGCCAGCAGGCAGGGGATGGAACACCCGCTCCATTTACGGAAGGAATTGATTGGTTTATCAAGTCATTGATACCTCTTTGGCGTTTGTTTTGATACGCCACTCTTTTGAGTCAGAATTTTTTACAATTGCCAATAACTGACAATGGTTGTAGGGAATTAACCGATTATCTCGAAAGCAATATTTTTTATTGATGCTGTTGGTATTATTTTTGCATAAATTTCCCTAATAACAATAACAGCTTAAGGCAAGTTTTTATGCCCTTTCATACCCTTTTGAATCACCCTTGGTGGTTCGCGGGTGGCTCCTCGATGAGAACCGCCGGTCTCGCGGTAATTGTAGGGGTTTTGTGTCAGAGTGACTCTCATTGAAGGGGTAGTGTTCTAGACTTGGATATTCTATATTTGATCTATAATTTGCTTAAGTATTTTAATATTTTTTAAGGCATCCAAATATGGTTTTAAATCCTGTCCTTTGCCCCGTCTGTCGTCATGAACAAATCGTAAAACGTGGAAAAACGGAGAATGGAAAACAACGCTACCTTTGTCAGAATCCGAAATGCTCGGTAAAAACGTTTATTTTAGACTACGATTACAATGGCTATTTGCCTGAAATCAAAAACTAGATTATTGATATGGCGATCAATGGCAGTGGAATTCGGGATACCGCGCGCGTTTTAGAAATCAGTCCGACCACCGAATGCCTATGCCCCGACCGGGTCTTCCGAGCAAGCCCGGGCGGTGCGCAGCCCGAAATCGAATACCGTGACCCGCATCGTGGGGGCCTTAAACGCGCTGACCGGGGGCGTCTTCCACCGCCGCGCCAGCAAAATCACGGTCGGTTTCCTGGTGGCGTTTTATCAAGCGCTGTGCCAAGCGTATCCGGACGCTGAGCGGATTTATGTCATTCAAGATAATGGGCCGGTGCATACCCATCCCGACTTATTGGTCGCCTTGGAACCTCAGGAGACCCGCTGGCCCTGGTATCGCCCCCCGAATTGGCCTACGGAACCCAGCGCCGCGGCCACCCGCCGCTGGGGGGAATTGCGGTTACCGATCCAAATCGTGCCGCTGCCCACCTATGCCTCGTGGTGCAATCCGATCGAGAAGCTCTGGCGCAAATTGCGCCAGGACGTGACTCACCTCCATCGCTGGGCGGATGATCTCGAAACCCTCCGCACCGAGATCGACCGCTTCTTGGATCAATTTGCCCATGGCTCCTTGGAACTGCTGCGCTACGTGGGCCTAGAGATACCGGATTAAATTTTTAAAGATCATAAGGCGGAGGTTTATCACCTGCCGATTGGAAATAAATCAAATACTTGAATACAGGCGGTTAGCACTTCATAGGGAAGAAGCAGCTGGGTCTACAACCAGGAAGATCGGTCACCCGTCGCAAAATGGGCCTGGACGTCCGGGATATTAGCGACCAGGGCGCTTAATGCCCTCGCCAAGCGGGTTTCCGCCGCCACGTTCACCAGAATCGTTTCGGCGTACTGGCTCAGTTCCGCCCGCTTCGCGTCATGGATGACTTGATGCATGCTGTGTAAATTGTCATAGGTCAGTGCGGCGACCGCCAAGGTAATGGCGATGCCCATGCCCAGCATGATATTGGCCCAAAGGCGGAGGTTTTTGAACATCAATTGTATCCGTTCAATTCCCTCCTTTATCAAAGGGGAATCAGGAGGGATTTTGAGCGGGGGTTGACGAGGCGAAGGACGACATCACAGCCGGCTTAGCAATTCAGCTTTTTTCGCCTTGAATTCCTGTTCCGAAAGGATGCCCTTCTTGTGCAATTTCGCCAGCCGCTCAATCGTTCCCAGGATGTCCTCGCCAGTCGCAACACTGGCGGTATCTTGGGCAACAGAAGAGGTCGTTTCGCTTGCCAGCGTAGCGGTTTCAACAACGGGCGCGCCGCGCTCAGGCGATAATACCGGCAGGCTAGACAACGAAACCAGGCCGAACTGACTGGTGAAGGTCACCGACGCATCGCCGCTTTGTTGCTGGGAAACGCCGCCGATCTGATGATCCAGTGTATCGTAAATTGTAACTTGACCGTTGACTTCAATCGCCAGCCGTCGGGTTGCGGGGAAATAAGCATAACGCACGGAATTCTGAGCGCCGCTCGTACTCGGTATGCCCAGATCCGCCGGCCACCATTGACCGGAATTTTGGCTGCCCGCAACGAACAGGCTGACCTCCGGGTTAGCATATTGCGAACTGCCCTGGCTCTGGGATTGGTAACTGGCGGGCGCGAAAAAGGATGATGACTGCGCTACCAGTTGCGACAATTCGCTACAGAGTCCATCGACCTTGAACTTGAGCGCATTATTGAACATATCGCCGACCATGGTCATGCCGCCCTGCATCCACTGTCCCGATCCGCCAAGTTCCGGGTGACTGAACTGCGCCATCGACCCATTGCCGGCTACGACCGCATCCAGCAGAGTCAACACCGCATCGGTGCTGATGCCGTAACGTTGCGCCAGATCTTCAATGATTTTCTGCCCTTGTGGGGTCAGCTTTTGCACGGAAATTCACCTTTCAGAAGTTTAAACAGGTTATGAATACTCAAGGCCCCACGCCTAGCAGCATCTCCGCCGCCTTCCGGGCCACCCCGGCATTAATGGAAGTCTCCAATCCGAAGTACAGATTCGCTAGCGCCAGCGCCCAGGTTGGAATCAACAGCGGCAACGGTGCTTCGCTGACGACATGATCTTCCGGCGCCGGCTTGAAATAGGCGGTTTCCACTACTCGCCAAATATAAACCACGGCCAGCAACGACGTAATCAGCACCAATACCGCAACCGGCCACCAACCCTTTTCCAGCGCGCCGACAATTAAATACCACTTGCTGACAAAGCCCGCTGTTAGCGGTACGCCAATCAGGCTCAGGCCGCCGACCACGAAAGCGCCCATCGTCCAGGGCATGGCCCGCCCGACGCCGGCCATTCGATCCAGTTGAACCGTACCGATCCGGAATGATATACAACCCAGCGCCATGAACAACGCGCCTTTCATCAGGGCATGGTTAAACAAATGACTGATCGTCGCGGTCAACCCGGTCACCGACACCAGGCTGATGCCCAGGATCATGTAGCCAATCTGAGCCACGCTGGAATAGGCCAACATCCGCTTGATGTTCGTCTGGAAAATCGCCACCACGGACGCGCTAAAAATCCCGACCAACGCCAGCGGTAGCAACACCAAATCCAGACGCATGGTCCCAAACGAGAAATCAACGCCAAAGATGGTAAAGAAAAACCGCAGCAGTACGTAAACTGCGACTTTGGTAGCAGTCGCCGCCAGAAAAGCGGTTACCGCCGAAGGTGCGTAAGCATAAGCGTTGGGCAACCAAAGATGCAGGGGAAACAACGCTAGTTTCAGGCTGACGCCAATGGTCAGGAAAGCGAAAGCAGCGCGGATCGTGCGGGTGTCGGCCACTGCCGGAATGCGCGCCGCCAAATCCATCATGTTCAAGGTGCCGGTCATGACATACAGCAGACCGATGCCAATCAAAATAAAGGTCGCGCCGATCGTACCCATGATCAGGTATTGATAGGAAGCAGTCAGCGCGCGGCGGTCGCGGCCCAAGCTGATCAATACATAGCTGGACAGTGAAGAAATCTCAAGGAATACAAATACGTTAAAAGCGTCGCCAGTGATGGTGATGCCCAGCAAGCCGGTCAGGCACAGCAGGTAGGCGGTATAAAACCAGGGCTGCTTATATTCCGGCAAGCGAATGCGCTGTTCGACGATGGTCCGGGCAAAAGCCATGACGACCGCGCCAATCCCCGCCACGATCAGCAGCACGAAGGCATTAGCCGCGTCGATCCGGTATTCGATCCCCCAGGGCGCGGACCAACTGCCCATTGGATAGGAAATGACGCCTTGTGTCAGCACCTGCTGAAGCAGCAAGCTGGCAATCAGCAGAGAAAGTCCACAGGCGGTCATGGCCAGCAGCCAAACGGCCCGCCCCGGACGGAACAGCGCCGACAAGGGCGCTGCGATCAGGGGAATAACGATTTGCAAAGCGGGAAGATGATCAATCACAGGGCGTCTTCCTCACTTTGATCATGAATTTCATCTTCTTCAATCGTGCCGTAGGCTTCATTGATGCGCACGACCAGCGCCAAACCGAGGGAAGTCGTCGCAATGCCAACCACAATCGCGGTCAGAATCAACACATGCGGAATCGGGTTGCTGTACACCGCATCCCGATCAACGATAATCGGCGCAGTACCGCCAGCAATCTTGCCCATGCTGATATAGAGAATGAACACCGAAGTCTGAAAGATATTCAGACCCACCAGTTTCTTGACGAGATTGCCCCGTGAGATGACCACGTAAAAACCGCACATCATCAATACGATGAAAATCCAGTAGTTATACAGCCCGAGGATTTGCACTTTATTCTTCGTCCCCTGTTGAATGGCGAGAACCTACTCTCTAACTTCACCGCCCCCGCCCGGCAAAGGCATAAAAAATGGTGACCATGACTGACGACACCGTAATGCCTACTCCCAGTTCCACCAGCAAAATCCCCAAGTGTTGACCATGCGCCGGGTGATGGGCATCCAGCACCCCGTAATCCAGATAATTGCCGCCTAACAGCAATCCAGCGATTCCTACTCCGGCATAAATCAGGACGCCCAGTGAGACGCCGATCCGCAGCAACCACGGCGGCAAAATGCGTTGCGCCTGGTCCAGTCCGTAGATGAGCGCGTAAAGAATGAAGCCAGCGCCAAAAATCACCCCCGCCTGAAAGCCGCCGCCCGGCCCAAAATCGCCATGAAACTGCACGTAGAGCGCGAACAGCAAGATCAGCGGCAGCAACCGCTTAGTCATCACCCGGGGAATCGAGTACTGTCTCATGCTCACTGATCCTTGTCGGAACGTCGGCGACGGCCGCCAATCAGCACCAGTACGCCAATCGCGGCGGTAAACACCACCGTGGTTTCGCCGAGCGTGTCATAGCCGCGATAGCTGGCCAGCACCGAGGAGACAATGTTGGGAACGCTGGTCTCCCGTAGCGAATCCTCAATATAGCGTGGCGCGACATGATGGTGGATCGGATTAGCCGGGTCGCCATAGCGGGGAATATCATAGGTGCCGTAAACCAGAGCAGCGCCGGTGATAGTCACCACCAGCAGCGGTAACAACGCCCGATGAGCAATCGGGGTCTTTTCGCGATGGGTGGTTAGACCTAGTGTGCCAAGCATGAAGACCGTGGCGACTCCCGCACCCACAGACGCCTCCGTAAAGGCAACATCAACCGCATCCATCACCACAAACAGACTGGCTGACACCAGGCTGTAGATGCCAAACAGCATGACGACTGCAAACAGATCGCGTAACCGGATGGCCGCCACCGCCGTCACCACCAGCAGGGTCAGCAGAAAAATATCGACTAGGAATTCGATGATGGCGGCTCCTTGTGCAGCAGGGGTTGCGAATTGCTCGGGTCAGCCAACGCTGCCTTGAACAAAGCATGGCTGGCGGTGGGGCTGGTCAGCCACAGAAATATCAAAATCAACAGCAGCTTGGCAGTGATCAGCGTCCAGCCGCCCTGAAACATCAGCCCGAGTAGGATCAAGCCGGCGCCGAGCGTATCGGTAATGCCCGCCGCATGCATCCGGGTGTAAAAGTCTGGCATACGCAACAGGCCGACGCCGCCCACAATGACAAAGAACACGCCGCCCAACAGCGCCAATCCACTCAGCAAATCAATGAGCCAGGTCATCAGAGATCATCCGGTTCGTCAGGCATATTGCGCGGCCAGCCCATGTCGCCGTAGCGAATAAACTTGAGTACGGCAATCGTGCCAATAAAGTTGATCAGGGCATAAACCAGGGCAATGTCCATGAAATCGGGACGCCCGGTCATAAAGCCCAGCACGGCGATAATCAGCACGGTTTTGGTGCCAAAAGCATTGACCGCCATGATGCGGTCGTAGACCGTCGGCCCCAACAGGGCGCGCGCCATGGCCAGGATCATGCATACCAGAATCCCCAGGGCAGTGGCCGCAAACATCAGGCGTTGCTCCGTTCCAGCGCAGTGACCCGTCGATCCATATCGCCTTCCAGCAACGAGTCAGCGGCTTCCTGGGTCAGCGCGTGGACTTCCAGCACGCCGTCGCTTAAAGAAGCGGTGATCGTACCTGGCGTCAGGGTAATAGAGTTTGCGTAAATGACTTGGCCCACTTCACTGTGCTGGGTCGGTTTGAGTTTGATCATGGTGGGACTGATAGGCAATTTGGGATCGAGAATGCGTTTGGCGACATCCAGATTGGCCAGCACGATTTGCCAGACCAGCCAGGGCCAGTAAAGAATGGCCTGCGGGCCGATCTTTAAATGCAGCGGTTGGTCCTCGGGATCGGCTTTCTCCACGCGCCAGGCGATGAACACCACCAGCGCGCAGGATAGCGCCCCGAAAACCAGCAACAGGGGGATATTAAAATAGCCGGACAAAATCAGCCACAGGCCCGCGCAGAACAGCCATAAACCGATGAGATGTAGCAAGGCATTCTCCAGTGGTCAGTGACTCGTCATTCCTCACCTCTGAGGATAATAGTCGGCTTTCCCGTGTGTTCAAGAAGAGCCGTGAAAAACGTCCTACGGAAGATTGCCCGCTTCCCGTATGCCCAGTCGTTCCAGGATACCGTCGCACTCGTCCAGACTGTCAAAGCCGATTTCGATGCGGCCACACCCCCGATGCGCGTCGTAACGCAAACGCACCGGTGCGGCCAGCCATTCCCGCAATCGTTCCTCCAAACGCGCCAGGTTAGGGTCACGGGGCGATGGCGCAGGAGCCGGTGATTGATGATCGGCTAACGCCGCCCGGCGCTGCTCCAGTTCCCGCACGCTCCAGTCCTGGGCAACCGCCTGTTCAGCCAATCGGATTTGCGATTCGGGCGACAAGCCGAGCAGGGTCTTGCCATGTCCCGCCTGCAACCGGCCTTCCTCAATATGCGCCTGCACAGTGGGATCAAGATTTAGCAACCCCAGCGTCCGGCTGATGGCCGTCTGCGAAACGCTCAGCAATTCCGCTAATTGTTCCTGGGTGAGTTCAAATTCCTCGCGCAGACGGCGTAACGCCCGGCCCTCTTCGATGGGATTCAAATCCCGACGCAGCAGATTCTCGACCAGCGCGATAGCAGCGGCGGTTCGATCATCCACTTCGCGCGCCACGACCGGTACTTGATTCAGACCGGCTTGCTGCGCCGCTCGCCAGCGCATGTGGCCAGCCAGAATTTCGTAACGGCCATCGACCAGCGGACGGACCACCAGCGGTTCAATCACCCCAAACTGGCGAATGCTTTGTTCCAGTTCAGTCAGATAATTTTCGTCGATCCATTGCCGGGGCTGGTAGCGTCCCCCCACCAGTTGGTCAACGTCCAGAGTGCGAATTTCCACAGCGGGATCACCCTCGTTTTCCAGGAGACTCCCCTCGAAGCTATGGCCACCGGCGCCAATCCAATCGCCAAGATTCTTCAACGATTTACGGCGATTCATGAGACAGCTGTCCGTACTCGATTCGCCTCGGCGGCTTCAATTCCGCTCAGGATTTCCTGTTGCCAGAGTTGCCGCACCGCCAGCAGAATTTCACCGTTGACGCCATCAAGCATCATGATCGCCCGATTGTAGGTATCGCGGGAACCACGCGGCTGGTCAATCTCATAAATGCTGACCTGGTCACTGGCTGATTTCTGCAATTCCTTGGTCAGACCCATGCGGTTACTGAGAATCAGTTCTCCGTAAGCGCCGTTAATGACGGCGATATTGTTCAGGGTTTCGGTGGTGTTGTCGACCTTGGTCAGCAGGATATTCAGCCGTTGCACGTTGATTTCCCGCTCGTACAAGGCGCAAATCTGCTCCAGAATCCGGAAGTACTGGACGCTGGAGGAAATATCGTACATGTGCGGGATGATCGGCATAACGATCAAATTGGCGGCGGCAATGGCGTTTAGCGACAGCATACCCAGCGAGGGCGGCGTGTCGATGACAATAACGTCATAACGGTTTTCGACCGCTTTCAACGCCCGATGCAAGCGGACCGGCGGCGGTCCCAAGGCGTCATTCTGGCGCTCTTCCGGTTGCGACAACCGCCAATCCGTGTATTGCAATGCGAGCCGCGCGGGAATCAGCTCCAGATTATTCCAGTGGGTGCGCTTGATGGCGTCGGCGATGAGCGCTGGCGATTCGGTCAGGGCCGGAAAAAGATCGTCGCCATCATCGAGATCAAGATCAGGGATAAAACCGAATGCGCCGGTAATCGTCGCCTGCGGATCGGCGTCCACCAGCAGCACGCGATAACCCTCGCGGGCCAGATACTGCGCGAAGTGCAACGACATGGTGGTTTTGGCCACTCCGCCCTTGAGATTGGAAAACACCACCCGTACACAACCGGCGCTGGACGGGCGGCTCGGTCGTTTACCGATTATTTCACGAATGATATTGATTTCATTATAGTTATAAATTCGTCGCTGAGTTGAACCCGCTTCGATCATGCGTGGTTCGGGCAAATCGCCGCGCGCCTCCAGATTGCGAATGTGGTTAGCCGTGCAACCGGCCAGTTGCGCCGCGCGCTCGATGCCGAATTCCGGCAGGGTCTTGATGGAATGCCGCGCATCCAGTGCATCCAATAGGCGCTGTTGCATTTGACCACCCCGTTCGGCGGCATTGCGGCACAGGGTTCGAAAGTTAAATTGCATGGTTTGCATGGGTAGATTCTCGGGAAGCTAAAATGATGCCTATTTCCTATTTCAACGCATTTGATGCTATTTACCGCTTTCAGACCTCATTGTCGAGAAATGAAGCAATCCTTGCTTGCAATCATTAAAAATCCAACCGATGGCAAGGTAACGAAATCCGATGGTCATTCATTTCCAATCGATGTTCAGCTAATGTTAATGGCATCATTCGCAGGATGATTGCCTAGTCAGTCGGAACCACCGATGATGGATGGGATAGTTGTGTAACGTGCTGAAAAACTTGGATGAGGTTAAAATCAATGAAGCTAATGAAAACACTACTGACGTTGAGCGCGTTGGTGCTGCTGGGTTCAATTCCCTTTATAACCGCCCAGGCTGAAAAAGGAGTCAAGTGCGACGATCAGAAACAGATTTGCCGTGACCGGAGTGGTCCGAGTGTCGACCAGACCCGCCAGCGTTATGGCGATCAGGCGGCTCAGCGTTTGGAAAAGCGTCTATCCAGGAAGGGTGAGGGCGGCGGTAAACAGGGCGGTGGCCAGCAGGGCGGTGGCCAGCAGGGCGGCGGTAAACAGGGCGGTGGCCAGCAGGGCGGCGGTAAACAGGGCGGTGGCCAGCAGGGCGGTGGCCAGCAACAATCCGGGGATGTTTTTTCGCCGATGGGTAGTGTGCGCTGCGTCCGTTCCGAACAGGTCTGCTACCATCATAATCAACCCAGTTATCAGTTTACCCAGCAATACTTTGGACAGGGGGCAGCGGGTCGGCTCAATGAGCGATAGGGTAAGCACTCCGTCCTCTCTCCTCCCTTTATGGAGGGGAGAGCAGGCGCACAAGAGGGAAAACCGATGAGCGGTTGGGGTTGTCCGCACGAACTTAATGGAACGTGTCAGCACATTAAGGGTCGCCCCTGCGATCCGGGGATGAAGGGCTGCGTATTGGCGGGCCGTTTTCGCTTCAGCAACGAAGCCAAGAACCGTCCGCCGCGCCCAATGCGACGCGCTGATGGCAGTCGAACCGATTCAAGCCGGCGGCGCGGAAAATAGTTGAGATCATGAATCGTTACGCCATCAGCACCATCAGCGCGGCATGGCAACCTTAAATCCGCCCTGCCCTGTGCCCTGTCATTGCCCTTGCTAATCAGGGGAAGATTGATGTTGACTGAGGTAAGGCCATGTCCAAAGCACAACAACTCAGCCGGCAGCATCTCACTCTTTTGAGACCCGCTCAACCGACCAAAAATGGCCACCGATACCATGCAAACTCGTGTTTACTGCGCCATGGGGCGGGTAGTTGCCCTAATAATGGGATTGCTGCTGTTATCCAGCCTGTTGAGCAGTTGCGCTGTCTCAAACAACAAGCCTGCGCCACCCGACATTCCCCAATCCACCTTGAGCGAGAAAGCCCGGCGGGAACAGCAAGAAACCATTCTTAAGGCTCATCGTCAGGCATTGAAGGAGCTTTACCGGCTCAAGCCATCCACCAAAGCCGAGATTCGAAAAGCTGCGGGTTATGGAGTCTTTGAAATCAATGGACTCAACGCTATCCTGGCTGAAACCCATGGGCGGGGCGTTGTGTTTGAAAAAGCCACAGGGCGGGCAACTTACATGCGGCTGGCGCGCACCGATCTGCAACCGGGCGCCACCCTGACGCCGTATCGACAAGTGTTGATCTTTCGCAATCCCCAAAAGGTGAATCAATTCATCGCTGCCGGTTCCCCAGCTAATGTTTCCAGCGATCCCGATATCAAGGTCTATCGGCTGGACATCAAGGGCGTGGCGACGCAAGCCGATTGGGGCGCGCGCTATTTCCGGGACAGCGATTTGAATTAACACGGAGTTACTCATTTATTAACAATTGTTTGTTTTAGACGATAGCCGAAATGTCTTTGGTCTGCGAACCGTTTGAGTTCGGACCCAGTGCGAACCGAACAGTTTCAACATCGATGATCATGAAAATATGCGGATACTGCATAGAGGATGGATAACTTGACAAACTCAATCGCATAGACTATGTATTGACTTCGTATATACGAAATGGTATTCTAAATGGGTAAACATAAGAAAGAAAAATCTGACAAAAACCAGGATAAGGAAGTCAAACTGGTGGTTCGTATCGAGGTCGGCTTGCGCGATGCTTTCATCGAAGCCTGCCAAGAGAGGGACACGACCGCCTCCAGGGAAGTGCGACGATTCATCCGCGACTTTTTAACGCGCTCAAGCAAGGAACCCTGACGTTTCTCGAACGACAGCCCGAGGCTCCACAAGAACCTGCGTAACAAGAACCTGCGTAACAAGTTATTTTCCATCCACCCTGAGCGAGGTAAAACGCCATGTCCTATCCCAGCCCTGTTACCGCCGCCCAGCAGCAAACCCGAGTTGCTCTCGAAGCCATGCGCGCCTATTTCGTCGCTACTGCCCAAGCCCGTCCTCGCAGGGAGCGTCAACGGCTAGCTAACGAATGGTTGAACGCCGTCCGCCAGATGCGCACCCGTTCCAACCTACAGTAAGGTTTTTGCTATGAGGGACTTTACCAAAACCGCAAGGTGGTTCGGCGCGGCGCAACCCACCGGGACGGGAAGCCGTGGAACAGTCGGTCACCACGCGCTCCCCTTGCCTGCCCCGCCCTTCAGCGATAAATCCGTCCGCCGTTCGCGTTAAATTCCGCCGCCTTCTCGCGCAGACCTTCCCGCATCGCCATATCGACATCCTCAAGCCCCTTACGCTCAGCGTATTCGCGCACTTCCTGGGTGATCTTCATCGAGCAGAAGTGTGGCCCGCACATCGAGCAGAAATGGGCAACCTTGGCCGATTCCTTAGGCAGAGTAGCGTCGTGATATTCCCGGGCGCGCTCAGGATCAAGACCCAGGTTGAACTGATCTTCCCAGCGAAACTCGAAGCGCGCCTTGGACAGCGCATTATCCCGAAGCTGCGCACCGGGATGACCCTTGGCCAGGTCAGCAGCGTGTGCGGCGACTTTATAGGCAATGATCCCCTCGCGCACATCCTCCTTGTCAGGCAGCCCCAGATGCTCTTTTGGTGTGACGTAGCATAACATCGCGCAGCCATACCAGCCGATTTGGGCCGCACCGATGGCCGAGGTGATGTGGTCGTAGCCGGGCGCGATGTCAGTGGTCAGCGGCCCCAGAGTGTAGAACGGTGCTTCAAAGCAGTCGGTCAGCTCCTTGTCCATATTTTCCTTGATTAATTGCATCGGTACATGGCCCGGACCTTCGATCATCACCTGCACGTCATGTTGCCAGGCGATTTTCGTCAGTTCGCCCAAAGTCTCCAGTTCGCCGAATTGAGCCGCGTCATTCGCATCGGCCAGCGAGCCAGGACGCAAGCCATCGCCCAGCGAGAAACTGACATCGTAGGCTTTCATGATTTCGCAAATCTCATTGAAGTGCGTGTAGAGAAAATTCTCCTGATGATGCGCCAGACACCACTTGGCCAGAATCGAACCACCGCGCGAGACGATGCCGGTCACCCGGTCAGCGGTCAGCGGCACGTAGCGCAGCAACACACCGGCGTGAATGGTAAAGTAGTCCACGCCTTGCTCAGCCTGCTCAATCAGTGTGTCGCGGAACAGGTTCCAGGTCAGATCCTCGGCCTTGCCGCCTACTTTTTCGAGAGCCTGATAAATCGGCACGGTGCCAATCGGTACGGGCGCATTGCGGATAATCCATTCGCGGGTTTCGTGAATGTTCCTGCCGGTGGAAAGATCCATGATGGTGTCGGCGCCCCAGCGAATGCCCCAGACCATTTTCTCGACCTCCTCGGCAATCGAGGAACTAAGCGCGGAATTGCCAAGATTGCCGTTGATCTTGACCAGAAAGTTGCGGCCAATGATCATTGGCTCCAGTTCGGGATGATTGATATTCGCTGGAATGATGGCGCGACCCCGGGCCACTTCGTCACGGACGAATTCCGGGGTAATTTCTTGCGGAATCGCCGCGCCAAAACTCTGGCCCCGATGTTGGCGCAACAGCTTCGCGTAGCGCAAATCCTCGTGCAATTCCTGCAAGCGCAGGCTTTCGCGCAGCGCGATGAACTCCATTTCCGGAGTAACGATACCCCGGCGGGCATAGTGCATCTGCGTGACGTTGCTGCCAGCTTTAGCGCGGCGTGGGGTGCGCAGATGTTCAAAACGCAGGCTGGCCAAGGCCGGGTCGGCAGCGCGGGCGCGTCCGTAGTCGGAAGTGGGGCCAGTCAGCAGTTCCGTATCGCCGCGCTCTTCAATCCAGGTGGCGCGCACACTGGGTAGACCCTTGAGCAGGTTAATCCGGGCATCCGGGTCGGTGTAGGGACCCGAACAGTCATAGACCGGAATTGGCGGGTTTGCTTCGATGCCGAAGCCGGTTGAAGTCGGCTGCTGACTGATTTCACGCATCGGCGCCCGCAGATCCGGGCGCGAACCGGGCGCGTAAATCTTGCGGGAACTGGGGAATGGACGGGTGACCGCTGCCGACAGTTCGTCGGTGGCTTGAAGAAGATCCTGGGGAATGGCGCTCATGGGCATCGTCCTCGGTTGGAGAAAGAGGGGACGAGCGGGGAGGAAGATGGATGGAACTGGAACAGCTTCCCTACGCCGGCATAACCCGGATCAGGTTCAAAGGGACTCTCTCAGCTCCCGATTGGGAGCACCCCCGCTTCATCTAAGTTTCATTAAATCATAATAATGCCTGAACGGGAAGGCGCTCGAAAAAACCGGGGCGCGCAGTCATGCACCCCTGCAAGCGCCTATACCAGGAATTTCACGCGCATCAAACATCCATGAAGCCTTTATAGTAGGGCTCTATAAGTATAATTATCTAAAGAGATTTTCTGAAATTGTCCGACAATTTGATTAATGCTGAGTGCGTTGATAATGTAAAGATAATCATTAGCAAGGTTACAACAGACAGGACGAGCCGTTCAATGCCAGAGGAAAAACCGCGTGACGATGCCTACAGTCCATGGCGA
>JAGRHQ010000063.1 GCA_020444905.1 Candidatus Competibacteraceae bacterium
GGTATGATGCGTGACGAACCGCCGCAGCCTGTAGGCTATTTCCACGTCTATCTTACGTCTATCGGTGGAGTGTCAACAGAGGTTCATGTCCGTTGGCGACGATACGCCCCTGGATCAGGAAGCAGGTAAAGGTGAGTTATGTACGGGTTGGAACAGCAGGTGCTGCACACGGATGTCACGGGAATGCCGTTGGAATGGATTGATTATCAACAGGCGGTGCGCCTCTATTGCGCCGAGCAGGTAGCCTACACCTGCGGCATGGCGCTTTATACGGTGCGCGGCGGCGTCAATGCGCGCACGGGTCGGCGCAGCGTTCTCACGGTGAATTCTATCCTGGCCACGCAGGGCGGCGCTTACGCCCGGCTGCGCGCGCGTGAGGACTATGTGCCGCCGTTGTCGAATGCGGCGCTGTTCCGGCGTGATTGCAACACCTGCTTGTATTGCGGCGAAACTTTTTCAGTTCGGGATTTATCCCGCGACCACGTCCGGCCGGTGGTGCAGGGTGGGATTGACCACTGGAACAATGTGGTCACCGCTTGCAAGCCGTGCAACCATCGCAAGGGCGGCAAGACCCCGGAACAAGCGGGTATGCAGCTATTGGCCATTCCGTTCGCGCCCAATCATGCGGAGTATGTATATCTGCAAGGCAAGCGGGTGCTGGCCGATCAGATGGATTTTCTGCGCGCGCATTTTCCCCGGTCGAGTCCCTTGCACCGGCGCCTGGCGGGGTTGGCTTGAAGGTGTGAAATCCCCCCTGACTCCCTTTTACCAAAGGGGGGAAACGGTTACGAAGGTGAGAGAAAATGACCGACGAGCAAGGCTTTCTCCAGCAGGTTTTCGGCGGTCTGGCGGCGTTTGCCCAGGAACGCCTAGCCGAGCATCGCCATCATCAGGAACGGCTGGCGGCCATGCGCGACGCCATCGAGGCGGTAGTAGACGCCAGCGAGCCGCGCATTCGCTTGGTTGGTAGCTATGCTGATAAGCTGCTGAATGCGGTGGAAACAGCGTCAATTTACGCGGAAAAGGTACTGAAGCAGTTGCCGCCGGCCATTACCCTGGATGCTCACGCCTGGTCTCGACATCCCGAGGTGAATGCTTTTTTTGCGACAGTTGACGATTTGCGCAAGATGCTGGCGGAAGATTCCGGTCTCCGACTTTTTTTTCAGGAGAGCGGAGCGGAGCGGGGCTATGCCCTGATGCTGATGGTCAAGCGCGAGACCGAAACTTTTGGCGCAGCGCTGCGGGGTGATGTGCTGGTGCGCGATGTTCGGCAGATCCGGGTCAGTTTTTCCAAGCATCGGCTGTTTTTCCCGACGATCAGCGAAAAGCGGTTGCGAGAGGGTTTACAGCAGCGGATGCTGGTGTTTCTAGCGACGCGAGCGCTGGAGCGGATCAATGAGATTCGTGATCAGCGCAGTTCGCTCGAGGAGCAGCGGCGGCGTTTGCAGGCGCAACTGCGGGCTTTGCGCAGTCACGCTCAGGGGTTGCAGCCGTTGCTGTTGTCCACGGATGAACATCCGCGCCGGGAAACCGCGCTGGAGCAACGGCTGGCTCAGGTCGAGGAAGATCTGGTCGCGGTCCGCAAGCGTCTGGGGACGTTGGACGATTATCTGGAGCAGGTGCGGCAAGTGCTTAGCCAGCCTGAGAAGTATTTGCAGGCGCGCCCGCTGACTTTGCGCCTGACTCGCCTCGGAATCAAGTTGTCCCCCGAGTCGAGCGAACCAGGCGAAACGCTTTCCCTGATCGAACTGGACTCGCTGGGAGACCAGCGGATTGGCGCGTTGGTGCGCTTCAGTCGGCAAGAGGCGCTGCCGCCGCCACCCATGATGACTACGATCTAATTGACCGTTTGTCGGGAAATTGCGACCATTGAATCAGAAATGGTGTGAACAGGAATAGCCGTTTTTCGTAAGGTGCGGGCTATCAACCAAGGGTCGATAGCCATGTATAGACAACCTGGTTTTACCTTAATCGAACTGATCATCACGCTGGCGATCGCCGCGATCGTACTCACGATTGGCGTGCCCTCGTTTCAGGAGATGATGCGCAATAATCGCGCCGCTACCCACGCTAATGAATTTATGAACGCGCTTAATCTCGCGCGCAGCGAGGCGGTGAAGCGGGGTCAGGGCGTTTCTCTGTGTCCTTCGACGGACCAGGCTACCTGTACCGGTGGCGGCGACTGGAAAGATGGCTGGATCGTATTCATCGATGCCGATGCGAATGGCAACGGTATTCAAGATGAGTTCGCCACCGACAGCAACGGCGCAGTAGATAACGGTGAATTTCTTCTCCGCGTCTATGAACCATTAGCCGGCTCCCCGGTTTTTAATGGCCCCTCCAGCATTCGCTATCTTGCTACGGGTAGCATTACTCCGACTGCGACTCAGCAGATTTCCTACACGCTGAACACCATTAATCAGGCGGTTTGCATTTCCCCTGTAGGTCGTCCCCATATTGAGAAGGATTCCACCATATGTCCGTAATCAGCCACCAACGATTTCGATTCGCACGTCTTCAACACGGGTTCACCCTTATCGAAGTGTTGGTCACGGTAGTGGTGCTGGCGATTGGTTTATTGGGATTGGCCGGACTACAAGCGACAGCGCTCAAATATAACAGCACCGCCTATCAACGATCGCAAGCGGTCATCCTGGCTTATGACATTATTGAGCGAATGAGGGCGAATCAAACCCAAGGGGTATTGGAATATCTTGCCTGCCATTTGGGCGGTAGCTGTACTGGCGTTGCACAACAGGATATTCAAGCCTGGAACAATATGCTCGGTCAGCTTCTTCCTTTCGGGACTGCTGATATTACTCCCACAGGCAATGCCGTGACAGTGACGATTCGCTGGGACGATAGCCGTGGTCAGGATCCCCTTCAGGAATTTTCAGTCAGGACTAATTTATGAAAAAAATTTATCAATACCAGCATGGCGAATATATTGCGCCGCAACAGGGTTTTACTCTGGTTGAGATTCTGGCGGCGCTGGTTATCAGCCTATTTCTCATTGCAGGGGTTATTCAGCTCTTTGTTGGCACCAAACAAACCTATCGGGGCCATGATGGATTGTCGCGCATTCAGGAAAATGGTCGGTTTGCTCTGGATGCCATGACGCGGGATATTCGCATGACGGGATATCAACCTCATCGATCGAGCGCCATACCTTGCCCATCCACGCTGCCTAATCCACCGATTCAAGCAACCAGTAATTCGATTCAAATTCAGTGGTGCGATCCAGTGACAGCTCCGTCAACACCCTATCAGTGCACCCCCACAAATGGAATTTGTAATCGAAGTTACTTGGTTATCTGCAATAGCGGTGGAAGTCCGCCTTGCACCGGCGGGGGAGACAATGATTTTGGCGATCTGATCTTGAATAGCGAAACAAGTGGCGGTAACCAGAAACTCATTGAAGGTGTCGCTGATATGCGGATTACGCCTACGGGCAATCCAGTGACCAGCGTGACGATCGACCTGCTACTGGTGAGTTCCGATCAATTCCTGGCGACACAACCTCAGACCGTTACTTTTCCTCCAGGCAGCGCTACATCCTATACAGCGCCAGACCGCCGCCTGGTCCAGATTTTTTCCACTACTGTGGCAATTCGTAATCGCTAATTTTGAGAGCTGCTGTCATGTCTAAATATTATCAAACTAAGCGTGGGATGGGCAGAGAATTAAATCGACAACGAGGCTCTGCATTGATTGTTGCTCTCGTCTTTCTGTTGGTTATGACGTTGATTGGCACGACCGCTATGCAGGGTACGACCCAACAGGAGCACATGGCCGGTAATTATCTGGATCGCATGATGGCTTTCCAGGCGGCAGAGGGCGCATTAAGCATGGCTAAAGATGCAACGCCCCCCATTTTGCCGAATCAATTAACGACACTGGCTTGGCAACAGCCTGCGAGTTGGTGGAATACTGATCCTATGTCAATCGCAGTTACGGGTTATGGAGATTTATCTTCACCACCTCAGTATGTGATTGAAAAATTGAGTGGATCTGGGCGCTCAGAAAGTGGTGGAGTCGGAATTGTCGGCAGAGTTTCTGAAGGAACCTTTATGTGCCGATTTACTGCGCGGTCCGTAGGCGGCAGTAATAATGCAGTCGTTATCCTGGAAGAGACGAATGATTGCTCGTGACAATTACCAGGATATTAAAATTTATGCATTTCCGAGAGAGATAGGAGGGGAAAAATGGCTACGTTGAGACGCTTTACATTCTTGATGCTGGCGATAATAGCAATTATTGCCTCCGGCATTAACCCGGCGGTCGCGGAGATTCCATTAGCGCAGTCGCCGCTGTTTTTTCCAGGTACTTTGCCGCCCCTTAATATGATGGTCATAGGTCGTGACCACACTTTATATTATGAGGCTTATAACGATGCCTCAGATTTGAATGGCGATGGCGTACTGGATGTCGGGTATAAGCCGAATAATGTTACTTATTACGGTTATTTCGATTCGTACAAGTGTTATGTATACGATAACGGTTCTAGGCGTTTTAATCCGGTATCGGTGACGGCTAACAAAAAATGCTCCGGGCAATGGAGCGGCGATTTCCTGAATTACATCACTACCGCCCGCATCGACGCCTTGCGCAAGGTATTGTACGGAGGTTATCGCGTTGTGGACGCCGAGGATGAAACCATTCTCAAGCGCACCTATGTTCCCCAGGATGCACACAGTTGGGGTAAGGAATACAAAAGCATTGCGCATGATGGTTATGATATTCGGGAATACACCCCCTTAGCTCTTCCCACGTCGGGCGCGCGCCACTTATTCGCGAATACCTCGCTGCGCGGTAGCGCCAATACTCCTTTAATGCGGATTTTGACGAACTCGAATTATCGAATTTGGGAATGGGTTGCCATTGAGCGTCCAGTAGCGGGAGATAAATGCCTTGACGGTGGAAGCGGGCCTAACTGCGTGACGTCCGGAGGTACGGTCTGGGAAATCGTGCCTGATTCGGCGCTCAATCTGACGCAGGCGGTGTATAAAATCACCAGTGGAGTTGGAGCGCATCCAAGCAACGCAAGCACATATAATACGTTGGTCGATGGTAATGCGATCCCAGCGAATTTATGCGGAACACGCTCGATCTCGACCATTAATGGAAGCGGGAACCCATTCAGTGGCGTGAATGGTTGCACTAATGACAATTACTTAAATGTATTTGATGGACAAATTACGGTCGATCAGGCGGGAACCTATACCTTTTCAGTGGATGGCGATGATGCGGTTGAATTACAGATTGATGGCACAATAGTTGCCTCGTGGTATGGAGGCCACGGTTCATGCAACTGCAATAGCTATTTTGGCTCGATCACCTTATCCGCCGGAACCCATACTCTGCGTTTTCGGCACGAAGAAGCGAGCGGTGGTGATAATTACTATCTCAGATGGCAGCGCACCGTTCCTGCATCAGTAAGAACCGATTATACGGTTCAAGTCAAGGTCTGCGATGTGGATGTTGGGCTCGAAACAAACTGTAAGGAATATCCAAGCGGTCATTACAAACCGACGGGTCTGTTGCATGATTATGGCGAAACCGACCGGATGCTGTTTGGATTGATCACTGGTTCTTCGACCCACCCTTACAACATGGCGGGCGGGGTGCTGCGCAAAAATATCGAAAGCTTCCAGAATGAAGTCAACCCAGATACCGGACAGTTCACCAGTCTGGTGGGCATCGTCCGCACGATTGACCGGTTGCGGATTGTCGACTTCAACATGAGCCAAAACTACCAGTACAACGGCGGCTGGCTGGTCACGGGCCCGATGTCCACTTCAAGCAGCCAGTTCCCTGACTGGGGTAATCCGATTGGGGAAATGATGTATGAAAGCCTGCGTTATTTCTCGGGCAAGACCTCGCCAACCTCCGCTTTCATGCCTAGTCTGACCAGCGGTATGGAGCGGGTGCTGCTGCGCGATTATGTCGGCGATCAATATATCTATCTGCCTGCGCCGGCCTGGACAGACCCTTACACAGCAAGGCCATATTGCTCCGCTGGCGCGCAGCTGGTGATCAGCGACGTTAATCCTTCCTACGACACGCAACAGGTGCCGGGCAGTTACTTCAGCAGTTTTAGCGGCGATATTAGCGGACTGAATGCGGCGAATGAAGCCGATGCGATTTGGGCGGCTGAGTATGGCGGTCCAAGTCAGCACTTCATCGGCCAGTCGGGAACGGAATATGACGGCGCGCCCACAGTCAAGACTGTAACCGGCTTAGGGAATATTCGTGGTTTGGCTCCTTCGGAACCTACCAAGGAAGGCGGTTATTACTCGGCGGGCATCGCCAGATACGCTTATCAGAATGACCTGCGCGCCGATTTGGATGGCCAACAGAAAATTCAGAACTTCTCGGTAGCGCTGGCCTCTCCCTTACCTCGAATTGAAATTCCGGTGGACAATCATCGAATTACTTTGGTGCCCTTTGCTAAATCCGTCGGCGGATGGAGCGGGCTTAGCGCCGATCGAGGGCAGTTCCAGCCCACGAACACTATCGTGGACTTTTTTATCGAGACTTTCGCCAACACTGATCCCGCCGATTCGGATGAGGACCTCACGGTCAACGAGGGGCGTCCCTACGTGAAGTTTCGCATTAACTATGAAGACGTGGAGCAGGGCGCTGATCATGACATGGACGCGATTGTGGTCTATGAAGCCAAAGTGAATTCGGATAATACGCTGACGGTGAATTTACTTTCCGAGTATGCGGCGGGTTCGATCATTCAGCACATGGGCTATGTGATCTCCGGCACGACGGCGGATGGAACCTATCTGGATGTCAGAGATTATGACACCAGCTCAGGCAGCGATCCTTTTTACTTCCTCAACACGCCGACGATACCCACCCTTTTGTTGCCCGGCGCGTGTGCGGTCACTTCGCCGCCCGCAGCGTGCAATCCGTTGCCCTTGGTATCCAGCCGCACCTTCGCGCCCAGCAGCAGCATTGAGGGCGCTACTCTACTGAAAGCCCCACTCTGGTACGCCGCCAAGTATGGTTCCGATGGCAACGAGGAATTGGCGCAAGGGGAAACGTCGCCGAACTACTTCCTAGTGACCAACGCCAGCACCCTGCCGCAGCAACTCGATAACGCATTCCAGGCGATTCTGGGTCTGACCGCCTCGGCCTCGGCAGTGGCGACGAATTCAACCCGACTGGGTTCGGAATCGAAGATTTATCAGGCGCGATTCCGCAGTGATGACTGGACTGGGCAACTACGGGCGTTTGCCGCAGCGAATGTGGTGACCAGCACCGCCGAACAGGAGCCGTTGTGGGATGCCGGTGAACTGATCCCAACGCCGGTGAATCGTAATGTTTTTACCGCTAATGCCGATCCAGGTGTGCAACCCCGTGGCGTGTTCTTCCTCTGGAGTAGTTTGGCGGACGCCCAGAAGGCAGCGTTGAATGTTGATCCGGATCACCCAACGTTGGAAGATGGATTGGGCCAGAATCGGCTGAACTGGTTGCGTGGCGCTCAAACCGAAGAGCAGCAGAATGGCGGCCCATTTCGCAACCGCAGCCGGGCGTTGGGCGACATCATTAACTTCAACCCGGTGTTGGTTAAAGCCGATTATTTTGGTTATGAGCTGTTACCTGGCAGCGCCGGCGGCGACAGTTATCTGAGTTTCTATGACAATAACCTGCAAAACCGCCGGGCGATCGTGTATGTCGGCGCTAATGACGGGATGTTGCACGCTTTTGATGCGGAAACGGGCGCCGAAGTGTTCGCTTATGTGCCAAATCTGCTGATTTCACAATTGAATCAATTGTCTGATCCGCATTATGTCCATCGTTACTATGTCGATGGTCAAGGCTTTGCGGGCGACGCTTATCTGAATGGCGTCTGGAAGACCATCCTGGTCACCTCTCTGGGCGCCGGCGGGCAGGGTGTATTTGCCCTGGATGTGACGGATCCCGATGCGTTTGCCGCTGACAAGGTGTTGTGGGAGTTTACGGATCCCGATCTGGGGAATGTCATGGACGCACCGGTGGTAGTGCGTATTCCCGACGGTCGCTGGGTCGCTGTGTTTGGCAATGGCTATAATAGCAGTTCGGAGCGGGCCTTCCTGTTTGTCGTGAATTTGAGCGATGGAACGTTGATTAAAAAGATCGACACCGGCGCAGGTTCAGGCGCGGAATCCAATGGTCTGGCCTCTCCGGAATTGTTGCCGGATGCGACGGGGACGGCGACTACCGCGTATGCAGGGGACATACTTGGCAATCTATGGAAGTTCGATCTTGCGAATCTGGATAATGCGCCCGAGTTGCTGTTCAAAGCGGTTAGCCGGGATGGCGAACCGCAGCCGATTACGACTCAACCGGCGATTGTCCGCCAGACCCAGCATGCGGATGAAGGGTATGTGATTCTCGTTGGCACCGGGCGTTATTTTGCCGCGAATGACAACATCGTTGCTGATGTCAATGAACCGGTGCAGAGTCTGTACGGGGTTTGGGATAATCCGAATGTGCAGCCGAGCGGCGGTTTACCGGAGGTTGTCAGAGCGGATTTGAACGAACAACCGATTCTTGCAGAACTGCCGACAGACGGGATGCGGGTGTTTGATAATCAGACCGTCGACTGGACGACGCAAAAGGGGTGGTTTGTGGATCTGATTTCGCCAGAGCAGGGGCGACAGGGTGAGCGTGTCGTGTTAAGACCATTGGTGCGCTATGATCGGGTTATTTTCACCTCGCTCATCCCTTCATCGGATCCATGTGAGTTTGGCGGCAGCGGCTGGATTATGGAGATCGATGCTCTGTCCGGCGGACGCACGGACTATGCCTTGTTCGATTTGAACAATGACGCTTCTTTTGACGAGAGCGATTTCATCTCCGTGGACATCACGAATGAGAATAATGAGACGGAAACGATTAGTGTCCCGATCAGCGGTCTGGCCATTGAGGGTATTCCGTCGTTGCCGACCGTGATTCGCGATCCCAGCGGCATTGAGATCAGGCTGGTGAGCACCACAGCGAATACGCAAGGCGCTGCTGATCCTGATTCTGGCAGTCGTCAGAGTGCAGCGAGCGCGGCGGAAAACGCGGCTAATGTGGCGGAAAATGCGGCGAGTGCGGCGGAAAATGCAGCGAGTGCAGCGCATGATGCGGCAGATGTAGCGGCGGCAGCCGCCGCGGCTGCGAGCGCAGCAACCGCGGCGGCGGAAGCAGCGGCGGCTGCGGCTGCGGCTGCGCTCGCAGCGCAGGCGGTGGCCACCATTGATCCAGCGGCGGCTAAGGCGGCGGCTGCTGCTGCTGCCGCCGCGCAAGCAGCGGCTGACAAAGCCCAGTCCGCTCAGAGTGCTGCTAATAGTGCGAGCGCTGCTACCGATCCGGCAGCGGCAGCGGCAGCGGCAGCGGCAGCAGCAGCAGCAGCGGCTAAGGCGGCTGATTTGGCCAAGACGGTCAGCGACATCGTCGGCAAAGTCAGTCAGCCGCGCACACTAGCGCAGCCTCATTCCAAGGGTAATCTGAGCCAGTTTGGAGTCGATGATACGGCTGACGATACTCCACACTGGCGTCAGATCAGGTAAATATTGAGTTTAGCCACAAGACGAGGGGCCGTTACACGCAAGTAGCGGTCCCCTGACCTTAAAATTTGGCTTAGAGGCGCAAGATGATGAAACGACAACGAGGCTTTACCCTGATCGAGTTGATGATTACCTTAGCGATTGTCGCGATTGTCGCCGCGATTGCTTACCCGTCTTATACCGAGAGTGTGCGTAAATCGCGGCGAGCGGACGCTCGGGCGGTGCTGCTGGAAGCGGCGCAGTACATGGAGCGGCGCTATACGCAGAATTTAACAGGGGGTTATAACGCAGTCGTACAAGCTGATCTTAATGCTGCAGGACTTGGGAATTCTCCCAAGGACGGAGCGACGAAGTACTATCAAATCATACTGGGCACAACTCCCACTACCTTCACCCTGACCGCGCAGGCGCAAGGTGCACAAATCAACGACTCTTGTGGAAACCTGAGCTTGACCAATACTGGAGCGAAAAATCAAACAGGCGCTGGCAAAACCGTAGATGATTGCTGGCGTTAACAACGAAGCACCCCCGAAAAGCTGGCGCAAGCCAGCTTTTTTATGGACGGACGTAGCGCGAAATAACGTTAAGTGACTGCTAAAAGTAATACGCTAATCCTTTGGCGTCGCCGCCGCCGCCAGTTTGGCCGCCGCCTGGCGATCGCCGGCCAGAGCAAGATTCTGCGCTAAATAAAGCAACGCATTCGCTCGCATTTCCGGCTCAGTCAGCGCCTCAGCTTGGTTGAAGGCCGCCGCAAATTCAGATTGCGCCGCCGCCGTCTCTCGCAGGATCGCCAAATTCAAGGCCAGTGCGCTGAAGGCCTCGGCCCGATGCTGGGCTAGCGTCTCTGGAAACTGGCCACGAAAGGATTCCATCTGCTTGGCAAGCGTGCTCAACAAAGATTTCGCCGTCGTTGTATCACCGCCCTCTGCTCGATGTTTCGCCAGAATCGCCAGCGCTACCAACCGGTCGCTCGGGGCCTTTAGCGCCTCTACCGCCAACGTCGCCTGGCCGAACAAATCCTGAGACTGTTGGCGCCGGCCAGTGCGCGCCAAATCCCGACCGACCGCACTCAGCGCGACCACTTGACCCATCGGATCGGCGACCAACCGCGTCGTTTCCAGCGCCCGGCTAAAATAGTCCTTCGCCGTCGAGGCTTGCACCTCATGCAGCGTGCGCGCCAGCTTGCTGAAAGCCTGGGCGCGTTCGCCAGGCGTCACAATCGAATTAGCCAGATCGGTCGCCTGAAACCACTGGGTTTGCGCAATCGCCGGCTCCTGCCGTTTGAAGCGCTGGCTGGCAATCCTGGCGCGGATATCCACCTGAAAGCGATTAAGTTGGTCCAGTTGGCTACTGGACAGACGGTTCTTCTGATTGCCCACCCATTCGACCGCCCGGTCGACGCTACCGACAGCCGCGTCAATATCGCCAATGGAAATTTGATACAACGCTAAATTGTTCATCACCTGTGGATCTCGCACCGGCGGCTGCGCGGCGCTGCCCAGCGCGCCTGATCCGTTTGCATTTCCCGCAGCAGGACGGGCCAGCGTCAGTTGATTGACATCCAGTAGCGACTGGGGCTGGGCCGGAGTGGAATTGACCGGCGGTGTGCTCAAGCTCTCTATCGCTGGCGTCGCATTCGAGGTAGCTGCATTAGTAGCGGTCAGTGTGCCCTGCTCCGATCCTGCTGGAGAGTTCGCTGCCGCGACCGCCATGCCTGGAGCGTCGGCATCAACGTCAGCAGGCGTTGCCGACGGCGTTGAGCCTTCTACTTTGAACACCGCATCCGGCGCTGGTTTAACGGTGATCTGCAAACCAGCGGGTTGAGGAGGAGGTTTAGCAGTCGAGGCTGTAACGACGGTTTTCGAGGGAGTGAGCACAAGTTGCCACACCAGCAGGCCGATACCGATAATCGCTGCTGTCGAACCGCCAAAAATTGGTATGAATACGTTTTGTTCATGCAGTGACTTGAGTTTGGCCTTCAACTTGACCATGGGGGTAATCCCCAATTCCTTTTCCACCTGGCGCTGAGCGATAGCGCGCAGTTTTTCGTGTTGTTCACGAGTCTTGTCTTTTGTTGATTTTGTTGTCGTAGCCTCCGCCTGATCCTTGATGGCCTGTAAGCGTTGGCGTTCGATTTCGACAAGACGCTTCAGGTCGCTGGCGCCCTCATAGTTGCGGCCCACAATGCCACAGCGTTCACAGATGTCCGGCTTGTCATCAAAGCTGCGCGGCTGGCGGTGGCCACAAGCCGGACAGGTATACTCTCCACCTCCTAACGGCTCCAAGCTCAGCGCCATAGGGTCCATGCGACACTTCAGGCCGATATCCGTCAATTTTTCCAGGAGCCTCTCTGCCTTGTCCTTCGGCAGGTTCGTGCTCAGCACAACCTGTTCGTTCAGGGAAAGGCGGTGGAAGATATCGGCAAAAGTAGCTGGATCACCCCTGAGCAAGGGTTGTAACTGAGCGCGCACAGCCTGCGTGTCCCAGCCCGCTTGAATGCCTAGGGCCGACAGTTTAAATGTAGATTCCATGAAGATTACCTAATTAAATTGATCATGCTGTCAGAAAAATGGGTGAATTCGCCAAAAATATACACCAATTGATGCTCAATGAGATACTTTTGTAAATCCATCCCACTCTCTGCGCCTTGACCAGCGTGTAACTTGGGATAATCCTAACGAATCGGCCATGCTCCAATAGCTTCATCAATCGCTTGCATAGTCCCACTGCCTGTCAAGCGGGGCCAGCCAGTCGCGCGGTTGCAGGAAAAACTCATAAAGCTGCGCTTCGGGACTGCCGGGTTCGGGTCGCCAGTGATATTCCCAGCGCACCCGGGGCGGCAGCGACATCAGAATGGATTCGGTCCGCCCGCCGGATTGCAAGCCGAACAGTGTTCCACGGTCGTACACCAGGTTGAATTCGACATAGCGCCCCCGCCGATAAAGCTGAAACTCCCGCTCCCGCTCGCCATAGGGCCACGCCCGCCGCCGTTCGACAATGGGCAGATAGGCCGGCAAAAAATGGTCGCCGACGCTGCGCATGAAGGCGAAACAGTGCGCGAAACCGCCTTTGTTCAAATCGTCGAAGAACAACCCGCCAACTCCACGCGGTTCGTTACGGTGCTTCAGAAAGAAATACTCGTCACAAGCTTGTTTGCAGCGCGGGTAAACCTCCGGCCCAAACGGTTCGCAGGCCGCTTGCGCCGTGCGATGCCAATGCACACAGTCCTCCTTGAAACCATAGTACGGCGTGAGATCGAACCCGCCGCCGAACCACCAGACCGGCTCGGCATCCTCCCGGAATGCATTGAAAAACCGGACATTGGCATGAGAGGTTGGGATATAAGGATTGCGTGGATGGACCACCAGGGACACGCCCATCGCGGCAAAACCGCGCCCCGCCAACTCTGGGCGTTGTGCGGTCGCTGAGGGCGGCAAACGGGTTCCCGTGACATGCGAGAGATTAATTCCGGCCTGTTCGAACAATGCGCCCTCGCGCAACACCCGGCTGCGACCGCCGCCGGCTAATGCGGAATCAGACGCGGGACGCTCCCAGGCGTCTTCGTGAAAGGTCGTGCCGCCATCGACCATTTCCAGCACGGCGGTCAAGCGGTCCTGCAATTCGCGCAGATAGGTCAGAACCGGTGGACCGTCAGCTGATAAAGCGTCATCACCGTTCATGCAACTTGCCCTGGACGAGGCAAGACCACCAGCTTGGTTTCCGAAACCTGATCCGGCACGCGCAACGCCAACAGGAACAGCAGAACCGCCAGGCCAATCCATACGCTGGTAGCCACGCTGACTTGAAACAGCGGGTGTAAATAGAAGGGCGTTAACCACAGACTGGCGGTCAGAAAGCGCAGCAGCGCTTGCGACCAACCGATGCCCCGGCCATCATGCCGCGTGATACGTAAGCGCCAGGCGCGCATCCCCAAGGTCTGGCCACCGCGAACCCAGAAGCCGCCATAGAAAAAGAAGCAGACCAGGAGCAGATAAGTTTGAAAAAAGGGATTACTACTTAGCGGATTATCGATGGTAACCGCCGCGCTGCCCAGCAGCAGCGCCATCAGGCCCCAGGCTAGCGCGGAGGCAAAGATCAATACCCCAGCCAGCAACAGGCCATCGTAAACGATAGCCGCCAACCGGCGCGGCAATTTGGCCGGCGTAAGCATTGATCTTTTTATCTCTTGCGACTGCCATTCGCGCCAGCCGCAGGAGCATTCGCTGATCCTGCGGCTGCCTGCGCAACAGGAACGCCGCTGGTCGGATGGGCGGCGCCCAGCCAGCTATTGATTTCGATCACATCCTCTTCGGTCAATCGACCGGCGTTCCGCCGCAACGTCAGGAAATTGAGTACATAGTTATAGCGTGAGGCGGCGTAATCCCGTTCGGCCCGGTACACATCCGTTTCAGCATTCAGCACATCGACAATAGTGCGCGTACCTACTTCATAGCCGGCTTGCGTGGCTTCCAGGGCGCTGCGAGTGGAAACCCGGGTCTGGTCAAGCGCCTTGATCTGGCTGATAGCGGTTTCCTGACCCCGGTAGGCATTGCGAATGGTAGTGATAATATTACGTTGTGAATCTTCCAACTGCTGACGGGACGCTTCATAGTTGTAGGCGGCTTGCCGGGAGCGCGAGGACACTGCGCCGCCGCTATACAAAGGAATGGTCAATTGCAGATTGGCCTGACTGCTGTAGCTATGGGTAAAGCCGCTGTCGACATCCGCGCGGCTGATGCTCAAATCCAGTGTGGGATAATGGCCGGATTGCTGTAGCTTGATGTTTTCTCTCGCCTGCTCTACGCCGAAACCGGCGCTTTGCAGCGACAGATTATTTTCCAGCGCCATGCGCACCCAGGCTTCTGGATCTCTCGGTTCAGGCAGCGCCAATGGCATCCGTTCACTAAGGATGTTCACTTGTGCATAGTCCTGGCCCGTCAGTTGCCGTAATTGTTCGCGGGCATCCGCAAGCGTGTTAGCAGCGTTGATTTCTGAGGACACTGCGCCATCGAAGCGCGCCTGCGCGTCATAAACGTCAGTAATTGTAGCAAGACCGACCTCAAACCGCCGGTTGGCTTGTTCCAATTGGCGGGCAAATGCATTTTTTTCCGCGGTGGCGAAGGTCAGGTTGTCAATCGTTGCTAACACGCTGAAGTAACCTTGCGCGACCCGCCAGATCAAATCATTTTCGGCGTTCAAAAAATCAACATCCGCTTGGTTGATGGTCGCCTCCGCCAGCCGTTGCCGCACCTGACTGCTTCGGTTATAGAGTGGTTGCACCACGCTGATCGCATAGTTGTGGGTGTCGTATGAAGATCGTCCGGTTGTTGAGCCTACAGCGCCAAAGGTGTTTCCCTGGGAAGCGGTGACCCCCATATTCGGCAATAGTAACGCCCGGGCCTGCGGCTTGGCCTCCTGGGAGGCTTGCTGGCTGGCGGCAGCGGCCTTGAGCACCGGATCGCTTTCCAAAGACTGGCGATAGATGTGCAGCAGGTTTTCCGCCCCCACGGATGAACTGCACAATACCGCGAGGATTGCCACTCCTAGTGAGTAACGCATCTTAGTCATAGTCAATAGGCTCCCCTGATATTTTTTTGAAGGTATCAAGCACCAGGCGCCCGATGTCAGGCACCAGGCGTCAGGTCAAGACGAATTTCCCGGTCTGAAGTCTGGAGCTTGGAGCCTGATACTTTTTTTCTTTCAAAATTCAAATGTCTTGACCGGATTAGCGCCGCGCAACGGTGGCAATTCGGTTTCAAACAAGCTTTCTTGGGTCCATTCCTGTTCGCCAACCCGAGTGATCAGCAAAGCTTCCATCACCGGCAATTGACCCGTCACGATAAACAGTCGTCCACCCAGACGCAGACTCTGGCGCCAAACTTCATCAACCCTGGCAACCGAGCCGGTCACGGCGATAACGTGATAGCGGCGTTCACCCCAACCACGGCTGGCGTCCCCGGTATGGAGTACAACATTAGTGATTCCATGCGCCTTGAGCTTACCACGGGCTGCTTCAATGAAGTCAGGAATAATGTCGACGCTGACCACGCTGTTGGCCAGTTGCGCCAGACAAGCCGTCAGGTAGCCGCTGCCAGCGCCTACTTCCAGAATTTGATCCGTCGGTTGCACCGCCAACGCCTGGAGAATGCGACCCTCGATATTGGGTTTCAACATGACTTCGCCGTGGCCAAGGGGGATAGCGACGTCGCTGAAAGCCAGATTGCGGTAGCGTTCTGGCGTGAAATCTTCGCGCGGCGTCCGGGTCAGGGTGTCCAGCACACGCTGATCCAGCACCTCCCAGGGCCGGATCTGCTGCTCGATCATGTTAAAACGCGCCTGCTCAAAATTGAATGCGGTCATCGGTTTGGGATCCTGTTAACGCCCGGCTTTCGGGATTCTGGCGGGAGCAACGCCCCCAGGTTTGGGATTCGGAAATTCTAACACAAGGCAGCTTGCCGCAATGGGGCTTACAAAAAGGTCGGTGCCGGGGTAAACAGGCGCTCCACTTCCGGAACCCGCTTTTTGTCGATCAAGAACAGGATGACATGGTCCTCAGCCTGGATCATGGTGTCGTGGTGGCAAATAATCACCTCGTCCTCGCGCGCAACGGCGCCGATGGTGGTGCCCGGCGGCAAGCGGATTTCGTCCAGACGCCGGCCCACCACCTTGGAGGTCTTGTAATCGCCATGCGCGACCGCTTCAATCGCCTCGGCGGCGCCCCGGCGCAGGGAATGGACTTTGGCGACATGGCCGCGCCGGACATGGGTCAGCAAACTACCGATCGTCGCCTGTTGCGGTGAAATCGCGACGTCGATAATGCCCGAGGATTCCACCAGATCGACATAAGAGACTCGATTGATCAATGCCATCACCTTGTGGGCGCCCATACGCTTGGCCAGCATTGCGGACAGAATGTTAGCTTCATCATCATTGGTTACGGCGCAAAAAACATCCATATTCTCAATATTCTCCTGCCGCAGCAGATTTTCATCAGCAGCGTCGCCCTGCAACACGATGGCCCGGTTGAGTTGCTCGGACAAGTGACGAGCAGTGGTCGGATTATGTTCGATGATCTTGACCTGAAACCGGTCTTCCAGGCCCTGGGCCAACCGGGCGCCAATATGCCCGCCGCCGGCGATGATCAAGCGCTTGACCATGCGGTCCAGTTTGCGCAACTCGCTAACAATCGCCCGGGCGTTTTTGCGGGCGGCGATAAAGAATACTTCATCGTCCGCCTCGATCAGCGTATTGCCTTCCGGGATGATAGGGCGGCCCTGTCGGAAAATAGCGGCTACCCGGGTTTCGATACCCGGCATCCGATCCGGCAACACGCGCAGCGCCTGGCCGACTAGGGAGCTGCCTTCATAGGCCCTAACGCCCATCAGCCGCACCTGACCCTCGGCGAAATCGAGAACCTGCAACGCTCCAGGATGTTCGATGATCCGCTGAATGTAATCGGTCACCAGTTGTTCAGGACTGATCAGCACGTCGATGGGCAGGGCTTGGTCATTCAGCAATTGATCCTTATAGGAGAGATACCCCCCTGACCGAACCCGGGCAATTCGTCGCGGCGTGTTGAACAGCGTGTAGGCGATCTGACAGGCAATCATGTTGACTTCATCATTGTCGGTCAGCGCAACCAACATATCCGCGTCGGCCATGCCCGCCTGTTCCAGCACTGTCGGATGAGAGGCATGGCCGGCCAGGGTGCGAATATCCAGCCGGTCCTGGAGAATTTGCAGACGCTCGGCGTTGGCGTCGATGACTGTGACATCGTTCGCCTCGCTGGCCAGAATGTGTGCGACCGAACTGCCTACCTGCCCGGCGCCGAGGATGACAATTTTCATAGCAGCATCATTCGTCCAAGGCTTTTTTAGGGTCAATTCCCAATGCGCGCAATTTCCGGTACAGGTTGGTGCGCTCCATGCCGACGCGTTCGGCCAGGCGCGCGACGTTACCCTCGCATTCACGGAATTGCTGCATTAAATAAGTGCGCTCGAATTGCTCGCGGGCTTCGCGTAGCGGCAAGTTCAGGGGAATGCTGCCCACATCATGCGATTTGGCGGAAGTCGCACCGCGCACCGCAGCATCTACTTCTTCCTGAGTGATTTCTTCCTCACTGCCCAGAATCAGCAGGCGCTGCACCAGATTCTTGAGTTCGCGGATGTTGCCCGGCCAATTGTAGTTGCGCAGCCGGTTCTGAGCCGCCAGCGTAAAGTGGCGATAAGTCAGGTTTTCCTGATCGACAAAATAACTGACATAGTAGTTGAGCAATTCCGGCACGTCTTCAATATGCTCACGTAGCGGCGGCAACTTGATGGGCACCACGTTGAGCTGGTAGTACAAATCTTCGCGGAACCGTTCCAGCGCCACTTCCTGCTCCAGATCGCGATGGGTAGCGGTAACCACCCGCACGTTAACCCGCACCGACTCCTTGCCGCCAATACGCAGGAAAGAACCGTTTTCGAGAGCGCTGGCGAGTTTAGCCTGGGCTTCGAGATCCATATCGGCTAGTTCGTCGAGAAACAGAGTGCCGCCGCTGGCCTGTTCCAGTCGGCCATAATGAATGCGTTCACCCTGTTCCGAGCCAAACAGCTCCAGACTGGCGTTCTCCCGGGCGATGGAGCCCACGCCGACATCCACGAATGGCCCATCGCGTCGTGGACTGTGGGCGTGCAGGAACCGGGCGTATACCTCTTTGCCCGTGCCCGGTTCGCCAAAGATCAGCGCCGGGGCATCGTGTTGCGCGATTTTCAGCACTTGGGCGCGCAACCGTTGCACGACTTCGCTACGTCCCACCGGTTCGGAGACCGTGCGTTGCTGACGGCGCAGGTTCTGATTTTCCCGCGCCAGCCGGTCGGCCTCCAACGCCCGCTCCACAGTCAATAGCAGCTTGGCCATCGACAACGGCTT
>JAGRHQ010000064.1 GCA_020444905.1 Candidatus Competibacteraceae bacterium
CACGATTCATCTTTTAAACAGCAGGACGGTTTTCGTTACCACGCCCGCGACTTGGCGGTGGTGCGGGGCCGGCAACTCGGCGTTCCGGTCGTGTTGGGTTCCGCCACGCCTGCTCTGGAAAGTTGCCATAATGCCCAGCGCCGCCGCTACCATTTGCTCCCCTTGCCGGAACGGGTGGGCGGCGGCGCTGAACCCCCGATTTATATTCTCGACGTGCGCCAGCAGCCCATGCGCGAGGGATTGTCACAACCCCTGCTGGAACGAATTCGCGTTCATCTGGATCGGGATGAGCAGGTGTTGCTGTTTCTCAACCGGCGCGGGTTCGCCCCAATCCTGCTTTGTCACGAATGCGGCTGGTCCAGTCAGTGCCGGCATTGCGACGCTCGCATGACCCTGCATCTGCGCCGCCAGCGGTTGATTTGCCACCATTGCGGCGATCAGCGACCGGTGGACGCTGCCTGCCCGCAGTGCGGCAGTGTTGATTTACGTGGCTTCGGCCAGGGCACCGAGCGCCTGGAAACCGCGCTCCGTCAGGAATTTCCCGAGACCGGGATTGCGCGCATGGACCGCGACAGCACCCGCCGCCGTGGCAGTCTGGAAGCCTTGCTGACCGAGATTCAGGCTGGCGGTCGCCGCCTGCTGATTGGCACCCAGATGCTGGCGAAGGGTCATCACTTTCCCGATGTGACCCTGGTGGGAATTATTGACGCTGACCAAGGATTGTATGGCATCGACTTTCGCGCCAGCGAACGCATGGCGCAACTGATCTTGCAAGTCGCCGGGCGGGCGGGGCGGGCGGAAAAACCGGGCGTGGTGATTATCCAGACGCATCATCCCGACCACCCTTTATTGCGCACCCTGGTCTCGCGGGGTTACGCAGCATTTGCCACAGAGGCGCTGACCGAGCGTCAGGAGGCGTTGTTACCGCCGTTCGCCCACCAGGCCCTGTTGCGCGCAGAAGCGGTTGACCCGGAGCGAGCCACCGGATTTCTGCAACGGGCGCTGGCGCTGGCCGAGCCATTGGCCGACGAGTTGGAACTGATGGGACCGGCTCCCGCGCCGATGGAGCGCCGCGCCGGTCGCTATCGGGCGCATTTGTTGATCCAGGCTGTCCAGCGTCAGGCATTGCATCGCTTCCTGGGGCGCTGGACCCCACTGCTCTGGGCTGAGCGCACTGATCGCCAGGTGCGCTGGTCGCTGGATATTGATCCGATGGAGCTGTACTAAAAAATAATCCTGACTCTTTACCCTTTACTTGACGTGGGATACGACTAGACTTTTTGGGGCTTGTGGGGTTTCCCCGTAATCAGGCGCCCACTAAAAGGCGTGAGTCGAGATATGACCCTGTGGTTCTTCATAGGTCAGGCGGGTTCGGCCCGTCGGCGGTTAGTTTCCAGCTACCTATCCCGATCATCACGACGACCCCGCTCTTCACCTTCCACCAATTGGAGAGAACGATGCAAGACGATTTGGTTCACAAGATAAAAAGCAACCCGAAGTACCACGAGTTGGTCTCCAAACGCAACTCGTTTAAATGGATCATGGCTGTCATCATGCTGGTGGTCTACTACGCCTTCATCCTGACGATCGCCTTCGACAAGGAATTCATGGCGCAACCGCTCTCAGCTGGCTCTGTTACGACCATCGGCATTCCGCTTGGCATCGCGGTGATCGTGTTCGCTTTCGTCCTGACCGGTATTTACATCCAGCGAGCCAACGCGGTCTTTGACCGGTTGAACAGAGAAATCAAGGAGGAGGTGCTATGAGTGTCTGGAAGCGCGTCTTACCCACGGTTCTGCTAATGCTGATCACCGGCAGCGCCTTGGCCGCCGGCGGCGATGTAGGCCAGGTTCAGAAACAAGCGGTCAACATTCCCGCGATCATCATGTTCCTGGTGTTTGTGGCCGCCACTCTGGGCATCACCTACTGGGCGGCGCAACGCACCAAGACCGCCAAGGACTTCTACGCCGCCGGCGGCGGCATTACCGGTTTCCAGAACGGCCTGGCGATTGCGGGCGACTATATGTCCGCTGCGTCGTTCCTGGGTATTTCCGGTCTGGTGTTCTTGAACGGTTATGACGGTCTGATTTACTCGGTCGGCTGGCTGGTCGGCTGGCCGATCATCATGTTCCTGATCGCCGAGCAACTGCGCAACCTCGGTAAATACACCTACGCTGACATCGTGGCTTACCGCTTCGAGCGGGTGCCAATGCGCACCCTGGCCGCTACTGCCGCGTTGATCGTGGTGATTTTGTACCTGATCGGCCAGATGGTCGGCGCTGGCAAATTGATCCAGTTGCTGTTCGGTCTGGACTACGTGTACGCCGTAATCATCGTTGGGGTGCTGATTGTCATGTACGTCACCTTCGGCGGTATGCTGGCCACCACCTGGGTGCAGATTATCAAGGCAGGACTGTTGCTGACTGGTGCTACTGTCATCGCTTTTGGCGCATTGTACTTGGCTTCGGACGGCAGCATGAGTCCTGAGAAGATGTTCCAGAATGCTATTGCAAAGCATCCCAAGGGTGAGGCGATCATGGGGCCGGGTACGTTGGTCACCAGCCCGATCGAAGCGATCTCGCTGGGTCTGGCGCTGATGTTCGGCACCGCCGGCTTGCCGCACATCCTGATGCGGTTCTTCACGGTGGGTAACGCTATTGAAGCCCGTAAATCCGTGTTCTACGCCACCGGCTGGATCGGCTATTTCTACATCCTGACCTTCCTGATGGGCTTCGGCGCGATCGTATTGTTGACCGGCAATCCTGAATTTGCCGACGCAGCGGCGACTGGCGGCATTCGGGGTGGTCAGAACATGGCAGCGGTCAACCTGGCGGCGGCGGTCGGCGGCAATCTCCTGCTCGGCTTCATCTCTGCGGTCGCCTTCGCGACGATTCTGGCGGTAGTCTCCGGTCTGACCCTGGCGGGCGCATCCGCTATCTCGCATGACCTGTACGCCAACGTGTTCGCTCATGGCAATGTCGATGAGCAGCAGGAAGTGCGCGTTTCCAAGATCGCCACCATCGTGTTGGGCATCATCGCCATCCTGTTAGGCATCGCCTTCGAGAAGCAAAACGTCGCCTACCTGGTGGCCCTGACCTTCTCCGTCGCCGCTAGCGCCAACTTCCCGATCCTGCTGATGTCGATCTACTACGGCAAGATGACCACCCGCGGCGCGCTGATCGGCGGCTGGCTGGGTCTGATCAGCGCCAGCGTACTGGTGTTCGTCGGCCCGACCGTGTGGACGCAAATCCTTGGCATGGGCGATCCGATCTTCCCGCTCAAGTTCCCGGCGCTGGTCTCGATGACCATCGCTTTCCTGGGCATCTGGATCGGTTCAGCGACTGATAACAGCGAGCGCGCCAAGAAGGAACACGAAGCCTTCATCGCACAGGATGTGCGGTGCCAGACCGGTATCGGTGCCGAGGGCGCATCCAGTCATTAAGCATTCACTCCCCCTTGCTAAGAAGGGGACTGAATGGATATGTTAAGATAAAACCCCTTCCGGCTTCCGCCGCGAAGGGGTTCTTATTGGGCCTTTCGGAATCAAACTGTCGTGACTAATTTGGATCAAAAAGCCTTTCTTGCCCGTCAGCCCCCCTTCAACCGGCTCGCCGAAACGGAACTGGCGTTGTTAGCCGGGGAGCTGAAGATCGGTCGCTTCGACTCGGGCGAAGTGTTGTTAAAGGCCGGCGAAACGCCCGCCTGTCTGTACTTCATCATCGAAGGCGCAGTTTACGAAATCAATGGCGCCCCGGATCAGCCTGCTCAAGAGGGTGCGAAATCGCTGACTGCCGCCAAAGCTGCTCAATCCCTCTGGTGCGTGATCGCCCTGTATGGCGCCGAGGATAGTTTTGATGCGGGCGCTCTGTTGGAAGGGGAGAGTCTGCACAGTTTCGTCGTCAGTGAGCCGACCCGTTGCTTGCAGATGCCCCGTCCGGTCTTCCTGGAAGCCGTGCAAAGCCATCCACAACTGGCTTCCTTTTACCATCAGAAAATTTCCCAGCGGTTGGCCGCATTGCGCGAACCGGACAACCAACAGGAAATGGCGGCGTTCACCATCGCTAAAATTCAGGATACCTATATTCACCCACCCATCTTCGTGTCAGCGCAACAGTCTATCCATCAAGCGGCGCTGACCATGAAGGCCCATAAAACCAATTCAATCCTGGTTCAATACGGTGACGAAATTGGCATCGTCACCGCTACTGATTTACGCGAGGCCGCGATCATTCGGCGCCAGCCGGTGGATGACCCAGTCGGACCGCTGGCGACTTATGAACTGATCAGCATGGAGCCGAACGACTTCCTGTTCAACGCCCTGCTGCGAATGACCCATTACAATGTGAATCGGCTGGTCATCCGCGACCTTAAAACCATTCATGGTATCCTCGAACAGATCGACCTGCTGAGTTATCTGTCCAACCATTCCCACTTAATCGCCCTGCAAATCGACCGGGCGCGCTCCCGGGAAGACTTGAAGTGGGCCAGTCGCGACCTGGTTAACGTGATCCGCGATCTACATGACAAAGGCATCAAAATTCGTTACATCATGCAACTGGTGTCGGAACTGAATAAAAAGCTGCTGCGCAAACTGTTCGCTCTCATCGCGCCGCCGGAATTGTTGGAAAACGCTTGCTTGCTGGTGCTAGGCAGCGAGGGCCGCGAGGAACAGGTGCTGAAAACCGATCAAGACAACGCCCTGATCCTGCGCGATGGCTTCGAGCACGCTGGCCTGGAGCAGATCACTCGCGAATTCACTGAATGTCTGCTTGATTTTGGCTACCCGCGTTGCCCCGGCAATATCATGGTGTCGAACCCGTACTGGACCAAGTCAGTTGCTGCTTTCAAGGATGAGTTGTTTCAATGGATCGTGCATCCGACTCACGATTCGTTTCTCCAATTCGCCATTTTCTTCGATGCGATGGCGGTGGCCGGCGACGATAATCTGCTACGCCATGTCAAAGACCACATGTATCGCCTGCTCGGCGATCATCGCTCGTTCTACAGCCAGTTCGCCAAATCCACTGTTGCGTTCGAAACGCCGCTCGGGTTCTTTACCAATTTTGTCGTGGAAAAAAACCGCGATGAACTGGATATCAAGAAGGGCGGCATTTTCCCCATCGTTCACGGCATCCGCAGCCTGGCCCTGGAATACCGGTTGCCGCAAACCAACACCGTGGACCGGATCACCGCTTTGAGTCAGCGCAATCTGTTCAAACCCTCCTTTGGCATTGAGCTGATCGAGGTCTTTACCTACCTGTCGACCTTGCGCGCCGAGGCCGGCTTGCGGAAAATTCGCGAAGGGCGGACGCAGGACAATTATCTGAATCCCAAGGACTTGAACAAAATACAGCGGGAAGTGCTGCGCGACTCGTTCAAGATTGTCAATGAATTCAAAAAATTCATCGGTTACCATTTCAAACTGAGCATGATCAGTTGATCGGAAAACCCCCATGAGGCTTTCCCCTTGAAAACCCATCTTCAACACCTGATTACCCAGGCGCTCCAGCAACTCCGCCAGGATGGAGCGCTGGCCGATGCCGAGTTGCCTTCGATTCCCCTGGAGCGCACCCGCGACCGGGCGCATGGCGATTACGCTTCCAATATCGCGCTCACCCTGGCGAAAACCGCCCGGCGCAAACCCCGCGAATTGGCCGAGAACATCCGCTCCGCGCTGCCGATGTCCGCGCATGTCGCCAAAGTGGACATCGCTGGCCCCGGTTTCATCAACTTTTTCCTGACGCCGGCTGCCTATCACACGGTCGTGGGCGAGATCCTGCAACGCGGCGATGACTTTGGCCGAAGCGCGCTCGGTAACGGACGGCGGGTTCAGGTGGAATTCGTTTCCGCCAATCCTACTGGCCCCCTGCACGTCGGTCATGGGCGCGGCGCAGCGTTTGGCGCTACCGTCGCCAATTTACTGGAAGCGATCGGCTACCAGGTTCACCGGGAATACTACGTCAATGACGCAGGCCGACAGATGAACATTCTGGCCGCCAGCCTGTGGTTGCGCTACCTGGAGCATTGCGGCGAACGGTTCCCGTTTCCCAGCAACGGCTATCGAGGCCAATACTTGCGGGATATCGCCGCTCGGTTTTACGCAGAGCATGGCGGCGCTTACCTGGTTTCGGCGCAACAGGTTTTCCAGAATCTCCCCCCGGACGAAATCCGCGACGAAGCCGGCGACATTGTGACGCCGGGTAACAAGGAAACCTATATCGACGCCGTCGTTGAACGCGCCCGCACCCTGTTGGGCGATCACCGCTACCGTTTTCTGTTTGAGCTGGGCCTGAACGCCATTCTCGACGATATCCGCGACGATCTGGGCGAGTTCGGGGTGATCTATGATGAGTGGTATTCCGAACGCGCGCTTACTGAACGCGGCGCGGTCAATAAGACGTTGAGCCGACTGCGCGACGCTGGCTATGTGTACGAACGGGAAGGCGCGCTGTGGTTTCGTTCCAGCGCCTTCGGTGATGAAAAGGATCGGGTGGTCGAGCGGGAAAATGGTCAGATAACCTACTTCGCCTCGGATATCGCCTATCATCTGGAGAAATTCGAGCGCGGCTTCGACAGAGTCATTGACGTCTGGGGCGCCGACCATCACGGCTATGTCCCCCGAGTGAAAGCCGCGCTTCAGGCCATGGGTGAGAATCCTGACCGGTTGGCCGTGCTATTGGTGCAATTCGCGATTCTCTACCGCAATGGCGAACGGGTACCCATGTCCACTCGTTCCGGCGAATTCGTCACCCTGCGCGAACTGCGTCGAGAGGTCGGCAATGACGCCGCCCGCTTCTTTTATGTCATGCGCAAAAGCGAACAGCACCTGGATTTCGATCTCGACCTGGCTAAATCACAGTCCAGGGATAACCCGGTTTACTACATTCAGTACGCCCATGCGCGGGTGTGCAGTGTTCTCAAGCAATTGCGCGAAAAAGGGCTATTCCGTGATGTGGAGCGCGGCCAGGCGCATCTGGCCCGATTGACTGAACCCCATGAAGAGGGCCTGCTCATCGCGCTGGCCCGTTACTCGGAAGTCCTGGAAATGGCGGCCCTCAACCACGAGCCGCATCAACTGGCTCACTACTTGCGAGAACTGGCCAATGCCTTCCACACCTATTACAACGAACACCGGGTTCTGGTCGATGACGATGCCTTGCGCGACGCCCGGTTGAATCTGAGCCTGGCGACCCGGCAGGTGATTAAAAATGGTTTGGCCCTCCTAGGCGTCTCAGCTCCGGAGGTCATGTGAGTATTCGCCGCGATTACAAATCCGTTTCGCCACGCCAGCGCCGCCAATCGGCCCGCCGGTTGAGTATACTGGTTATTACATTGATTTTGATCGGTCTATTTGGTGGGTTCCTCGCCTACATCAAGGGCGCCCGATTCCAGCCGCCGCCAGTAGCAGTAGCGCCGCCACCGATACCGCTCACGCCGCCTGCGCCGGTCGCTGCGCAACCGCTGCCGGCCCCGCCTGTCAGTATGCCGGCGCCAGCAGCGGATCCCTTCAAGCCCAAATACGATTTCTACACCGAGTTGCCCAAACGGCAGGTCGATATCCAGCGGGAAGAACCCTAAGCAAACGCTATGTCCAATGGCTATAGTCCACGCCCGCGCAGTACCCCCCGCGAGCCAACAGCGCTTCCCTGAAAAGGAGAATCCCATCATAAATATTTTAAGGAACTATTATTGAAACTGTTTTATTTTAGATTTGCCAAGACTAACCATTATTATTGCGTCAGCAAAGCCAAAACCGGATAATTAAAGCTCTAATTTAGAGAGATATAACGCTATCTCAATCAGACGACTCGCTAAAGTTAATCCCATGGACCTTCCTGACATCGTTCGGACTCATCTTGACCAACAGGGTTTTCCCTATCGATTGGTAAATTGTCCTTCTACTGAAACGCTCATTCAGGCCGCAGCGAAACTTGGCGTCGCTACCCGACAAATAGCGCGAATTGTCCTGCTGAAAGATACAGTGGGCCTGGTCATGGTGGTTTTACCATGCAGCTACATTCTCGATTTTTCGATACTCTGCCAATCACTGCGGCGCGACTTGGAGCCGCTTTACGGTCCCGAAACCCATTGCTTCTTCGAACAACATGGTTGCAAGGCGGGTTCTCATCCCCCCCTGCCGGACGCATTCGCCATACCGGCTCTGGCGGATATCAGCCTGGTCGCGGACGAAACTCAGGACATCTACTTCGATGGCGGGAATGGCGATACTTTGGTAGCCATGCAGGTGGCTGATTTCCGCGAACTGCTCAAGTCGGCGCGCTGGGGACAGTTCGCTGTTTCCACCGAGAACCTCGACGCACTGATCAGCCGGCAAGCATTTACCCCCCAAAACCTGACCAGTCTGACCCGGCGTTATACGCCAGCAAAATTGCAGGAAGGCATCGAAGCGATCACCGAACTGCCGGTCATGCCGGAAACCGCGAAACGGATTTTAAAGCTGCGTAATCAGCGGGGCCTCCTTGCCACCGACATCATCTGGATCGTCGAACAGGACCCTAGTCTTGCCGCACAGGTCGTGCATTGGGCGCGCTCGCCTTTGCATGGCCATCATGGCGCTGTGGATTCGCTGCATACCGCCATCGAACAGGTCTTGGGGATCGAAAACACCCTTAACCTGCTGCTGGGTTCCTGCATAGGTCAAACTTTTCGCATACCAGTCGACGGTCCAGTCGGCTTGCAAACCTTTTGGCGGCACAGCATCTACTGCGCCTCCCTGGTCAGCGAGTTGGCCAAAATACTCCCCGAATCGTTGAATGTGAACCCCAATCTGGCCTATCTATGCGGCCTGCTCCACAACTTCGGCTATCTGGTGCTGGGTCATGTCTTTCCCACTCACTTTTTTCTGTTCAACCGCTTCCTGGCGGTTAACCAGAACGTGCCGCTCAGTGTCGTCGAACGCTATGTCTTGGGCGTTGAGCACTGGCTGATCGGCTCCTGGCTGATGCAGTCCTGGGATATGCCTGAGGAGGTGATAGCCGCGGTTCGCTGGCATCATAATGAAGATTGCACTCAACCTCATGCTGAATATTCCAATCTGGTGCTGATCGCTAATCGATTGCTGCACCATATCGGAATGAGTGATGAACCGAATAACCGCTTGCCAGCTCTGGCGATGTTTACCCTGGGCATCACCCGCGAACAGGCTATGGAGGCGCTGGCCCGAGTGCAATCCAGCATCTCGGAGCTTGATAACCTGTCGGAAGTCTTATGGTTGCCCTCTGAGGGGTAAGCCGCGGTTACGGAAGTAGGGAGTAGGGAAAATCCCTGTTTCCCCTACTCCTTTCTGGTTATTTCCACAACCTGGCGATAATTCCATGCACAAGCGATTTTCCTTATTAGCGGCCGCCGTTCTCGGTCTGGCCAGCACGACCATTATTGCTGACACTCAAGTTCGGCTGGACACCAGTATGGGTCCGATTACCCTGGAGTTGGCTGACAAGCAAGCTCCCAAGTCGGTTGAAAATTTCCTTACCTACGTCCGCGATGGCTTCTATAACGGCACGATCTTTCACCGGGTCATTGACGGTTTTATGATCCAGGGCGGTGGTTTCACCGCGGACTTTCAACAGAAACCGACTCGCGCCCCGATCCCGAATGAGGCCGACAACGGATTGAAAAATAGGCGTGGCGCAGTGGCCATGGCGCGCACAGGCGATCCCAACTCCGCTACGGCCCAGTTCTTCATCAATGTCAAGGACAATACATTTCTGGATCACCGCGGACCGACTCCGCAAGGCTGGGGCTATGCGGTGTTTGGCAAGGTGATCGATGGCATGGAGGTGGTCGACAAGATCCGCCAGACGCCAACCGGTTCCGGGGGGCCCGGCGGCCGATTCAGCGATGTGCCGGTCACGCCAATTGTCATTGAATCCGCGACAGTGCTGGACCGTTCGAAGCCTGCCTCGTTGGATGCCGAACCGGAACCGGCTCTTGCGCCAGCGACTCCGTCCGAACCATCAAAAGAGTGAGTTTTTATTATCATGGTTAATCTGCACACTTCATTGGGCGTCATCGGTATTGAACTGAATCACGAACATGCTCCGGCAACCGCCGCCAACTTTCTCCAATACGCCCGCGACGGGTTTTATGATGGCACATTATTCCACCGAGTCATCCCCGGCTTCATGATTCAGGGCGGCGGCATGGAATCCGACATGAATCAAAAGCCAACCCGCAGCCCGATCCAGAACGAGGCGAACAATGGCCTGAAAAACGTGGTGGGCAGCATCGCCATGGCCCGCACCTCCGATCCCCACTCGGCCAGTTCACAGTTTTTCATTAACCTCAAGGACAATGACTTTCTTGACCATCGTGCGCCTAACAGTCAGGGCTGGGGCTATTGTGTATTCGGCCAAGTCGTTGCGGGTATGGACGTCGTCGAAGCGATCGCTCGGGTGGCTACCACCAGCCGACGGGGCCATCAGGATGTGCCGGTCGAAAACGTAGTGATCGTCAAGACCGAAGTCAGCAACGAGTGAGTCGATAGCGATATGACCACACTGTTCATCTCCGACCTGCACCTGGAGCCGATCCGTCCGGCTATCACTACGCTCTTCCTGACTTTTCTGGAACAACGCGCTCGCCAGGCCGAGGCGTTGTATATCCTGGGCGATTTGTTCGAGGCGTGGATCGGCGATGACGACGATAGTGAATTGGGGCAAACGGTCGCGTCAGGTCTACGCGCGCTGACCGGATCGGGCGTCCCTGTGTACTTTCTGCACGGTAACCGCGACTTTTTGCTCGGCGAGCGCTTTGCTGCGGTTAGCGGTCTGCAACTGCTGCCGGAAAGCATGGTCATCGACCTGGCGGGCAAGCAAGCGCTCTTGCTCCACGGCGATACGCTCTGCACCGATGATGTCGAATATCAAACCTTTCGCGCTCAGGTTCGCGATCCCGCTTGGCGGGCGCGGACGCTGGCCCTGCCTCTGGCGCAACGGCGGGCGCTTGCCGGCCAGTTGCGGGAAACCAGCCGGCAAGCAATCCAGCAGAAAGCCGCCGACATTACCGATGTCAACCGTCAGGAAGTAGATCGGGTTATGAGGGAGCATCGGGTTGAGCGGCTGATTCACGGCCACACGCATCGGCCTGCGATTCATGAATGGACGCTGGATGGCTACTCCATGCGGCGGATCGTTTTGGGCGACTGGTATGCGCAGGGTAGCGTATTGTGCTGTGGCGCCTCGGATTGGCGGATGGAATCCCTGGCGTTGTCGGACGCATGAAGGAATGATCATGCTCCATCCTCCTCATGTGGGGTGGCTGACGCACGATGCGCCCGGTGGCTTTTCGGCCCTGATGGATTTATACGAGTGCAATTACATTAACATGCGCCGTTTGCTGCCGATCATGCCGCCGGCCTCAGCGGTTCGGGTCTCGCGCACGCCCGGTGGAATGGATTTGCACCTGCGCGTCGTCGAGCGTTGCCGCTATACCAGTGAATTGATTCTGACCTATCAGTTTGGTCAGGAGCAAGGTCCGCCGTTCGCCGAACCTGATTTACGCATTCGGGTATACCATGACGCCCGGTTGGCCGAGGTTGTCACCGCCCATTTGCGGTATCGGGCCTCTTTTGCAACCGACCCGCTTGATTCAGGGGGTCCGGACCGCAACCCTCTTTATAACCGCTGGCGAATCAATCGCTTTCTCTATAAATGGCTGACTTACTGCTGGCGGCAGGGTCACCGTTTCGTCGAACCTTACTCACCCCCCGCCTGAATATTTTTACCAGGTAGTCAAAAAATCCGCGTGTTCTTTTACTAAATTAGTTGACTAATTGAGTAGGTTAATATAGTTTCCTTGTTCAAAACTTATACTATAATTAAAGTGTTGATTTTTATGAGTTGCAACTTGGATAAAGCATGGCTAAATCCAGGAGTCGAGTCTTTAGGCTAATGAAGTAGTCCGAATTCAGGCTGGGCAGTTCCTGCACAGCCCAATTCATTGTTGGGAATGGTTCCATTCCAGTAACCTGCGGGGTATCGCCATGAAACTTTCAACCAAGGGCCGCTATGCGGTTACCGCCATGATGCATCTGGCTATTCATGATCGGCAGGGTCCGGTCACGCTGGCTGAGATTTCCCAGTGCCAGGGTATTTCCCTGTCTTACCTTGAGCAACTGTTCGCTAAACTGCGCAAGCACGGTTTGGTCGAAGGCGTGCGTGGACCGGGGGGAGGGTACCGCCTGGCGCGGACTCCGGATCAAGTCACCGTTGCCAATATTATTAGCGCCGTGGACGAACGACTGGATGCGACCCGTTGTTGCGGTGACGAGAATTGCCAGGGGGGGCGGCGCTGCCTGACCCATCAATTGTGGACTGATCTTAGTCGGCAAATTTTTACCTTCCTGGAAGGCATCACGCTGGCGCAATTTGTCGAGCGTCCGACATTGGGCGAGATTAATGCGCATCATCGCCATCACACGCGCCGGCGGGAGCGTATCCAACCGATCCAGTTGCCAGCTGCGGTGTGAACGCCAGCGCACTGATTCCTGCCGACAGGCAATGCGCTTGCCCGTCTATCTGGACTATGCTGCGACGACGCCGGTCGATCCACGGATTGCCGCCCTGCTTGGGCGGCATCTGACCCTGGATGGCGTATTTGGCAACCCTTCCTCCGCGACACATGTTTTCGGCAGACAGGCAGCGCGAGTGGTCGAAACAGCCCGCTGCCAGGTTGCTGGTCTGCTTAACGCCGATCCACGGGAAATCATCTGGACCTCGGGCGCAACCGAAGCCAATAATCTGGCTCTGACGGGCGTCATGCGCGCCCAGGCGCGGCGGGGGCGGCACCTGCTGACCAGTAAAACCGAGCACAAGGCGGTGCTGGACGTCTGCCGGTGGCTGGGGCAAAACGGTTGCATAGTTACTTATCTCGATCCGGACCCGGACGGCCAGATTCCACTGGAACGCATAGCAGAGGCGTTGCGCCCGGATACCGTGCTGGCGTCGTTGATGCATGTCAACAACGAAACCGGCGTCATCCACGATCTGGCGGCGATCAGCGCACTGACTCGCGAGCGTGGCGTCCTATTGCACGTCGACGCCGCGCAAAGCGCTGGGAAATTGCCCATCGACTTGCAAACGCTGCCGGTCGATTTACTCAGCCTTAGCGCTCACAAGCTGTGCGGACCCAAGGGAATCGGCGCGTTGTATGTCCGACAACGTCCGGTGCGCATCCGGCTGGAGCCACTGCTGTATGGTGGTGGTCAGGAGCGTGGCTTGCGCGCCGGGACTCTGCCGACCCATCAGATCGCGGCGATGGGGGAAGCCTTTCGCATCGCCAGCGAGGAGATGGGCGCTGAACAGGCGCAAATTCGATCATTGCGCGACCGGTTATGGCAGACCTTGGCTGGGTTGGACAGGGTGGAACTGAATGGCCATCCTCGGGAAAATGTGGCTGGTATTCTGAATGTGAGTTTCACGGGCGTCACTGCCGAGGCAGTGTTGGCCGACCTGCCGGATATTGCGGTGTCCACCGGTTCCGCGTGTACGTCAGCGACGAATGAACCTTCGCATGTGTTGCGGGCAATGGGTGTTGATTCGCTTCGAGCGCGCGCCGCAATCCGTTTCAGTCTGGGTCGTTTCACCACAGTCGAAGAGATCGACTATACCGCCGGCGCAGTAATTGCCGCAGTGAACCGGCTACGGGAATTGTCGCCGCTGTGGGAGGATATACAGCAGGGCAGTGAAAGTGGGCAGTCAGCAACCCCCAAAGCCAATGAGAAACGGCATATCTCTGTACCTTCATCATAGAGGAGTTGTACTCATGGCTCAAAACCGCCCGAGCGCCTCGCCGGTTTGCGCCAGTAGCCGCGCCAGCCACGGTTTCTTACCGGTGTAGATGATTTCATACAAATCAGCCCCGGTGCTGGTGTCCAGCAAATAATCGTCGCTGGTGCGCAACTCATCCACCAGCCGGCAATCCAGCGCCCGCGCGCCGAACCAGTGCTCTCCGGTCGCCACTCGTTCAAGATCAACCTGTGGCCGGTGGTTTTTGACAAAGTCCTTAAACAAGGAATGAATATCTTCAATTTCCTCCTGGAACTTCTGCCGTCCCTTATCGGTATTCTCCCCAAACAGCGTCACCGTGCGCTTGTGTTCGCCAGCCATGAACTGCTCAAAATCGACATCGTGCTTCTTAAGCAGACGATTGAAATTGGGTAACTGGGCAATGACGCCGATAGAGCCAAGAATGGCGAACGGCGCGGCGATGATCCGGTCTGCTACGCAAGCCATCATATAACCGCCGCTGGCCGCCACCTTGTCCACGGCGACTGTCAACTTCAGCCTCCGATCGCGGATGCGCAACAATTGCGCCGCCGCCAGTCCGTAACCATGCACCAGTCCGCCGGCGCTTTCCAGCCGCACCAGAACCTCATCTTCGGGTTGCGCCGCCGTCAATACCGCCGTTACCTCTTCCCGCAATGAAGTCACCGCCGCTGCTCGAATATCGCCATGAAAATTCAGCACAAACACATGCCGACGTTCAGTCTTCTCGCGCTGTTTCTCATGAGCCTTACGCTCTTTCTGGAATTGCTTGAACGCCTTTTTTGGCAAAATAGCGGACTTCAGCGCCAGCGCCATGCCGTCATAGTTTTCATTGAGATGACGAATATCCAGCCGCCCCTGGGCTTCAGAGTGACCGCTGCTGCGAGCGATCAGTGCGACGATGCCGCCAGCAGTGACCAGCACCGCCACTACAATCGTGATAGCCTTGGCCAAAAATAGCCCGTACTCGCTGAAAAATTCCATTATGCTCTCCAAAGATTTTCAAATGCCCCTGCGTGGGCAGTCACTTTACCGGAAATTCGACTCGAAACGATACATGGAAACCTACGATGCGCCCGATCACCCGCGACGTCCTCACCCGTGAAATTATCGGCTGGCATCAGCAAGGCCTCATCGACCGCCCTCTGCTGGAGACCCTGTTGCCACGCTACGAAACGCAGGGACGATTCCTGGCGGCCTTGCTCAAGTGGCTTGGCCTGTTCGCCATTTTCCAGTTGGGCTTAGCGGTGCTGGCGTTCATCGCCATGATGGCCAAGTCCGCGGGGGTTGCCGCCGTACTGCTGAGTGGAGTTGGCGGGGGATTATGGTATTTCGGCGTCCGTATGGCTACCGATTCCCGGCAACGTCACCCCTTCACCGGCTCGGTGCTGGTCACCGCCAGCCTGGCGGCGGCGTTTGGAACGCTGGTTCTGCTGCATGTGGCCGCCGGCGGTGAAGACGAGGGTTGGGTGATTTCCATTCTTTTGCTACTGACCGGCGCGCTGGCCGCTCTGACCGCCTACCGCTACCATCTGCGCTGGCCGCTGCTGTTGGCGTTGTTGCTGTTTTTCCACGGCGTTGGAGCATGGCATGCCTACGGTGGACACGGCGCTTATTTCGCCGATATTCAAGACGAACGTCTGATGGCGCTCATCGCGTTGGCGGTGATTGTTCTGGGTCTTTGGCATGAACGCCTGTTGGAAAGCGGTCCATTGCGCCGTTGCACGGGGTTTGGCGCGCTGTACCTGATTTTTGGCTTGCTGTATCTGAATCTGTCGCTGTGGTTTCTGACTCTGTTTGGTAAACCGCTGGATTGGGTGCTGATCTTTACTGGCGCAGGCATCGCGCAAATCATTGCTGGCGCGCGGCTCCGCGATGCTCGCTTCACCGGCTTTGGCATCGTGTTTCTGGCCATCGATCTGTACACGCGGTTCTTTGAGCATTTCTGGGATCGCCTGTCCGCCGGGATGTTCTTCCTGCTGGCCGGCGTATTGGCCATGATTTTTGGCTTCCTCTGCGAGCGCTGGGGTCGTCTTTCACCGGAGCCGCATCCATGAATCCGACCTCTCGTAACCGTCGCATTCGCCGAGAATTGGACGCCCTGTTGCGCGAGGGACTGCTGAACGAAACGACCCACGCACGATTAAGCGAATGTTATCCCCTCACCGATTGGGATTGGCGCTCGCTGGGCCGCTGGTTCCTGATTTTTGGCGCAGTCAGCGTCATGGCCGGCTTGGTCATTCTCGGTCAGACTCTATTCGAATTCACCCTGGAAAAGCTGGCGATTCTGCTAGGCATCGTCACCATTGCCAGCTTTGGGGGTGGCCAGTGGCTAAAGCGCACCTGCCCGGCGCTGATCTGGAGCCGTCTTAGCCTGGAACTGCTGGGCGGCTTGTTGCTGATCGGACTGACCTTCACCCTCGGCGCGATCTATTCAACCGGTTCCGGCAACTGGCCGGCGCTACTGTTGATCGATCTGGTGTTACTGCTGGGTTTGAGCTATGGATTAGGTAATGTGCTATTGCTGGTACTGAGCGCTGTGGTGTTTTTCTCCTGGTTCGGCGGCTTTACCGGCTATGCGTCCGGTTGGGGCGCGTACTGGTTTGGCATGAATTACCCCCTGCGCTTTCTGCTGGCGGCGATCGCCATGATCGCTATCGCTGTGATTCATCAACAAAGCGAACGGGGGGTACTGGCCGCATACCGGGGATTCTTCAAAATTTGGCTGTCCACTGGCCTGTTTCTGGCGGAAATGGCCTTGTGGCTGTTGTCGCTGTTCGGTAATTTCGATCTGGCCAGCCATTGGTGGTACAAGGCTAAGGCGGTCGAGTTGATCCTATTCAATGCCTTGTGGGCTGGGCTGAATGTGGCGTTGATTGGCTTGGGTGCGCGCCTGGCCATGCGTATGTTAACCGGCTATGGGGCGACGTTCCTGATTATTCAGATTTACACGCTGTTCTTTGCCCATCTGGCGGAACATTTGGGTTTGTTCCCGAGCTTGCTGATCGCCGGCAGTGGTGCGCTGGCGCTGACGTTCTATCTGGAAAGACGCCGCCGCGAAGGCGGGGATTGACGTATTGCCTGCATGGGCCGGACTTTCGATTCTGAAAGCTTTCATGAGTTTAAAGGATCACACCGTCAAATATTGGCGCACCAGATCGTCGTTCAAGTCGGCAATGGCCCCGGTCGCCACCGCACGACCCTTGTCAACAATGCAGAATTGTTGGGCCACCCAACGGGCGAAGGGTAGTTTCTGCTCCACCAAGAGCACTGTCATTCCCAGTTCCTGGTTCACCCGCTGCACCGCCATGCCGATTTCGCGAACAATCGCGGCCTGTTCCTGAACCCGGTCCAGTTGTTCCTGATTCAACCGGCGAATGACTCGACCGATTTCTCGAACGACGTTCGGCTGAATGCCCTCGGTCGGCTCGTCGAGAATCAGCAAGCGCGGCTCCAGCACCAGAGCGCGGCCAATGGCCAATTGCTGCTGCTGGCCGCCAGACAGATCGCCGCCGCGGCGCTTGAGCATGGTTTTCAACACCGGGAACAGCTCAAAGATCAGTTCCGGGACCTGCCGCAAACGCCGGGGATTGGAAGCCAGACCGATTCTCAGATTTTCCTCGACGGTCATCAGCGGAAAAATTTGCCGTCCCTGCGGCACGTAACCGATGCCTAGCGGAGCGCGCTTTTCCGCCGGTAACCGGTTCAGTTCCACGCCAGCGAAAGTGATTTTGCCGGAGCGAATCGGCAACAGACCCATCAAGCATTTCAACAAGGTCGTTTTACCGACCCCGTTGCGGCCCATCAGGCTGATCACCGCGCCTTCCGGCACTGCCAGGCCAACATCCCACAGGGTATGCGATTCGCCGTAATACTGGTTCAGACCTTCAATGGTAAGCATCGCCCGCTCCCAGATAAACTTCGATGACTATGGGATCGACTTGCAATTCCTCCAGCCGTCCTTCCGCCAACACTCGGCCCTGATGCAACACCGTGACCTGATCAGCGATAGAGCGGACGAAGCCCATGTCGTGTTCCACCACCACTACGGAATGACTGCCGGCCAACGACTTGAGCAGTTCCGCAGTGCGCTCCATCTCCGCCGGGGTCATGCCCGCCACGGGTTCGTCAACCAGTAGCAAGCGCGGCTCCTGCATTAGCAACATGCCGATTTCCAGCCATTGCTTTTGACCATGCGCGAGGATACCGGCCAGTCGGCTTGTGTGCTCGGTCAGACCGATCTTCTCCAGCACGGCGTTGATACGGTCGCGCTCTTCGCTAGTGAGCCGGGTGGTCATCAATCCACGCAACCGTTTTGCCCCGGACATAGCCAGTTCCAGATTTTCCAGCACCGTCAACGGTTCAATCACCGTCGGGCGCTGGAACTTTCGGCCAATGCCAATGCGCGCGATGGCGGGTTCGTCCAGTTTGAGCAGGTCGATAGTCTGACCGAAAAACACTCGCCCGGCGTCCGGCTTGGTCTTGCCGGTGATGATGTCCATCATCGTCGTCTTGCCCGCGCCGTTAGGACCGATA
>JAGRHQ010000065.1 GCA_020444905.1 Candidatus Competibacteraceae bacterium
GGGTCTGATCGGCATTCCAGGCCATCAAATCATTCAAGGGCTGGCGTTGGCCCAGCAGGTAGTCATGAACCACGCGGGACCAGATCAAGTCGTTTGAGCGCAATAACTGGAAAGCGCCGACCATCTGACCGGCATCCAGATAACCCTGATCCCACATCATATCTTCCAGGAAGGCGACCTGACTTTCGTTGATAAACAACAACAATTCGCCGGCTTCGGAGAAATCGGTTTGCGCGGCGAACAAGGTCATGGTTTTCAAGCGATGATCACCGTCACGGGCCATGGCCGCGGCAGTGAGCGTCAACAGGGTGCCGCCCAGGCAATAACCGACCGTATGAATCCGATCCGGCACGATCGCAGTAATGGCGTCCAACGCCGCCATGACTCCATGTCGGCGGTAATCACTCATGCCAATCTCGCGATCATCAGCCGTCGGATTTTTCCAGGAAATCATAAAGACGGTATGACCCTGCTCCACCAGATAACGCACCATTGAATTGTGCGGCGACAGGTCGAGAATGTAGTACTTCATGATCCAGGCGGGCACAATCAGGATGGGTTCTGCGTAGACGCGCTCAGTCGCCGGCTGATATTGAATTAACTCGATCAGGTGATTACGGAAGATCACCTTGCCCGGCGTGACCGCCACATCACGACCTACGACAAACTGCTCATCTTCCTCAACCAGCCGCTTGCCGGCAACCAGCTTCTCCATATCCGCCATGAAGTTGGTCCAACCGCGCACCAGGTTTTGACCTCCTTCCTCCATTGTGGCCTTGAGAATTTCCGGATTGGTCAGCGGCAGATTCGATGGCGAAAACATATCGAGAATTTGCCGGGTCATAAACGAAACAATTGCGTCATTACGCTTGTCGACGCCGCGATTGTGGGTCGTCGCGTTATACCACCACTGCTGAGTCAGAAGAAAAGACTGATAAATCAGATTGTAAGGCCATTGTCGCCAGCTCTCGGCAGCGAAGCGATGATCCTGTGGCAACGGCTCGATACAGGGCAGGGTATCCGGGTTCTGGCTGAATTTCCAGGCGTACAGCGCCAGACGCACAACCTTACGCACAGCTTTTTCGTTCAACAGCGCCTGTTTTCCCGGTGACAGGCCAAGATGCATCAGCCAGTCCAGATAAGCCATGGCCAGCACCGCGGGAGAAATACCGGCAGTGCCGCGCGCCAAGTTCGCATTGACCATCCGGTCGATGGTTTCAGGAATATGCGCGCCCAGTAATGAGCGCTCGATACGATAGGCGCGGTAGGTTGCTGATGATTTGTCGCTCGCGCGACGGCGCGGATGGCTTGGCGCTTTTTCAGGCGCTTCCTTTTCCTGAGAAGTTGAATCAGCCACGGGAGAACTCACCGGAATATTCACCTTGGAATCGGGCATAATCTTACGCCTCCTGGAGCCGGAATGAGGTGTTAGACATCAGCAAACTTATTTTGCTTGCTTGCGATGATCGATTACCCGCACGGCCTTGCCTTCCGAGCGGGGGATTTCGCCGGTCTGTTTGACCATAACCCTCGCCGTGACGCCAATAAAATCCTTGATATCTTTCTGGGCCTTGTGTGCAACCCGGTCCATCGCGGCCTGGCCTTGAGCGACCAGGGGCGGGCTACCTTCGACATTGACGGTGAGCATGTCGAGATTGCCCTCGCGGAAGACTTCCAGTTGATAGAACGGCGAGAGCGTTTCGGTTTGCATGAGAATGGCTTCCACCTGGGAGGGGAAAACATTGACGCCGCGAATGATCAACATGTCGTCAGTACGGCCAGTGACGCGCTTCATGCGGACATGCGTGCGGCCGCAACGGCAGGGCGCCGGATCAAGCACCGATACATCGCGCGTCCGGTAGCGAATCACCGGGAAGGCTTCCTTGGTCAGCGAGGTAATCACGATTTCACCCGGCTCACCGTAGGGAATCGGTTGCCCGGTGTTAACATCCACGGCTTCGACCAGGAAGTGATCCTCAAAAACATGCAGGCCGTTCTTAGCTTCAACGCATTCGATACCTACACCGGGACCGATGACTTCGGACAGGCCATAGATGTCGATGGCGTCGATACCCAAGCGCGACTCCAGTTCATAGCGCATCTCTTCGGTCCAGGGCTCCGCGCCGAACACACCGACTTGCAAAGGCAACTTGCGCAAGTCAATGTTCATATCCTCGGCGGTTTCAGCAATGTTCAGCGCGTAGGAGGGGGTGCAGGACAGTCCGGTGGGTTCAAAGTCGCGGATGAGCATGATCTGGCGCTGGGTTTGGCCACCGGAAATGGGGGTCACCATGACGCCCAGCTCCTCCGCGCCGTAATGCAGTCCCAAACCGCCGGTGAATAGCCCATAGCCATAGGCATTATGCAGCCGGTCGCCGGGCCGCATGCCGGCGGCGGCCAGACTGCGCGCCATAACCCGCGCCCAAGTGCGCACATCGCGGCGGGTGTAACCGACTACGGTAGGCTTGCCGGTGGTGCCGCTGGAAGCGTGAATGCGCACAACCTGATCCGTAGGTACGGCAAACATACCGAAAGGATAGTTTTCGCGCAGGTTCTCTTTTTTGGTAAAGGGCAAGAGGCGCACATCCGCTACTGACTTAATGTGCTGAGGCTTCACGCCCAGTTCATCCATCGCTTCGCGGTAGTAGGGAACGGTCTGGTAACACCGTTCGACCGTGGCGCGCAGGCGACGCACTTGCAGTTCTTGAAGTTCCTCGCGAGGCAGAGTTTCTTGTTCAATGTCCAGAATCATGGGATTGGTTCCGTTTTTGGCCCGGGTGTGTCCGGCAGATGGAGAGGACGGCGCAATCGCTACATCGGCGGACGCCCATTTTTTGTGAATGATTGTAGTCGAAAGAGTGCGAATTGGGGTCCGAACTCCAATCAACTGAAAATGTACGTTAAGATGACCATATTAGGAATGACGACAGTGCAGTTTGGGAAGATGATTAGAGGAAGCGGAACCACGGAGGGCATTGCAAATACTCCTTTAGGTGCGCGAAACCCATCATTCCCGATCACTATCGGGACTTATCGCAATTCCAGCACCTTGAGCGATGCGTTGCGCCAAATGCTGAAAATCTTTGTAGCAACTCCTGACAGCCTCGACATGCGAACCGATCGCGCCATCTGATGGCTTAAGGAAAAACATAGGCTTACGTGCTTCCATCGCGAGAGGCATCAGGCTCCGATAGTGCTTGAGCAGCGCCAGCGAATAAGGGTCCTGATCGACTACTGGAATCTTTGCACCCGGTTTTTCATCCAGCACCGCAACCCGGTAAGTGTCCGGTATTTTTCCCATCCAGCGTTGATAAGCCTTGACTGGTCTTGAATCGCGGACGCCATGTTGCATGACGATATATCCAGCAGGCTGCATCGCGCCTTTGGGCATCGACAGGTTGACCGGTGCTTTCCTGAGCAGCTCTAACCAGGTCGCACGCCATTCCCGTAAAGTAGGCCCCAGGTTTTTAAGACCTTGCAGAGAAAACAGATCAGGCGCGAGAGGAATGCAAACTTGATCGGAAGCAATCAGGGCGGCACGGTTGATGGCTCCAAGATTGGGTCCGACATCGATCAACGCTAATTCGGCGCTGCCGTTCTTCATCGCGGATTCAATAATGCGGTAAAAGGCAGTCATCGTGCGAAAAGCGGATTCATCACGGTTATGGCAATGAGGCCAGGCGCTGGATAGTTTATCTTCAAACCGGGACAGGCCCAGATCACCTGGAACCAATCCCAGGGTTAGCGTGATTTGCTCTATAAAAGGTTCTGTAATGTCGCCAGTTCCTCGCAGAATAGGACGTATAGCGCCATATATCGTTTGTGGATGGTCGTCGTCAGGCCATAAGTCTTCCAGACGATCTTCATCTAAGAACATTGCTGTCAAATTGGCTTGTGGATCAAGATCAACAGCAAGTGTGGAAATATTATGGTCAGCAAACATCCAGGCAAGATGATAAACCAGCGCAGTTTTTCCTACCCCGCCTTTATTGTTAAAGAAGGCGATCGTTTTCATACAGATCTCCGGCTGATTTTGACCAATACCGAGTGTTGGTCAAATTCAAATTCGGCAGGCTGGTTACCATTAGCCTCCAGGAGTGACTGCGCACGTTGCACCCCGTACCCAAAGCGATTAACAAACCCTAATACCTTCATGGACTCAGCGATGATCGGATTTCGATAGCTGTTGCGAGTTGGAAAATTCTCGCGTGTTGCTTCTCCATATAAGCCGCCAGGCTTCTCCATATAAGCCGCCAGGGTTCATGATTTCGATATGATCACTGAATACGTAGAAACGAACAGGCGTATTGCTGTCGTAATCGCGATGCATGACCGCATTCATCAGTAATTCACGGAGCGCCCATTCAGGATAGTCAGGGAGGATTTTTTCCTGAAATCCGTGAGTGGATTGAAGCCTGTTTTGCGTCAAAGTTCTGGTGCGAAACGCTAGTTCGCGCAGCACAGATGGCAAATCACCCGATATTTCCGTCTGATCTTCGGGAAGGTCAGTTAAATCAGCGCCGGGTAATTGCAAATATTGCACATAAGCGCCCGGCAAAAAGTAGCGGGGATTTTTGCCAAAAAGCAGAATACCAGCATAGGTTGGGCAATGTTGTTCAGGATTAAAAAAATGCAGTGAGGCCAGTTGCTGATCAATCGACCGCTGATTGGCGGTGATCGTTTCCAGGTCAACCGCCTGGTGACGATAGGCTTCGAATTGTCCAAGCGCCAAGTCGTTGAGCTTACTTTCCGAACAATGGCGGGCATCAAAAGATCGCGCTGAAGCGACACGCCGTTCAGTCAGAATACGCTCTTCCTGTTCGCTGGCGATGGCCCGGCGTGGCCCAACACGGATCCATACCCGACCTTTATAGCGCACCGGAGGTAGGTCGGATGGGACCACTTCAACTACGGCGATATCACCATCATCAAAACCAAATCGGGCAACATTCATAACCGGTTGTGGTAATACATTGCCATCCGAGCGGATAGCGCCCAGGTTTTTTAACAGTTCATCGGTAACAGTGAGTCCAGATAACTGGCCGTTGTCCTTAACACCGATGAGGAGATAGCCCGGCTGTCGGTGATGGGACAGGTCGTTGGCAAAGGCGCAGATCGCTTCACCAAATTTATCGGTTTTGCCAGTCGATGTCGTCCTTTCAACGCGATCTGATTCCAGATCGATCAACAGGGAGGAAAGCTGGTCACGGGTCAGCATGGCGCTACTGCTTTCTTACCAATGGCAGCGTTTCAGTCAGCAAATCATAGCCAAGATCGCGCAGATGTTGATTCAGGGCGGAAGGATCAGCGGCACGATAGCGGACTACGGCGATCCGCAGGCCAGTTTGATCAGGATGCAGGGGTGAAACAACGGTGGCAATGTAGCCGCCGGCTTCGTTGATCCGGGTTAACAACCGGCTTAATTGCCCAGTGGCATCGGGCAAATGGACGGTAATGCGCGTTGCGTCCTCCATCATGCAGCCGGTGATTTCCAGAAAGAAATCCAGCACATCCTCATGGGTGAGGATGCCAACCAGTTGCCCGTTGCTCTCAACAACGGGCAAGCAGCCGATCTTTTCCTGACGCAGCAGACGGGCGGCTTCTTCGACCAGGGTATCCGGGGTGCAAGTGATGACTTTAGCGCGCATCACCTTAGCGGCTGTGAGTTTGCCAAGCAGATAGTTGGCCTCGCCCACGGAGAGCGTGGTAATGGGGGAGGGGGAGACACGCTCCAGATCGTGTGAGGTGACGAGTCCTACCAAATGACCTTCGCGCGCAACCGGCAGATGGCGAATATGATGATCCCGCATCAAAGCCGCCAATTGCGGCAAGCGCGTGTCTTCAGTGACCTGCAATACCCCGCGAGTCATAATCCGGTCTACATACATGATTCACCTGTTTCCACTCTTAATATCCTAAATAAGCCCGGCGCACATCGTCATCGGCTAGCAAGTCTGCGGCGGGCGCGGTTTTGACAATACGACCGGTTTCCAGAATATAGCCGCGCCCGGCAATAGCCAGGGCTGCGCGGGCATTTTGCTCGACCAGCAGAATGGTGACGCCCTCGGCATTCAGCTCGACAATCACCCGGAAAATCTCGTCAACCAGCAAGGGAGCCAAACCCATTGAAGGTTCATCCAGCAGTAACAGGCGTGGCCGTCCGAGCAGGGCGCGGCCAATAGCCAACATTTGTTGCTGACCGCCCGATAGCGTGCCGGCCAGTTGCTGGCGGCGTTCCTGAAGAATCGGAAAGAGATGGTAAACCCGCTCCATTTCCTTCCGTACCCAGTTGGCGTCATGATGCTGGCGATAAGCGCCCAAGCGTAGATTGTCCTCGACGCTGAGTGGAGCAAATACCTGGCGACCCTCCGGCACCTGGCAAATACCGGCGGTAACAATGCGGTGCGCGGCCCAGTGCGTGATGTCATTGCCGACGAAACGGATGGTCCCAGCGCTGGGCGGATGCAAGCCGGACAGGGTATGCAGCAGGGTGGTTTTACCCGCGCCGTTGCCGCCGACCAAAGCTACCAGTTCACCAGCATGAACACTCAGGTTGATACCATTGATGACCTGCACCGGCCCATAGCGACCGTGCAAGTGGCTGACTTCCAGCAAGGGCGCATCAGTAGGCTTTTCTTTTACTGCCTGCTGCCTGGAATCTGGCGCCGGACGCTTATCATCAAACCGCATATTGCACCGCTCCTCCCAGATAGGCGGCAATGACGCGGGGATTCGCTTGAATCTCTGCGGGTGAGCCTTCGGCCAGGACGCTGCCGTAGTCGAGCACCAGCAGACGATCCGAGATGCTCATGACCAGTGGCATGTGATGTTCGACCAGAAGCACCGTAACGCCGGTCGCGCGGATGCGGGCGATCAAGTCGCGCAGCGCCATGGTTTCGGTGTCATTGAGACCGGCAGCGGGTTCGTCCAGCAACAAGAGCCGGGGTTTAGCCGCCAGGGCGCGGGCAATTTCGACTCGTTTCATCAGGCCGTAGGGCAGGGCGCCGGCGGGTTGTCCGGCGCGGTCGGAGAGTTCGCACAATTCCAAAGCTTCAGCGGCCCAGGCGCGGAGTTGCCGTTCTTCGCGGCGTACGCGGGGGAGGCGGAGTGCAGCAGCGAGCAGCCCAGTTTTGGCGCGCAAGTGGCAGCCGACCATGACGTTTTCCAGGACGGTCATGTTGAAAAAGAGTTGCAGGTTCTGGAAGGTGCGGGCGATGCCGAGCGCGGCGATGTGATGCGGAGGCAGGCCGCGCAGTTCGTAACCATTGAAGCACAGGGCGCCGGCAGAAGGCTGGTAGAATCCGCACAGGACATTGAACAGTGTGGTCTTGCCCGCGCCGTTGGGACCGATAATGGCGTAAATCAGGTTTTCCGGGGTCTGGAAACTGACGCCAGCCAAAGCCATGACGCCGCCAAAGCTTTGTTCCAGGGCTTCTACGGTCAACAGATTGGAAGGATTTTTCATTAAAATAATTTTTATAATCAGATTCTTGTGTTTTTCGTATGGACTGGGTTACTCTCCTTATAATTCTATGCTAATTTTTATCCTGCGTGTATTTCGTTGCGCTGATCATGAACCTTTTTATCCATTCTGCACGGTGGCGTCCGATCATGTCCATTACACAAGAACATCGTCTTTTCTCGATAGATACGCCATTGGGCCAGGACGTTCTGGTTTTTTACCGCATGACCGGCATGGAACAACTGGGTCGGCTATTCGAATACGACATCGAATTGCTCAGCGAACGCCCCGATATCGATCTGGCCGATTTACTGGGGAAAAACGTAACGTTGACCATGCAGTTGCCGGAGGCGCAAGTCTGGGAGACGCCGGACGACTGGTTTCAGGCACCCACGCCGAAGACGCGAAGCGGAGGGACGCGCTACTTCAATGGCTTCGTAACGCGCTTCAGTTATCCAGGCATGCTAGGGCGCTACCATTTGTATCGCGCTACGCTTAGTCCCTGGTTGTGGTTCCTGACCCGCACCGCGGATTGTCGGATTTTTCAGCAGCAGACCACACCGCAAATTATCAAGCAGGTTTTTCAGCAACACGGCTTCAGCGATTTCAAGGAGACGCTGAGCGGGCATTACCGGACGTTCGATTATTGCGTGCAATATCGGGAAACGGACTTCGACTTTGTCAGCCGATTGATGGAGCAGGAGGGTATTTATTATTACTTCAAACATGACAAGGACAAGCATATCCTGGTGCTGGCCGATGACTACAGCAGTCATGGTCCGTTCCCGCACTATGCGGAGACGCCCTACTATCCGCCGGACGCCATGCACTGGAAAGAACGCGATCATCTTTATGAATGGACGATGCAAAAGCAGGTGCAAGCGGGACGCTATGAACTGAGCGATTTCGATTTCACTGCGCCGAACAAAAACTTGCGGAAGGCGCGGGCCATACCGGGAAATCATGCTCACGCCGGTTTTCGCATTTACGATTATCCTGGCGATTACCGGGAATTTGCGGATGGCGAGAACTATGTGAAGATTCGTCTGCAAGAGTTGCTGGCGCAGCATGAAATCCTCCAGGGGCGCGGCGTCGCGCGGGGACTGGCAACCGGTTATCTGTTTACTCTAACCAACTTCGGGCGCGCCGAGCAGAATCGTCAATATCTGATCGTGGCTGCCGAGTATGCCTTGCAATCCGACGCTTACCAGTCGACGCCGGAACCCGACAGCCTGGATCAACCCTTTGAAGTGCGCATTACCGCGATCGATGCGCGGCAACCCTATCGCGCGCCGCGCATCACGCTGAAGCCGTCGGTGCGCGGTCCGCAAACGGCAATGGTGGTCGGCCCGGAAGGTCAGGACATCTGGACAGATGAGTATGGACGGGTCAAGATTCAGTTTCACTGGGATCAGTACGGCGAAAAGAATGAAAACAGTTCCTGTTGGGTCCGCGTTGCGCAGCTCTGGACTGGGCAAAATTGGGGAGCAGTGGCGATTCCTCGCATCGGTCAGGAGGTGATCGTCGATTTTCTGGAGGGCAATCCGGACCACCCGATCATTACCGGACAGGTCTACAACGGGCGCAGTAAACCGCCTTACGCGCTACCCGAGCATCAAACCCAGACCGGGATCAAAACCCATTCGACGCCGGGCGGGGGCGGCTTTAACGAATTGCGCTTCGAGGACAAGAAGGGCGAGGAACAGCTTTCGATTTATGCCCAACGCAATCAGGATATTACAGTTGGAAATGACGAAACGCACGAGGTCGGGCATGACCGAACCAAGACTGTGCATGGTAACGAGACCAGCAACATTGGCTGCCATCGCACCGAAACTGTTGCCGGGAACGAAAGCGTATCCATTACCGGCAACCGCACTGAGGCCGTCAAAGGCGATGAAACCCTGACAATTCAGGGAAATCGTGAGGAAAGCGTTGCCGGTAATGAAAGCGTTTCTATTACCGGCAACCGCACCGAAACGCTCGGAGGGAGCCAGACCGAAACGATTACCGGTTCCTTGACGCAGACGATCACTGGTAATGTCAACATTACAACTCCAGGGTCTATGACTGTCACTGCTAATGGTGGATATACCCTGATCGCACCGGGAGGAACGCGCACCATAGATAATTATTTCGATTCATGGGGTGGATCGAAAACTTCAAGTTTCGGTACATTAACTAATATTAACAAACTTAATTTTATGATTACCGGGCTTCTATGTTACATACATAGATCTACTGAAATAAAAACTAATCTCTATAGTAAGCATTTAGCAGCCGTTTCATCAGTCAATCATGTTCTATCAATTTCAAGACATGGATTTGTATCAAAAAATAGCCCTACTGAAATTAAAATGTCAGGCATTTTTATGGTCATCTAACAACTATATCGTTTCCTGATCAATGAAAACTATCAAACCCCAGTGTTTGAGCCTCCTCACCCGTCCCTTCGAATTCCGGCAGCGCTTTTATCTGGGCGTTTCGACCCTGATGTTCATTCCACTCGGCGCCGAGCCGATGTTGTTACCGGAACAGGCGATGTGGCCATTCATCGCTGCTGAATTGGGCGGCGACGGCATCCTGGAAGCCGGTATCCCGAAGCTCTGGCCCGAATTTCTGGTCACCGGCAAAGCCTGTCTCTCCGAACCACGCGGCAGTTGCGCGGTGCGCGTCCAGTTGGGCCAGCGCCAAAAAGTCCTGCTGGTTTTCGGCGACCGTTACTGGCAAGGAGAAAAAGGCAGTGAACGCTGGACCGATCCCGTGCGCTTTCAGGAAATGCCCTTGGACTGGTCCCATGCCTATGGCGGCGCGGGTTATGCGCAAAACCCGCTGGGCAAGGGTCATGCCCCAGCCCATAAGCAGCAGCTCCAGCCCTTGCCGAATCTCCAGTCGTCAAAGGAAGTCTTGACCGCGCCTGATCGGCCTTTGGAGGTGGTCGGGTTTGGTCCTGTTGATTCGACCTGGCCACAGCGCGCAGCGTTAGCCGGTACTTACGATCAGCACTGGCTGGAACACGATTTTCCTGGCTTTGCCCAGGATATCGACCGACGTTTTTTCAACCTCGCGCCACTGGATCAACATTATGCGGAACCTTTGCGCGGGGACGAAAGCTATCGACTAGATAACCTGAATGCGCAACAACCCCGATTGAGCGGGCAATTACCCGGCATCGCCAGTCGCTGTTTTATTCGGCGAGCCAAGTCACAGGACAGGCATCTGAGCGAAATCGCGCTACACCTGAGAACGGTCTGGTTTTTCCCAAATGCAGCCCGTGCGGTGTTGATTCATCAGGGCTTTGTGAGTATCGATGAGGAAGACGCTGCCGATGTCGAGCAGATTATGATCGGCGCGGAATGGCTCGACCGGCCCAAAACGCCCGAACATTACAGAACGGTGCTGGACGCCCGGCTCGACAAGGAAAAGGGCATCCTGTTGGCGTTGCGCGACAGCGATCTGTTGCCAGAGGGTTTGTCGAGCCAGGCTCAGGACCAGCAGGAGGCCGAAAAACGCCTGGTTGGCGAAGGGCTGTTGCGGCGTCACCAGCGCGCCGCCGCCGAACGCCAAATCGCCGAAGCCCGCACGCTGGTCGCCAGCTACGGACTTGATCCCGATGTGCATGGCCCCAGTCCCCTGCCGCCGGAGCCGGAACTGCCGGATATGGAGCATCTGCCGGAATTCATCGCGCACTGGGAGGCCGAGGCCGAGCGCCAGAAAGTTGCCGCACTGGAACAGCAAGCCGAACAGAATGCATCGCTGGCCAAGCTGTTTGCCGAGCTGGGCATGGATTACTCGGTGATTGAAGCTGAACAAAGCAAGACGCCTCGCGGTCCGCCGGCGTTTTCCGCCGCCGCCGAGCGCCAGACCCTGGAAAAGCTGCGCGATGATTGCCGCCGCCAGGGCATTGACAGTTCCGATCTCGATAATCTGTTGGCCGATTCGGACCGGCAACGGCTTAATGAGGAGGCGAAACAGCAATTGCAGCAACTCTACCGGGTGGGCGCCCATCATCAGGAACCGGCGTTCCTCAAGACCGATGAGGAGGGCAGGGCTCTCCGACAAGCAGTTGTGGAAGCCTATGAGCGTGGCGAAGCGCTGGCCGGACGCGATCTCACCGGCGTGGATTTGTCCGGTCTGGCTTTGCCGGGCATCAACCTGCGAAACGCCTTTCTGGAAAGTAGCCGGCTGGATGGCGCGGATCTGCACGGGGCGCATCTGCAGGGGGCGGTGCTGGCGCACGCCTCGTTGCGTGAGACCCGGCTGGACGGGGCGCATCTGTATCAGGCTAATCTGGGCGGCGCGAGTCTCAAGGGCGCTGACCTGAGCCATGCCGATCTGCGTCATGTGCAACTGACCAGGGCGGATTTGGCCAGGGCGCGGTTGCAGGGCGCGCGGCTTGATGACGCGGAACTGACCGAAGTCCATTTCGCGGCTACCGACTTTTCCGAAGTGCGCGGCGAGCAGTTAAATTTTCTGGAGTGCGATCTGCGCGGCCTGCATCTGCGCGGCGCTCACCTGCGAAAGTGCAATTTCATCAAGGTGCAGGTCAGCGGCGTGGATTTTAGTTCGGCAGTGCTGGAAAGCTCGGTCTTTCTGGCATCTACCGGGCGGAAATGCCGGTTTCACAAGGCCCGGTTGACCAATTTACGCCTGGTCGACCACTGTGACTTCAGCCACAGCGATTTCAGTCACAGTGTTTTGCAGGGGGCGAACTTGCGCGGCAGCCGGCTGGAAGGTTGCGATTTCAGCCAGGCGCTGCTGGACGACGCCGATCTCAGCGAATGCGGGCTGACCCGGGCGAATTTATACCGGGTTATTGGCCGCAATGCCCGTCTGGTCAAAGCCGACCTGACCCACGCGCGCCTGGTCGCGGCCAATCTGCTGGGCGCCATGCTGAGTCGTGCGGATCTGCGCGGGGCGGATTTCACTGGAGCCAATCTGTTTCAGGCGGATCTGGCCCGGGTACATGTCGACCCGCATACCGGTTTCGTCGACGCGCTGACCACCAAGGCGCGCACCCGGCCGCGGCGTCTGGAGCCTGCCGCATGAACGCCGCACAACTCAGCGAAAGGATCAAGCAGGGAGAAATCCTTCAGAAGCTGGATCTGGCGGGTCTCGATCTTAGCGGCGCTGATCTGGCCGGCGGGATTTTCGAAAAGGTCGATTTTCGCGGTTGCCAGATGCAGGGCGTGCATTTCGAGGAATCGGTATTCATCCACTGCCGGTTCGGCCAAGCGCAACTGGATGAAGCCGATTTGCATCTGTGTGACCTATTCCGTTGTTACCTGAACGCCGTCAGCCTGCGTGGCGCATCGCTGGGCAACGCCTCGCTGGTCGAATGCCGTCTGAAGCGCACGGACTTGAGCGGCGCCGATCTCAACATGGCCAGCATCGTGGAATCGCAACTGGCTGGCGCGCGCTTTTGCGGGGCTGATCTGGAACGCGCCGCGTTCCTCCAATGCTCCGCCGAAAACATCGATTTCAGCGCCACGCGGCTGACGCAAACCGTGCTGCTGAAAGCGGATTTGCGTACAGCGCAACTCAAGGACGTGGTTTTCGACCGGGCGATTCTGATTGAAGCGCGCTTGTCGGGCCAGAATCTGCGGGGTTATGCGCTCGCTGGTACGCAGTTCATGCAGGCTGATCTTGGGCATTGCGATCTGCGGGAGGCGGATCTAACGCAGTGCAATTTTCGCAACGCCCATCTAGCCCACGCCCGGCTGGACGGCAGTCGCGCACGGAATGCGCTATTTATCAGCGCGCAATTGCAGGGGGCCAGCCTGCGCCATACCCAGTTGGAGCAAAGTCTATTCATTGACGCCGTTGCGGAGCATGCCAATTTTTCCGATTCTTCCATGGCGCAATGCAATCTGACCCGTGTCAAGGCCAGGGCAGCGCATTTCAGGAACGCAGATTTAACCTATGCGGATTTTTCTTATGCGGATCTCCGCGATGCGGATCTCGGCGGCGCGCGGTTAAGTCGCGCCAAGTTACATGCCATTCACGACGCCGGGGCGCAGATCAGCGACCGCGCCAGCGCTGCGCCTCCCGATCTGGATTTGTTGAAGGCCGAGGCGTGGCAACCGGCATATTGATTTCATAGCGTTTGAAGAGGATCGATGATGCTTGCGGCTGAAGTGATTCCGTTGATGCGACCCGACAGCGAGGTCGTGCAAACCATTGGCGTGGTCAGCGCGCTTCATGAAGACCGGGTGACCGTACAAGCGAGCGGCCGTTCCCTGTCGGCGCGCCGGGCCTTAAGTTGTCTGGTGGAGCCGGCGATCGACGATCGGGTCTGGCTGGTTGGACAGCCGGGTGCGTATTTTATCGCTTCAGTACTGGAACGGCCATCAACAACGTCTGTGCAGCTAGGTCTCGACGGTGATGTGCGTCTCGCGGCGCGACAGGGGCGATTGCAGATGGTTGCCGCTCAGGGCATCGAACTGGTTACACCCAAGGAACTGAATCTGGTCGCCGATGAGTTCAGCTTGCGGGCCGGACGGGGCCGCTTGCTGGTCGATCAGCTCCATTGCCTGGGGCAGCGGCTCCTGGCGGAGCTGGAGCAGGTGAAGCTCTTGGGCCGCTGGTTCGACAGTGCGCTGGAGCGAGTCAGTCAGCGGGTGAAGCGCAGTTACCGGGTCGTCGAGGAGATGGATCAGGTACGCAGCGAGCAGATCCACTATCAGGCCAATAAAAATCTGTACTTGCATGGGCAGAATGCCTTGATGAGCGCTAAGGATCTGGTCAAGGTCGACGCCGGACAAATTCATATCGGTTAGGGGAGCGCGTCATGTTTGCGAATAATCAAACGATGGGCGTGGATTTTGGCTTTCCCGATGTGTGCTTGACGCCGACGCCTTTACCCACGCCGATTCCCTATCCGAATTTCGCCATAAGCTCTATGGGAGCGCCAGCGGCTTACACAGTGCTGTTCGGCGGCGCGCCGGCGCATAATCTGGGGACGGTGATATCCATGACCAATGGCGACAACGCTGGCATCAATATGGGCGTCGCTTCCGGCACGGTCATGGGGCCTTCTCGGCATCTGACCGGCGCGTTCACCGTGCTGGTGGAGGGGATGCCGGCGACCCGGTTGACCAGTATGTCGCTGCAAAACTCGACCAATTGTCCGGGTCTGCGGATTCTGCCCAGTCAGGTCAAGGTGCTGTTGCTGGCGGCGTGATCAGAATTAGCGCTTTCATGATGGGCGATTTGCTTCGTGGATCAACGCCCATCCCCGGCGCACTCCCTGCGTCAGTCCCACGAACAATCCCTGTGGCAGGAAGATCATCACGGCCATAAGCAGCGCCCCGTGAATTAACATCTCGTAATCCTCAAAAACCACCAGACCCTCGTGCAGCAGCGTCAGCGCAATTGCGCCACACGCTGCGCCGAAAGTCGAGGCCATACCGCCTAATACCACCATGGTCACCAGTTCCACGGAAACCATAAGGCTGAAGGAATCCGGGCTAACAAAGGCTTGCTGATGAGCGAATAAACTGCCAGCGAAGGCGGCGAATAAAGCGGACACTACGAAAACCTGCGTCTTGGCGCGGGCCGTGTCAATTCCCATCATTTGGGCGGCGAGTTCGGAGCCGCGCACCGCACGCAGGGCGCGACCGATCCGGGAATCAACGATATTCAGTGACAGCCAGATGACCAGCAGCATAGCGGCAGCAATGACCCAGTACCATTGCGCGTCGCTGTCTACCGTCCAGCCCAACAGGTTCAGGGGCGGGATGCTTCCCAGACCGTCCGGTCCCCCGGTCCATTCCGTCGCCTGCACCAGGATGACATGGATAATGATGCCAAAACCCAGAGTCGCCATGGCCAGATAATGTCCACGCAGACGGAGAATAGGCCGGGCCAGCAACCAGGCAATGGTTCCGGCGACCAGCAGACCCGCCAGTAGGGCCAGCCAGCCCGGCCAATCGAAGCGTGTGGTCAGAATCGCTGAAGCGTAACCGCCCATGCCGAAGAATGCTGCATGACCGAGGGAAATCTGCCCGGCATAGCCCATCAGCAGATTGAGGCCCACGGCGAGAATGACATGCAGACCGGCGGCGACGCCGACGACAGTGACGAAATAATTGTTCGGAAACAGAACCGGCAGTAGAAGCACTACAGCGGCGAAGAGGAGAAAACCGGCCAATCGCATGATTCCTTTCCTATCAAACCCGTTCAGCGATCTTATGGCCAAATAACCCGGTGGGTTCAAAAAACAGCACCATCAGCACGAACACAAAAGCGATGGCGTCCTTGTAGCCGGAAGAGATCAGCCCCGCGCCCAACGCTTCCAGAACGCCAAGCAGCAGGCCGCCGGCGACTGCGCCCATCGGGTTGCCAATCCCGCCGACAATAGCGGCGGAAAATCCTTTGAGACCGAGCATGATTCCGGCCTCGTAGGAACTGAAAGTAATCGGCGCCGCCAGAATGCCAGCAATAGCGCCCAGACCGGCGGACAGTCCATAGGCTAGCCGCAGCATGACTTTGACGTTGATTCCGACCAGTTGCGCCGCAGATGGATTGAAAGAGCACGCCAGCAGCGCCTTGCCGAGCAGCGTGCGATTCAGAAAGGCGCGCGTCAATCCGACCAACAGCACCGTACCTCCCAGCACCCACAGGCTTTGCGGCAAAAGGGTCGCGCCACCAAGATTGATAGGTTCATTGCCGGAAAAAGCCGGCAGGGGCAGGGAATTTTTGCCCCAGAGCAGCGAAGCGACCCCGCGCAGGAAAATCGCTGCGCCGATGGTGATGATAATCGTCGTGACCACCGACGCGCCGCGCGCCGGTTCGATGGCGCAGCGCTCTAGCAACAGACCGACCAACGCTGTGAGCAAAGTCGCCACGATAGCCGCCAGCGCCAAGGGCAAGCCTGCCCCGAGCAGGGCAATCGCGGTCATGGCCCCCAACATCACGAATTCACCCTGGGCGAAGTTCACCACGTCCGAGGCGTTATAGATCAGGGCAAAGCCCAATCCTACCAGGGCGTAAATGGAGCCGACCGTAATGCCAGTGACCAGGAACTGGAAAATCTGTTCGAGCATTGACGAAGGTTATTCAACGATCTTCCAAGCGCCGTCACGGATTTCCACCATCTTGAAGGCATCCAGATTCAGGCCCATGTGATCTTTCTGGGTCATGTTGAAGACTCCGGCGGTGCCAATGAAGCCCGAAGTTTTTTCAATTTCATCGCGCATCTTGGCTTTGTCGGTTCCACCCGCACGCTTAATCGCTTCAGCGGCGATCATGATCCCGTCATAGGCGTGGCCGCCAAAAGTAGATACAGGGCCATGCTTGGCTTCGTACTCTTTCTTATACGCCAGTAATACGGGTTTCTGTGGATCGGTATCCGGTAGTTGCTCAGCGACTACTAATGCTGCGGCGGGCAGACGCACCCCTTCCGCTGCTTCGCCCGCCAAATCAATAAAGGTCTTTGAGGCGACGCCGTGCGACTGGTAGACCGGCAGGTTAATACCCAGTTGCTTGATGTTCTTGGTCACAATGGCCGGGGCCTGGCCAAAACCAAAGTTGATGATCGCCTGAGCGTCAGTGGCGCGAATCTTGGTCAGTTGAGTGGTCATGTCCGTGTCCTTGTTACCATAGGATTCGTCAGCAACCAGGGTCATGCCATATTCCGGAGCCAGTTTGAGGACTTGTTCCCGACCGGATTTGTCGAAACCGCCGTCGCCGGTGATCAGCGCGACTTTGTTCAGACCTCGCTTGCGCAGATCCTCGAAAATTTTAGCGGCAGCCATGCGGTCGGTGTGAGCGACTTTGAAGACCCATTTGCGCACCGGTTCGATGATTTCAACCGCGCCCGCTAGAGAGATCAGCGGAATACGGGCCTTCTCGACTTCGGGGATGACGGCCAGCGAGTCGCCTGATGTGGTGCCGCCGACGATCAGATCAACCTGGTCTTTCTGGATCAGGCGCTTGACAAAGTTCAGGGCCTCGCGGGCATTACCGCCCGTGTCATAATGCACAAGTTCGATTTTCCGTCCATTCAACCCGCCCTTGGCGTTAAGGTCTTCAATGACTATTTGCAGGGTTTTCAATTCGGGGTCGCCCAAGAATGCAGCGGGACCAGTGACAGTCAGGAATGTGCCGATCTTGATCGGTTCGGCAGCGCTGACCCCGTTGACGCCGGCGAGTAGCATTATGGCGATAAAAATTCTTAGTAATCTTTGTATTAGCATTTCTATTCCTCCAACACATTTAAGTGGCTTGTGCTACGGCAAAACATAGAAGGGTTCAAGCAGCCTGTCCCGCTGTGCGGCCCGCGTCAAAAGCCTGGGCGTTGATATCGGCCAGTTTGGGCTTGTAAGCGCGAAAACCCTCAATAATGCATTCTTTCAACACTTCAGCGGGAAAGGGCAGATGATCGCTGATCGCGCCTAGCATGATGGTGTTCACCAGTTTGGCATTGCCCAATCCATCCGCAATTGCGCCCGCGTTGAAGGCATGGACTTCAATGCCGGAAGCCGCTAATTCGGCAATCGGATCGGCAGGGTAATCGTACAAGCCGGCGGAAACCACCGGCGGGGCGAGCCGGAGCGTATTGACCATGGCAACCCCGGTCGGGCGTAAGTGGGGCAGCCAGCGCAACGCTTCGGCGGCTTCGAAGCCAATGAGCAAGTCCGCCTCGCCGGGGTCGATCTGTGGCGAATAGACCTTCGCGCCGAAACGTACATGTGAGGATACGACGCCGCC
>JAGRHQ010000066.1 GCA_020444905.1 Candidatus Competibacteraceae bacterium
ACAGCGCGCGCGGCTATACGGTGACCGCCAGCGCGGGTTTAGCCTTGGTGACGGCTGATCTGCCCGACGCCCTGGTTCATGAATCCTACACGCAGACCTTGGCCGCGGTCGGTGGACAACCGCCGTATATCTTTACCGCGACCGGTCTGCCCGCGGGCTTCAGTCTCAGTCCGAGTGGCGCCTTGCGGGGAACGCCGGTGGAAGGTGGTCACGTTGCGGTGCAACTGACGGTGACCGATGCGCTTGATCAGCACGCCACGAAAGACCTGGTGTTGACCGTGCGCGACTTGACCTTCACTGAACCCAGCCCGGAACAACCGGATGAGAATATCACCGGCGCAGCGGAATCCTGTCCGGCGGCGAATATCACGACGCGCACCCTGAAACTGGGCGACCCTGGCGCACCCACCACCGGCCCCGACGGCGTGACGCTGCTTTATGGTCTGCTGGAAATTACCGTCACGGGGTGCCAACCGGGTCAAACCGTGCTCGCCATGACCACAGTCTATCCCGCTCCACTGCCGCCGGACGCCCAATACTGGAAATACGGCCGCACCCGAGACAATGACGAACCGCACTGGTACGTCCTACCCGGCGCGATTATCCAGGGCAATGCCATCACGCTGATCATCGTTGACGGCGACATTGGCGATTCCGATCTTGCGGTGGATGGCAACATCCTCGATCCGGGCGGCCCTGGCATTACGCTCAACACCATTGACGGCGCCGTCCCTGCTGTCCTGCCCATCAGCGAACCCTACCGCGCCGACTTCCAGGTGCGCTGCGATCAGGGACGCTGTCCCGCCGATTCGGTGTATGACTGGAGCGTGGCTGCTGGCGCGTTGCCAGACGGGCTGGCCCTGATCAGCAATGGCGCGACTGCGACCTTGAGTGGGACACCGACCCGCGCGGGACGTTACCCGTTCACCGTGCAAGTCCTGGCGCGCGGCGACAGTCCGACTCCCACCCAACAAAGCTACACTGTGCGCATTACCAACGGCAGCCCCGATCCGGCGGCCACGACACTGATTACTCACTACTACGTCTCGATTCTGGAACGGGAACCGGAAGCGGACGGGCTGGCCTTTTGGCAGGGCCTGATCGCCGAGCGAGAAGCGCAGAAGATTGACATCAAACCGGTGTTCCGGGATATGGCGAATTTCTTTTTCAACAGTCCCGAATATCTGGGGCGCAACACCACCGACCGGCAATTCATCACCAACTTGTACCTGACCTTCTTCCAGCGCGAACCGGATGAGGGCGGCTATGCGTTCTGGTTGGAGCAATTGGCGAATGGCATGGTTCGCAACACCGCGATGGCCGGTTTCCTCTATTCCCAAGAGTTCACCGACTTTATGGAAGCGCTAGGACTTTGAGGAGGGTAGCTTTGATACCCTGTTTTTCGGCGTCTATCCTTATCTGGCGGGCGCGGTATTCCTGCTCGGCAATCTGGCGCGCTTTGAGCGTGACCAGTTCACTTGGAAAGCCCATTCGAGTCAAATTCTGAGCAATAAAAACATGCGCTGGGCCAGCAATCTGTTTCATATCGGCATTCTGTTGCTATTTCTCGGACATTTTGTCGGCCTGTTGACCCCGCCAGAAGTGTTCCACGCCCTCGGCGTTTCCGCCGGAGCCAAGCAAATCCTGGCGATTGTCGCCGGCAGCATCGCCGGGCTGATGTGCTTTGCCGGCCTGACGATGCTGGTGCGGCGACGGCTGAATGATCCCCGCGTGCGGGTGAACAGTACCCGCATGGATATTTTTATCCCGCATGGATATTTTTATTCTGTTGCTACTCTATGTGCAGTTGATCCTGGGTCTGCTAACCATCCCGGTATCGCTGATGCATCTGGACGGCGGTAATATGTTGCTGCTCATGCAATGGGCGCGGAATGTCGTGACCTTCGATCCGGCGGAAGCCGTAGCGGCGATTGGCAGCATGGGGTTCCTGTTCAAGCTGCACATCTTCCTCGGCCTGACGGTTTTCCTGGTGTTCCCGTTCAGCCGGCTGGTGCATATCTGGAGCACCCCGGTCACCTATCCGGCCCGCGCTTATCAAGTCGTCCGGCAACGCTGAGAGGTCTTTGAAGCCCATGCCTCCATCCCCAACTCCGCTGATCGACCGTTTCGGTCGCCGGGTGAACTACGTCCGGTTCTCGGTGACCGACCGCTGCGACTTCCGCTGTTTGTACTGCATGAGCGAGCAAATGACCTTTTTGCCGCGCGCGCGGGTGCTGACGCTGGAAGAACTGGCGACCTTGGGTCGGGCGTTTGTGGAGCTGGGCGCGCATAAAATCCGCATTACCGGCGGCGAACCGCTGGTGCGGCGGAATGTGTTGTGGCTATTCCGGGAACTGGGCCGGCTGCGCGAATACGGGTTGGGGGAACTGGTGCTAACCACCAACGGTTCCCAACTGGAGCGCTACGCCGCCGACCTGCAAGCGGCGGGCGTGGCGCGACTCAACATCAGTCTGGACAGCCTGAACCCGGAGCGTTTCCGGCGCATCACCCGGGTGGGCGAACTGGCGCCGGTATTGCGCGGGATTCGGGCCGCGCAAGCCGCCGGTTTCCAGCGGCTGAAACTGAACGCGGTCATTCTGAAAGGCCGCAATCATGATGAAGTGACCGACCTGGCGCGTTTCGCGGTCGACAATGGATTGGACATCAGTTACATCGAGGAAATGCCGCTGGGCGTCATTGGCGATCACGACCGCGCCGAGGCGTATTACTCCAGTGAGGCCATCCGCGCCGATCTGGCCCAAACCTTGACCCTGATTCCCTCCACTGAAAGCACCGGCGGTCCATCCCGCTATTACCGCATCCCTGGCAGTGAAACGCGCATCGGCTTCATCTCGCCGCACAGCCACAACTTCTGCGGAGACTGCAACCGGGTGCGGGTGTCCGCCGAAGGCCGGTTATTGCTCTGTCTGGGGCAGGAGCATTCGGTGGATTTGCGCCGTGTCCTGCGCGCCCATCCGGGCCATCGGGAACGATTAAAACAGGCGATTGTTGCGGCGATGGCGATCAAGCCGCGCGGTCATGAGTTCCAGCTCGGCGGCCAACCGGTCATCCTGCGCCACATGAACTATACCGGCGGTTGAAATTTGGAGTGGTCGCTGACAACGACGGCTGCGCAACTATTCCATGACGGTTGATTCAGGGATACCGGTTAGATTGGCGTGTAGAAGGCTGAAGAATTATGCAATTGCCCATGTCTGTGTTGAAGCGCTTTGCCCGGCTCTATCTGATTCCTGATATGGTTAGCCCACCGTTGACCGAATGCTCCCGCACCTGTTTGGCCAACTTTGCAGCGTTGGTATGCACCTTGTTACTGGTCCACTCGCTGCTGCCGGAAATCCTCGCTACGTTGGAGCTTGGGGATCAATGGAACAGAAAACCGGGGTAAGCACCGGTAAGCGCTAAGCCATCCCCGTCCTGATCCAGGTCTACTGCAGTTCGTCTCTGGTCTTCAGCCTCATGGACTGTTCGAGGTGGCGGCCAAAGCCCGGTATAGTCAAACCCTTCTCGCCGGCATTTTGTTACATTTCATCTACTTCCACGACTCCCCCTTTGACAATCTTCCACGGGGAGCCAATCCTCGATCTTAACGGTGCGGTTGCCTAGTGCTCACACGGATGGCCTCATGAGCCGTACTTCTTATCCATATTTTGCGCGAAAGACCCCGTCTTTTAGGGCGGGGATGTAGATCGCGGCGAACGAAGTTTGCCTTTCTTTGCTAAAATGCGTCAGTCGGTCACCGCGATTACGCCACCGACCTTCAAAAACCAAGCGTTTCGGCTCACCTGTTGCCGGTGGGTTGCGCCACCTATAGGGCCTCTGCTCTATAGGGGAGATCAGAGAGCATTCAGTGCTCTCGGTATGGGGCATCATACCCTCTACAGAGAAATCCCCGGTCTTTAGGCCGGGGAGGATGTCAACATTACGGATTTAAGGAGACGATTCATGTCCAAAGCGATTCGCATCCATGAGTATGGTGGGCCGGAAGTTCTGCGTTGGGAAGACGTTAACGTCGGCGAACCCGGCGCTGGTCAACTGCGCATCCGCCAGGCTGCTATTGGCCTGAACTATATCGATGTTTATCATCGTACCGGTCTGTACCCGTTGCCGTCATTGCCCTGGACGCTCGGTATGGAGGGTGCGGGGCGCGTGGAGGCGGTTGGCGAAGGCGTAACGGAATTCCAGGTTGGCGACCGGGTCGCTTACGCCAGTCCCCCAGTTGGGGCCTATGCAGAAGTCCGGTTAATCCCCGCCGACCGGGTGGTGGCGCTACCCGAAACCATTGACGATCAGACCGCCGCCGCCATGATGCTGCAAGGAATGACTGCCCAGTATTTATTGCGGCGCACCTACCGGGTGCAACCCGGCGACGCTATTTTGCTCCATGCCGCTGCTGGGGGAGTCGGTTTGATCGCCAGTCAATGGGCGCGACAACTGGGGGCGTTGGTGATTGGCACGGTCGGCAGCGACGAGAAAGCGGAAATCGCCCGCGCCCACGGTTGTCACCACGCCATTGTTTACAGCCGCGAGAACTTTGTGGATCGGGTTCGCGACATCACCAACGGACAAGGCGTCGCGGTCGTTTATGACTCAGTGGGCAAGGAGACGTTCATGGGATCGCTGGATTGCCTGCGGCCCTTGGGCATGATGGTCAGCTTTGGCAATGCATCCGGCCCGGTGCCGCCGTTTGAGCCGGGAATACTCGCCGCCAAGGGTTCGCTATTCCTGACGCGGCCAACGCTGATGACCTATACCGCCAAGCGGGAGGATCTAGTGGCGACGGCGGCGGAATTATTCGAGGTCATCGCGATTAACGCGGTCAACATTGAAGTGCGGCAAACTTACCTTCTGGCTGAGGCTGCTCAGGCGCACCGCGATCTGGAAGCGCGCAAGACGACCGGTTCAACCGTGCTGTTGCCTTGATGAGAGGGGCTTGTCGCTTTTCCGCCCCGGTAGAGAAGCCTTCAAGCCGCATCGGTCACTGGTTGGGCGCTGACCGTGCGTTCCAGCCAGTGGAATAAGACATTCGCCGCCTCGCGCCAATTGCTTTCCAGCATCATGGCATGAGCCATGTTCGGAATAATCTGCGCCTCGGTGCGATAGAAGCGCGCGGTTTCCCGCACCATGGCCGGTGAAACAAATACATCGTTCTGCGCGCCCATCACCAGCAGCGGCAGCCATAGCTGACCGGATTTCAACCGCAGCGGGTTAAACCAGATCATGTCCATCGCCACCATCTGCGATTCTGCTTGCACCAGATCGAAGTATTCCTGCAATTTTGACTGGGGTGTTTCCGGGGAAAACAACAGGCGGCGCATCATATCCGGCGAGCCGTAACGGGGACCCATCAGCGAAAACATCACCATCTGCTGGAACAGGATGGGATGACGCATGGCCATGTGCAAGTTGCTGGGCAACAGACCCTGCGGCGGCACGGAAGCCATCAAGACCATCCCGGCGATCCCGGTATGGTTTTCCAGGTATTTCTGAATCACCATGCCGCCCATTGAGTGACCGATGAGCATCGGCGGATTGGGCATGGCGCTCACCGCCTTTTCCAGATCGGCAATGTAATCGGCCAAGCGCCAACTGTGTAGCCGTTCATGCCCCTCGCTCAGACCATGACCGCGCAGACTGAACGCGTGCGCTTCATAACCCTGATGGGCAAAGTAGGGCAAAAAGTTTTGATCCCAAACCCGAGCATCGGAAAATGAACCATGCACGAACAGCAACGGCGTCGATTTGGGTGTGGTTTCTGGGTAGCGGCTGATCGTATCCAGTTTCATGAGGGTCAATCCTGTTAAGTGGGCCGGGAAAGGCGCATAGGATAGCCGATTACCCTGGGATCGTGCTTGACATGAATGGTTGGCGATGAAGAAGATATTGGCGAATTACCGATCTTCTCGTCTCATGGCGTGCGATTCTAACGCAGCGACTACGACCACATCGGATAGTGGTTGAGCAAATAGCGTTGTTCGACAAGCAGAATGTTGAAAGGAATTTCCTTGTGGAGATAAAGCGCGATTTGCTGGTTTTGATTGCGCACTACTATTCCTTCAATGGGGATCTTTGCGCCGCGCCGGAAGTGGAGAACCCCTTTAATCGGTTCATGCAGGCTCGGCGGTTGATGATCGGGACAGGCATAGAGCAAACCGTGTCCTGAAACGTCCAGTACGGGATGCGCATTCTTTCCTTCTGGGAAAAACGAAGGGCGTTCTGCGCGAGGATACCGGATGCGATGAAACCTGCGCCGTTCTTCCTCTGATGAGATCATTTCTGGAGATTTAGCCGCTTGGACCAAGATGTTGCTCCTGTCAGTATTTTTTACATTTGGCGATAGGTTAGGCCGATCAGGGTGGCCACATCGGGTAGTTTTTATGCAATTGGCGTTGCTCAGTCAAGAGAATGTTAAGGGGAATTTCCTGGTGAAGATAAAGCGCGACTTCGTCGTGTTGCGCACGAATTACCGTGCCTTCGATGTTGACCTGGGGACCACGCTGGAAATGGAGGATACCCTTAATCAAGTGGTACAGGTGCGGGGCTGGAGCCTTGGGAGCTGCGTAGCGCAAGCCGCGCACCGAAATATCCACAATCAGAAAAGCTTTTTTCCCCTCCAGGAACAGGGAAGGGCATGCGGTGATTGGATAATAGACACGATGGAATTCGCGTCGTTCCTCGCCTTCCGTGGTCTGGGTCGCAGCGGATGAATCAGGCAGGGACGGGGTTGTAACGCGAGTTATGGTCTTAACCAGGTTTTCGGCGGATGTCTTGAGTAGATGTCGTTCCTCGCTGCGCAGGATCGCGGAGGGAATCTCCCGGTACGGGATATGGAGAACAATTTCACCCCCTTCAACGCGCATCACCACGCCCAGCACCGGAGTTTGCGCTCCATGGCAAAAGCACAGCAGCCCTTTTATGTGTTCGCCAGGCGCTGGCGGGGTTCCAGGAGAAACAGTATAGCGAACGCCGTGAGCTGAACAGTCTACAACAGCGTGACGGTTATCATTGATCAGGAATTGCGGACGTTTAGCGGAAGAGAACTGGAGTCGATAAGACTCGCGTCTTTCCTGGTCGATCAGAATCGTCGGCATGATTATCGAAGATTTGGCGGTAACGATGGAATCAGGTTCTAAATTACTTATCGAGTCGAGTCTAGCGCAGAAATCGCCTGAATTTCACATTTCAGGCGACCTTTGCCAAGCAGTATATCGACTAGATCGCCCGTGTTAACCCGGCTGGCCTGGCGCAGAATCTCTCCATCTGGATATCGACGCGCAATAGCATAGCCGCGATTGAGCGTCGCCAGTGGACTCAGAGCCTGTAAATGCGCGCTCAAACCTTGCAAGCGTCGAGCGTCCGTTTGCAGACGCTGGCGGGTGGCGACCAGCAGACGCTGATCCAGTTCGTCAAGCCGCTGGGCGCGATCGCGCAAACGCTGGCGAGGATGCAGCCGCTCCAGCCGGTGGGCCAGTGCGTTCAAGCGTTGGCCCTGACTTTCCAGATGTTGGCGCAGCGCCCGCGCCAGCCGTTCATCCAGCAACCAAACCTGGCGCAGCCATTCGCGTCGATCGGGACTGGTCAGTTCTGCCGCTGCGGTTGGTGTGGCAGCGCGTTGATCAGCAGCGAAATCAGCAATGGTCATGTCGGTTTCATGACCAATGCCGGTTACCAGCGGAATCGAGCAAGCGTGAATGGCGCGCGCCACAGCTTCTTCGTTAAACGCCCACAGATCCTCCAGCGAACCGCCGCCGCGCACCAGCAACAGCACATCGCACTCCCGCTGCTCGGTAGCCTGTCGAATAGCCTGGGCAATATGCGCTCCCGCCCCAGCGCCTTGCACCGGAACCGGGTAAAGCAATACCGGCAGACTGGGGAAACGGCGGCGCAGCGTCGTGAGCACATCGCGCAGCGCAGCGCCGGTTGGTGAAGTGATGACGCCGATGCGTTGGGGAAGGCGAGGCAGAGGTTGTTTATGTTCTGGAGCAAACAGTCCTTCCCGTTCCAGCCGTAACCGTAATTCGTCATAGGCTTGACGCAGCGCGCCAACCCCGGCTTCTTCGAAATACTCGATAATGAGCTGGAAGTCGCCACGCGGCTCGTACAGGCTAATCCGACCCCGCGCCAGCATTTGTTGCCCATTGCGCAGACCATCGCGGAATAGCAGTCCGGCGCGGTTCTGGAACAGCGCGCAACGGATTTGCGCCTTGGCGTCCTTGAGCGAGAAGTAGAGATGTCCGGAAGCGGGGCGAGACAAATTGGAAACTTCGCCTTGTACCCAAACGCTCGGAAAGTGGCTCTCCAATAGTAAACGGGCGGTTTGCGTCAGTTCGGAAACGGTATGGATCGTTTGGACAGGAGAGGGCATGGCGGTTTTCGATGAAGATTGTGCATTGTTTACGATAGTCAGAATCGATGGCCGCTTGGCATTTTCGACGCCGGTTTAACACTGATTTGGCATGAATGTGCATACTATCCTTCTAACTGAATTGTGTCTTGGCGGTTCATCCGTTTTTCGGATTAAACCTGACAGGAATTGGTATTACAATTGACGGTGATATGTTCGAATAATTTTATGATATTCATGCACTTCCAACTCCTTCAAACCGACGGTGCGGCGCGGCGCGGTCGGCTGATCTTTCCCCGGGGCGCGGTGGAAACGCCGGCGTTCATGCCAGTCGGCACTTATGGCACGGTCAAGGCCATGACCCCGGAAGAAGTGCGCGCCGGCGGCGCGGAAATCATTCTGGGCAATACCTTTCACCTGATGTTGCGGCCCGGTACGCCCATTATTGAGCAACACGGCGGATTGCATGGTTTCATGCACTGGAACGGACCGATTTTGACCGATTCCGGCGGTTTTCAGGTCTTCAGCCTGGCGGCGATTCGCAAGATTACCGAGGCCGGGGTGAAATTTCAGTCGCCAGTGGATGGCGGTATGGTGTTTCTGGGACCCGAGGAGTCGATGGCGGTGCAGCGGGCGCTGGGCGCTGACATCGTGATGATCTTCGACGAATGCACGCCCTACCCCGCGACGGAAGCTGAAGCTCGCCAGTCCATGGAATTGTCGTTGCGCTGGGCGCGGCGCAGCAAAGTTGCGCACGACGACAACCCTTCAGCATTGTTCGGCATTGTACAAGGTGGGATGTACCCTCCCCTGCGCCGTATTTCCGCCGAAGGCTTGCGAGAGATCGGCTTTGACGGTTACGCCATTGGCGGACTAGCGGTAGGTGAACCCCTGGCGGAGCGGCTGGCGATGCTGGAATGCACCACGCCACTCTTGCCGGAAAATGCGCCGCGCTATCTGATGGGGGTCGGCAAACCAGAGGATATCGTTGAAGCGGTGCGCCGGGGCGTCGATCTATTCGATTGCGTGATGCCGACGCGCAACGCTCGTAATGGTCATTTGTTCACCCGCCAGGGCGATATTCGCATCCGCAACAGCACGTACCGCACCGACACCCGGCCATTGGATGAACACTGCGGCTGCTATACCTGTCAGCACTACAGCCGGGCCTACCTGCGCCATCTTGATCGCTGCCATGAGATTCTCGGCGCGCGGCTGAATACTATCCACAATCTGCATTACTACCAGGATTTGATGCGCGACTTACGGGCGGCAATCGTTGCGGAACGGTTGGAGAAGTTCGTAGCGGATTTTTACGAAATGCGGCAAAAACCGGATCGTCAAACGTGAGGACCGAAGCGAATCCAACTTTGCGGCGTCCAGTCGGGATCGAGAGCGGTTTTCTCATCGCCGGCAGGGTGTAAACCGCATTTCCGAGCGAAATAACGGTGAAATGCGAGACTGGGCGTCAGTTCGGGATGAAAGACCGTGACCAGAATCCGGTCGTCCTCGGCAGCGGCAACATAGTCCTGCATGGACAGCAGCACCTGCACGTCGGGACCCGTCCCCACAATTTTCGGCGCGCGAATAAAGGTTAGAGGAATCGGTTCTGGGGCGACCGTCGGGGCCAGCGCTTCGCATTGGAAACTGTCCAGTTGACTACCAAAGGCGTTGCGGCTGACGGCGATATCAATCAGGCCAAAAAACGGTGCTTCGCCCACATTCTCCCGCGCCAGCAGAATTGCCCCGGCGCAGGTACCCCAAAGTTTCAAGCCCTGACGATAATGCGCCTCGATCTCCGCGCGCAGGCCGAAAATATCTAGCAACCGCGACAGACAGGTGCTCTCGCCGCCAGGGATGATTAACCCGGCCAGTCCTGCCAAATCAGCGGCATGTTTAACTGACCGGCCCGCGATCCTGATCCGTTGCAAATGATCCAGATGTTCCTGTACGCCACCCTGTAAATCGAGAACGCCAATTGCACCGGAGTCGGCGACGACCGCAGTCATTGCGTCATTACCAGCCACGTCCCGCCAGGCGCTCCTCGTTCGGCATCGAAGCGACATCCAAACCCGGCATGGCGTCGCCAAGATCCATCGACGCTTCCAGAATCTTCTCTGGGTCGTTGAAGTAAGCCGTCGCTTTGACAATGGCCCGTGCGCGCCGTGCCGGATTGCTGGATTTGAAGATACCGGAACCGACAAAGATACCGTCGCAACCCAATTGCATCATCAACGCCGCGTCCGCCGGAGTCGCAATGCCGCCCGCGGCGAAATTGACCACCGGCAATCGGCCCAGCTTTTTGACTTCTAGCGCCAGTTCATAGGGCAGACCGTTATTCTTGGCGAAGCTCACCACTTCCTCGACCGGCATGTTGACCAGTTGGCGAATTTCCCGGTTCATAGTTCGCATATGCCGCACCGCTTCAACGACATTGCCGGTGCCAGCCTCGCCCTTAGTGCGAATCATCGCCGCACCCTCAGCGATCCGCCGCAACGCTTCGCCTAGGTTGCGCGCCCCGCAAACGAAAGGAATCTCAAAGCAAGTCTTGTCGATATGGCATTCCTCATCCGCAGGGGTTAGCACCTCGCTTTCGTCGATGTAATCGATCTTGAGGGCTTGGAGAATCTGCGCTTCGACAAAATGGCCGATGCGCGCCTTGGCCATGACGGGAATCGTCACCGCTTTCTTGATAGCCTTGATCAAGTCCGGGTCAGACATGCGCGCCACACCGCCCTGCTTGCGGATATCCGCCGGCACCCGCTCCAGGGCCATAACCGCCACTGCGCCGGCTTCCTGAGCGATTTGCGCTTGTTCCACATTCACCACGTCCATGATGACCCCGCCCTTGAGCATCTGCGCCAATTGCGTATTCAGGAGATAACGATTTTCTGCCATGCTGCTGCCACTCATCTAAAATGTCAGGGGATCGGCGGTCTTGCTCCGCGCCGTCCGAACTGCCGGTTCATGTAAGGGAACGAAGTATATCACCATCCGGGTTTGCCACTGTATTGCAAGAGACCCTTGGAGCGGGGCAATTCGTAAGCATTTACTTCTCTCCTTTCCGTAGAATTTAACAGCCCTGTCCCTACAAGACACTGACCCGGTTACGACCTTGCGCTTTGGCGGCATACAGCGCCTGGTCAGCTTCATGGAGCATTTCATAACATGCGTCCTTGGATTTGGCCTGCCTCGACGTGAGACCGATACTTATCGTCACATGATCTGTGGCTGACGAGCAAGCATGAGGGATATGCAAATCAGCAATTTGCTGCTGCAAATGTTCTGCAATGACAACCGCCCCGGCCTGATCGCAGGCGGGGAGAATGACGATAAATTCTTCTCCGCCATAGCGTCCCACAAAGTCACCCGGACGCCGTAAACCCCTTTCGAGCGCATGCGCTACACGTATTAAGCATTCGTCACCTGCACCGTGGCCATAGCAGTCATTAAAGGCTTTGAAATGATCGACATCGACCATCAGGATAGAAAGTGGCGCTCGGTGGCGGTGCGATTGCGCGCACTCACGTTTCAGCGTCTCCTCCAACGCACGCCGGTTGGGGATATCTGTCAGGCCATCCAGGAGCGCCAATTGCTCCAGGCGTTCCGATTTGAGCTTCAGGCGGACATGAACGCCGACTCGCGCCCGAACCAACGGTATTTCGATGGGTTTCGTAATGTAGTCGACAGCACCGAGATTAAACCCTCGTTGCTGATCAACACTATCCCCTTTCGCCGTGACAAAGATCACCGGAATATCCCACAGTGCCGAGTCTTGCTTGATACGCCGGCAGACTTCGTACCCATCCATTTCCGGCATCATCACATCAAGGAGAATAAGATCGGGTCTATTCGTTTTTTGCAGAAGCTCCAGAGCGGCCATGCCGCTGGTGGCTACTCGAATGTCATACTGGTCCATCAAACCCTGCGCAAGAATCTGAATATTCGCCGGTGTGTCGTCAACAATCAGGAGGATGGGGCGACGGCGCGGGGCGAGAAGTTCTTCATCCGGAGACATGGAATCAACCTTCGCTATCCTTTTGGCTCAGGGCAGCCAGCTCGATCAGCGTGGCTTGGGCGGCAGCGTAGTTGAAGACATCCACCTGACTTTTGAATTTCAGAAAAAGTGCGCGCTGTTTCGGTTGGGCGCAATGCTGGCCTAGCGCATCGATCAAAGCGGGCGCCACGAAACCGGACAACGCTAGGGTAGCTTGTATTTCGTCGACCAGCGTCTTTATTTGCGCATTGTTGGGGTCACTCAACCCAGCCGATTCGGTTTCCGGCGCGGCGGCGATCTTGGCCAGCGTCTCGGTCAGGGCAGCCTGAAAGCGCTCTTTGGAGCGATATTGGGTCGCCTCCAGTTCCTGTTCAAACTGCTCGGCGATTTCATGCAGAGGATGGGCTTCGATGGAAAGCGCCATGCCCTTGATCGTATGGATCAGACGCCGGGCTTCCGGCCAACGGCCCTGGGCAAGATATTCATCGAGTGCGGTGGTGCTGTCGGCAAAGTCACGCGCGAAATTGTGCAAAGTACGGCGCAGTAACGCCCAATCCCCTCCCAGGCGCATGACCGCTTTCGCAAGATCCAGTCCGGCCACTGAAAAGGGTGATCCTGCGGTGCCCGTGGCTGTCTTAGGCGGGATAGGCGACTTGTCATCCGCAATCGGCGGAATCCAGCGCAGCAATATAGAGGTCAGTTTGTCGACATCAATGGGTTTAGTCATAAAGTCGTTCATGCCCACCGACAGGCTGGCTTCACGATCAGCGCTCATCACCGCCGCCGTCATGGCGATAATCGGCACTGTTTGCCCTTCGGGCAAAGCGCGAAGGTGTTTTGTCGCTTCAAGACCATCCATTTCCGGCATCTGCAAATCCATCAGAATGATATCGAAGCGCTGAACCGACGCCTGTTCGATGGCCTCGCGACCATTGCTCGCGGTGGTGACAGACAGCCCCATCTTCTTCAACAAATCCTGCGCGACTAGTTGATTGGTGAGATTGTCTTCGACCAGCAGGAGCCGGGAACCCTGAAGCGTTTGCAGACGATTGCGGCCATCTTGTAGATCGCTGCATGGGGAGCACTCAGAACCCAGTCTTTCAGATTGCCGACTTCCAGATTGTAAGCCATTGACCAGATTAAAAAGCCGCGAAGGTATGACCGGCTTTTCCAGGATAGCGTCGATCTGAAGATCCTGAGCCGCTTGCTGAATCTCTTGGTGCCGGTAGGCGGTCGCCATGACTACGATGGTCTGACAAATACTCGTAGATAGTTTTGCCGCTTCCTCCCGAAATCGGCGAACGAATTCAATACCGCCGATGCCCGATAGCTTCCAATTGACAAGAACCAGTTCGTAAGGTTGTCCACTGCGGTGCATGTCCACGGCCTTCGCCAAACTCTCCTCGACTGAGTGGACGGCATCGACCTGGAATGACCAGCCCGCTAGAATATTGCGCAGCACATCGCAGGAAACCGCGTGGTTCTCCACGATCAGAGTCCGCATGCTGTGCAGCGCAGTGGCAGTGTGTTGCTGGGCTGAGTTGAACGGAATTTTCAGACACACAGTGAACGTAAAGGCGCTGCCCTGTCCCTGCTCGCTCTCGACCGAAAGGTTCCCTCCCATCATTTCGACCAATTGCTTGGTGATGGCTAACCCCAGCCCACTGCCGCCGAACTGGCGGGTGGTCGAAGCGTCGGCCTGTTCAAACGCCTGGAACAGCCGGCCAATTTGTTCGGGCGCCATGCCGATCCCGGTGTCGTGGATCGAGATTTGCAAGGTCATATCGTCATCCTGCTTCTGTAACTGCCTGATTGACAACTGGATGTGGCCTTGGTCGGTGAACTTGACGGCATTGCCCAGAAGATTGTTGAGAATTTGCTTGAGGCGCAGGGGATCGCCGATCAACACCGGCGGAATATCCAGGGCTATATCAAAGGTTAGTTCGATGCCTTTGCTTTCTGCGGCCAAGCTAAACAAACGAGACGTGCTTTCAAGGAGTTCGGCAAGCTCGATTTCAACCGCTTCGAGGTTCAGTTTGCCGGCCTCAATCTTGGAATAGTCGAGAATGTCATTAAGGATACCCAGCAGCGAACGGGCTGAATGGTGCAACTTTGTCAGGTAATCGCGCTGATGGGAGGTGAGTTCGGTATCCAACAGCAACTGCGCTAGTCCTAGCACCACATTCATTGGCGTGCGAATTTCGTGGCTCATGTTCGCCAGAAAATTTGATTTTGCGCGATTAGCGGCTTCGGCTTTGGCGTGCGCTTCGATTAAGATTATTTCCGCCCGCTTGCGCTCGGTGATATCCTGGATTTGAGAGATGAAGTAGCATGGTGCCCTGGAACCGTCGCGCACTAACGAAACATTAAGCTGGATCCAAACTACATGCCCGTCCTGATGGAGAAGGCGTTTGTCTATCTGATAGGTTTCGATCTCACCGGCCAGCAGTTGCTGAACATAGGCCAGATCGACATCGAGATCGTTCGGATGGGTGATGGACTGGAAGTCACGCGCTAGAAGTTCAGCTTCGGTATAGCCGACGATTCGGCACAGCACCGGATTGACATCGAGCCAATGGCCATTTGGCGCGACCAAGGCTTTGCCGATCGGAGCATGGAGCATGGCCTGATAAAATTTCTCCTCGCTCTCCCGCAACGCTTTCTCAGTCTGCTTGATATCGTCGATATCCGTATTGCTGCCAAACCACTTGACGATAGCGCCTTGTTCATCGCGCAGCGGCACAGCCAACGTGTGAAACCAGCGATAGGCGCCATCATGCCGGCGGATGCGAAACTCGCTGGCAAAGTGACGCCCTTGCGCGACGGTGGTCTGCCATTCGTCGAGCGTCCGCTGGCGATCCTCGGGATGGAGTTGCTCCAAGAGCGTCCGCTGGCGATCCTCGGGATGGAGTTGCTCCAACCAGTCGTTGTTCAGTCGTTCAGCCTCGATCTTACCGGTATAACGCATCCATTGTGGGCTGAGGTAGTCACACACGCCGTCAGCCGTGCAAGTCCAGATCAACTGCGGCAAGGATTCAGTTACTTGCCGGAAGCGCTCTTCGCTTTCTCGCAATGCCTGCCCGGCCTCATACTGGACCGTGATATCCTCGAAAATGAGTACAGCACCGGTAATGGCGCCTTGCTCTTGGCGATAGGGCATGATGTTCAAGCTATAGATGGAGCCTTTCTCGGAGCAGATCGTGGTCCGATGTTGTTGACCGTCCTTGAGAACGCTACGCACCTGGCCGCTCAGGCCGGCAATCTCTACCCGCCATTGCACGCTGTTGAGAGCGCTGCCCTCCAGTGGGGCATCTATGACGACGATGGCGCTGCACGCCGCGTTGGCCTGAGTAATGCGTAGTTGCTCGTCGACAACGATCAAGGGGAAAGTCAGGCTTTCCTTGACGTTGATGAGGTCGCTAGCGGTGATTTCCAGTTCCGCCGATTTGACCTGCAACTCCTCGTTGACCGTCAGCAGCTCTTCGTTCGTCGACTGCAATTCTTCGTTGGCGGTTTGCAGCTCTTCGTTGGCGGATTGCAGCTCTTCGTTGGTGGACTGCAATTCCTCATTGAGCGATTGCAGTTCCTCGTTAGACGTCTCCAGTTCTTCCACGACGACATTGAGATGGGTGCGGGTGTTAGCCAGCTCCTGCTCCAACTCTCTGATAATGAGGTTATCCCGCTCATCGCTCGTGGCGCTCACCATAGCCCGTTTGCCTTCTATTTCCAAACGGGTGACCGGGAATGAGATCAGGAGCAGCGCCTTCCGGCCGACATCCAGGGGACTCACCACCGGGGTTACGGTGTGGCGCTGGCCATTGATTTCGATAGGCCAGGCGCTACCCTGGGCTAGTTGCAAGTCACGGCGGCAGCGGTAGACCAGCGCCCGCAACTCGGCGCGCAGGGCGGGGTCCACCAGCTCGAACAGATATAAATCCGCTCGTCCCTTGGGGAAATTGAGCAAAGGCTTCAGATTGCCGTGGAAATGGACCACGTTGTCCTCGGTATTGATCACCAGGGAGGGGGGCGCATAGCGTTCGGCCAACTCCTCCAGGGTGCGCATACTGATCCAATCGGTGCTGGTGGCGATGGCGCGCCCACTTTCCTGATTCCCGGACTGATCCCGGGATACGCCGATAGGCAATACATAGTGAGGTATCCCCTCCAGGCGCTGGTAAAGGCGGGTGCGGCGGTCCACGACTTTGAACAGGTCATTGTGCTGATCGATCGTTTCAGATTTACCGAGAAACAGCCAGCCGCCAGGATTAAGGGCGTAATGGAAAATTTCCAGAACCCGCTTCTGCACCGGTGGATTCAGGTAAATCAGCAAGTTGCGACAACTGATCAAGTCCAGATGGGCGAAAGGCGGGTCCTCAATGACGTTCTGTCGGGCGAAGACAATACGATTGCGGATGTTCTTGATGATGCGATAGTGGTCTCCCATGATCTGCATGTAAAAGTCGCGCAAGGCTTTGGGCACATTCTCCAGTTCGCTTACCGGGTAAAGAGCGGCTCGCGCCCGTTCGAGAGCGTTGTCATCCAGATCGGAAGCAAAAATCATATACTGCAAGCTCGCTTTGCCCTGATTACGTAGGGCTTCCTCAAACAGCATGGCGATGCTGTAAACCTCTTCGCCCGAAGCGCAGCCTGGCACCCAGCAGCGGATGACCTCGCTGTTTTCGCGTTCCTGTACAACCTTTTTGATCATCTGCGCCAGGACGGAAAAAGCATCCTGATCGCGAAAGAAAGCGGTCACGCTGATAAAGGCGTCACGCATCAAAGCATGTGATTCTTCGCGATGGTCCTCTAAATACGCGATGTACGCCTTGAGCGTGTCGACGCCAACGATATTCATCCGTCGAGCGATGCGCCGCCGCACCGTGGCCGGTTTGTAGTCATTGAGCTTGAAGGCCGTATTTATCCGCACCAGATTGCTAATCTGGGTGTATTCGTCGGTGTCTGACGCCTCATCGGCGTCAAGCGGCAGGCCCCGAGGCAGGGTTAGCAGGCGTTCGAGGGCGGGGCCGATCTTGCCTGGAGCCAGGATGAGATCGACATTGCCGGTATGGATAGCAGCTTTGGGCATGCCGTCATATTTAGCTGTCTCCGGTTCCTGGGCGATGGTGATGCCGCCCGCTGCTTTAATGGCGCGGATGCCTGCCGCCCCGTCGGAACCCGTGCCGGAGAGAATGATGCCGATGGCTTGTTCTCCCACTTCGTCGGCGAGGGAGTGAAAGAAATGGTTGACCGAAGGCTTGGGGCCAATTGCAGCTTGAGGTTCCGTAAGGCGCAGTTGACCCTGCTCCAGAATAACGTCCTTGTTAGGCGGGGTGATGTAGACGACACCTGGTTTAGGCGACTGGCGGTCCACCAGGTCTTCCACTTGCAGTTTTGTCATCGGCGAGAGCAGGCTCATCAACATGCTGATGTGGGTGGGCGAGACATGCTGGGCGATGATATAGGACAAG
>JAGRHQ010000067.1 GCA_020444905.1 Candidatus Competibacteraceae bacterium
TTGCAGTGGAGACAGATTCAGTCGGTATTCCCAAATGTCCCGGCTTTCCAGATCACTATAGATTCGCACCATTTGGTAATAGGGCTGAATGTCGAACTGGCCCCGAAAACCGCCGGTGATTCCATCGATGGCATACATCAAGCCGTGGCTGCCCGAGTCGTCAGCAGCATAATTGATGGTATAGGCCAGGAGACGGGTGCGGTCGGTCTGGCCGCGTTGATTGAGTCGCAGCAAAGTGTGGCCAAATAGCGAGGCGGGATTGTTGAGATAGGCCGAAGCGAATACTAAGGTCACGGATTCAGCGTTCAGCTCCCGGAGCCAATGCTGAAAGCGCACACAGGGTTGCGGCGGCAAGCGCTGATCATCAACATCCAGTGCCGTCTTCAACCAGCGGTAGCGGGCAATGAACGCGCACTGGGCCGGTTGCGGATCAGCGCTAACCGGCTTGGTAATAAAAAAGGCGCGCAAGGTTGCGGCCAGTTCCGCTTGCGGGTCGTTTTTACCCGTAGGCGCGAGAAAGAAGCGGGCATCATCAGCATCGCTGATAACGCGCTCGCCATCCGGGGCGGATCGGTAGTGCAACAGAGTACGCCACTCGCGCCGTTCGGCCAGATTCAACCGGTCGGCGCGATCCAGCAGTTCGTTTAAGTAGTCGGCGTGGGCATCTCTCTCTTGAAGTAGAAACCCAAGCAGAAGGATGAAACAGCACCGGCGGATGACCGATGAAATGAGCGGTGGAATTCGACTCAATTCAACGCGACATGAACGCCAAAGCGCGGATCGGCGCGCATCTCGCGATTTAACGCAACCAGCATCTCCTCTGCGGTTGTTTGGTCGCTCGGGAACAGCGTTGTGAATTTTTCCTGGGCGAACGCAAAGAATTCGGATTGGCGATCGGGTTCAACTTTCAGTAACGTAGCCAGGGAACTTAGATATTCCCCCTGCCCCGCCGCCATGTCCTGTTTCAATCGCAGTAAATTAACCTGGGCAAATTCGGTGGTCTGTTGTTGCCGGTCCATGAATGCAGCGCTGTTGTTACCGGCGGTCGTCGCACTGGAGCCGGAACTGGGATCGATGAGGACCGTGCAAGCGCTGCTCCCCAGGCCTAACAAGGCGATTAAGGCTACATTCAGTAAAGATTTCATAATTGTTTCCTCAGAAAAGCTTGCGGATAGACCTATGTGATAATGTGAATCGATAAAAGTTGAAGCAATGGAAGATTGGAAAAGTAACCTTCAACGACTTTAGACAACGCCCGTTATTGTCTTTCCGCATGGAAACCGGGCAAATTCAGAAGCAATTCCCTGTTTCCTTTCCTGATGCCTGAAACCTGACGCCTGAAGCTTCTATATTAAGGTTGCCTTCCGTTTTTAAGGAACCCCCCCATGAAAAATCACTTTTCATTGATCCTGCTCTCCACCCTGCAATGTAATGCAGATTGCGAATACTGTTTCGAGAACAAAACCACTGACCGGTTGACGCTCGATCGCCTGGGCGAGATTATGCGCAAAGTGCTGGACTATATGGTGGAGAAGTCGCTATCGGCAGTGACGATCTACTGGCAGGGCGGCGAGGCCATGCTGCTGCCGCCGAGTTGGTACGAGCAGGCTCACGATTTGATCCAGCGGGAAGCCGAAGCGCGCGGCAAACAAGTCTTCCACAGCCTGCAAAGCAATATGCTGGCTTACAGTTCCCGCTGGAATTCAATCATTGCCAAAATGTTCGGCAATTCCGTGGGCACCTCGTTGGACTACCCCAACCTGCACCGCAGACTCCTTGGCCAGGGGCCGGAGAGCTATAATGAAATCTGGGGCAAACGGGTGCGGGAAGCGCGGGCGGCGGGTATCGATGTGCAGGTCATCGCGGTGCCGAATCAAGCCACGCTGGACATCGGCGCCGAACGGTTCTACACCCATTTCGTCGATGAATTGGGCATTACCGATTTCCAGGTCAATACGCCCTTCCCTGGAGGCGAAGCAAGCAGCGTCAAAAAAGAATTGCCGGTGAAGGAAGTGCAGAAACTCAATCGCTTTTACACGGATTTGGCCGAAGTCTGGTTAGAGCGCGGCTACCATCAAGGGGTGCGGGTTGGACCCCTGGACGCCCTACTCCAGTATTTCAGTCATGAATCGGCGACACTTCCTTGCATTTGGGGTGACAATTGCGCCAACGCACTGGTCTCGATTGACGCCCGAGGTTACGTGGCGCAATGCGATTGTTGGGTGACCAGTTATCCTGAATATCACTATGGGAACATTTTTGAATCGGACAACTTTGGCGAATTGTTGCGTAATAGTCCCGCCCGTCAGCAATTCAATGAACGCCCGATTCAACTTATCCAGCGTGACTGTCTGAGTTGCGACTATCTATCGCTTTGTCATGGCGGTTGTCCTGTGCGAACCTATACAGTCCATGGTTCCTTGTTCGAGAAGGATCCTTACTGTGAGTTGTACAAGACGATGTTCAGCCGCATGGAACGCGCGGCTCGGGACTTTTTTTGCGGATCTCGGGGCGGACATAGCTCAATTCGGAACACATACCCCTCCGCGCAATCGGCATAACTCCGCTGGACTTGCGGACCGTAGAGACAGGCCCTGGTGATAGCGCACTTGGGGTCATTGATGATCGCCCGCCCGACGACGCCAAACCCTCCTGGCGCGGATCAAAATCCCCCTTAGCCCCCCTTTTTCAAAGAGGGGGTTTCACGCTTATCTATAAGCTTTTGTTATTACTAGATAATATTAAAATTATCTAATAACTATTCGATTATATGTGGAAATCCACAAGGTTCCAGTTATGCAACGCGCGTTGCCCCTGTATAATCCTCCCAAGATGCCTGGGACTGACCCAAAAGGCGCAACAGGACTGATCGGCCTCCAAAAGAACTGTGAAATCATACGGAGCGAGAAAAATCGACTCCATGATCAGGCTTTGCCAAACAACTCACTCTATCCCAATCCTAGGAGCCTAGCCATGAGCCAAAACTGCCGCATCGAACTGGAAGGAAAGTCCTATGAATTCCCGATCATCGAGGGAACTGAAAAAGAACGGGCGATCGACATCACCACCTTGCGTGACCGAACGGGTTTTATCACCCTGGACGAGGGGTATGGCAACACAGGTTCCTGCACCTCGGACATTACCTTCATTGATGGCGACAAGGGCATACTGCGCTATCGCGGCATCCCGATTGAACAACTGGCCGAAAAGGGTTCCTTTATTGAAACCGCCTGGCTGGTGATCTGGGGCCGTCTTCCTACACCCGAGGAATTACAACGCTTCCGGGCGCGGCTGACCACGAATGAAATGTTGCATGAGAGCTTGCGCAATCATTTCGAGGGATTTCCGCCCAACGCGCCTCCGATGGCCATTCTCTCGGCGATGATCAACGCCATGAGCTGCTATGAGCCGGAAATGATGGAGATCGAGGATGAAACAACGCTGGAGCGGGCAGCAGCGCGGATCATTTCCAAGGTGCGCACCGTCGCCGCAGCCAGTTACAAGATGTCGATTGGCCAACCCCTGATGTATCCCCATCCCGAATTCAGTTATTGCAATAACTTTTTGCACATGATGTTTTCCCTGCCTTATCGGGAATATGTGCCGGATCGGGAGATCACTCGCGCCCTCTCGCTGTTTTTGATTCTGCATGCCGACCATGAACAGAATTGTTCGACCAGCACGGTGCGGATGGTCGCTTCCAGCGGCGCTAACATGTTCGCCAGTTGTGCGGCGGGTGTCTGCGCCCTGTGGGGGCCGCTGCATGGCGGCGCGAATGTGGCGGTTGTGGAAATGCTGGAATTCATCAATCAATCCGGCATGAGCGTGTCCGACTATGTCACCAAAGTTAAAGCCAAGGATTCCAAGTTGCGGTTAATGGGCTTTGGTCACCGGGTCTATAAGAACTTCGATCCACGCTCCAAGATTCTCAAGGCGGCGGCGGACAAGGTGCTGGCCAAGCTGAATGTCAAGGATCCGCTGCTGGAGATTGCTGGCGAACTGGAAGATGTAGCCTTAAACGATCCCTATTTTATAGAACGCAAGCTCTACCCGAACGTAGATTTCTACAGCGGCATCATTTTGCGCGCCATGGGTATTCCGCTCAACATGTTCACCGTGATGTTCGCCATAGGCCGAATGCCCGGCTGGATCGCCAATTGGAAGGAAATTCACGACAATACCAAAGCTCGCTTGCACCGGCCACGGCAGATCTATACCGGCAACGCTATCCAGGATTATGTGCCGATTGAAAAGCGGTAACGGATTGCGCTGCGATCTGGAGAGTAAAGAACTCCGCCGCTTGCGGCGGGGCTTTCAAAAAGACAAAAGGCGCATCGCATATTCGATGAGAACCCAGACCCAGCCGATTTAACAATTTTCACGCTTTTGCTGGCGCGTTAATTGCGAAATCGACGTTCTTCTCCGTCAAGCCGGAGATCGGGTCGCCTCTTGAACTACTAACCCAACCCTCGCCGCATTAACCACGGTTCCAGCGGCAAGGCAACTTTGAGTCCTTCCGCCTGTAGCCCCGCCATAATCGCCCGGTTCACCGCAGTCTTGACCATCTCGGGAGAAACCCGTTCCGGATGATGATAAACCTGTATTTTGTAACGAACGCCGTAGCTTTCCAGCGTATCGACCACGACGCGGATCGGCTGATCTCCTAATAACGCGCCGGTCGCGACCGCCTGCCGAACGCTGTTTTCCAACACCTGCTGGGCGCGTTCAACCGGCACGGAAAATTCCAGCACGACCGGGATCTCCATCCGGCTGGGATAGGTGGGACGGGAATAGTTGGTGATCACTGCATTGCTGATCACACTGTTGGGAATCACCACCAGGTTGTTATCCCGGGTCCAGATCCGGGTGGTGCGCCAGTTCAATTCCTCAACGCGCCCGAACTGTCGACCGTACCAGCGGGTCGCGATGCCGATCCACTGCGACAAAGTAAACGGTCGCTCCAGATTCAACACCAGGCCGCTAAACGCATCGAGAATCAAATTCTGCAGGGCGATGCCCAGAATCAGCGTCAACAGTCCGGAAGCCGCCCAAATCGTGGTCAATGGCCGATCAAACACAAACGCGAGAATGCACACGCCGGCGATCCCGAAAACCACCAAATTAACGAAAGTCCGGGCGACATTCGGGACGGGATAGTGCGTCTGCCGTTCAATGGGACGCCAGACCAGCGGCGGCAGCAGCGCAACCACGCAGAGCGCCGGCAGCAACCACCACAGGCTCTTGAAGAAGAGCAACATCAATTCCAGTTGATAGAGTTCCAGGCGTTCGGCATACAAGCTATTAAAAAGGTATTCCAGCAAGTACAGCAGACAGGCGCTGGCCAGCAGCCGCAGCAACACCATGGACACCGGAACGCGGCGTTGCAGCCAGGGCGTCCAGCTCACGAAAAACAGGATGCTGAAGAAGGTAAACCACGATCCGCTGAACTGATCGGGCAAAACCCGGGCGAGTTGGCGTTGCAAGGAGACTTCCGCCTGATGACCCTGGATGCGGGCGTAGAAATGCGAGTACGGCAACGCAATCCTCCGAAACAGCGGATCGCCGAGCGTGCTGCGGTTATGGATTTCCTGGTAGACCGTGCCATCCTTGATCACCCAGCCGGAATCAGCCGCCAGCACCTGCTCTGCGCGCAGAATGTGCCCCCATCCCCGGTGTCCTTCGCTCAAGCCCATGTTCTGGCTGTCGGTGACGAAGACCAGCCGATTGTGATCCAGATGGGCATGATGGAACTGGAGAGTAAAGTCTTCGTTGCCGTCGATCAGGTTTCGGTGCGTGGTGATGTAGTGAAAAGTTCCCTGGACCCGGAAGGCCCGATAGTGCTCGCCGAACAAGTCACGGATTACGGTGGGCTTCGCCAAGCGGATCGGCGTCACCGCGTCGGGAAACACAATGTTTTCGATGTCCAGCGCGCCGCTATAGCGAAACCACACATCCACATCGGCGGCAAAAGTGCGCGTCTTTTCGTCGATCGCGTACAGTTTGTTCCAATGCAGGCCGGTATAAACCACCTGGACGATCTGCAACAGGCTGTCGCCCAGATCAATGATGTTTTCGCCCTGCGCCCGCAAGGCGCTGACTTGCTCCGGGTCCTGAACGAACTGCAACTGGCGGGTCGCGGGGGTCACATGTCCATTCTTGGCGCGGGCGATATAAACCGGTCGAATGGCGTCGCCTTCCGCATCGAAATACAGCGGCCCCATCAAACCCAAAGCGGCGTTCGCCGGTGAATCCATCGCCGCAAGTTGCTCACGCATCGCCTGACGTAGACCGGGGACATCAACCCCATCGATCGCCGGCAATCGCCGCAGCGCTTCGGCGATCACCTGCGCGCTGTCATAAGCGTAAATCGCGCTCCACACCGGATTTTCCTGGTAGATCGCCGCATAATCACGGATAAATTGCCGGGCGGCCGCGGTCGCTGTATCAGGAATAAAGGGCGCAGCGATATACATGCCTTCTGTGAAGTGGGGCGGAGATTCATGGTCAGCAGCCGGTTCCGCGGTCGGCTCCGCGCTAAACCCCGCCAAGGCCAGCGAATCGCTGCCCAGCAGTTGCGCAGTAACGCCGCGCTGACGCAGGGCTTGCACCAGGGGCTTGGCCTGAGAAGGACGCAGAATCAATAAGATGGCCTGTGTTTTGCTATCCGCTGCTAACTGCGACACCGCCTGTTCGATCTCCTCGGGCCGGGGTTGCTCTGACAGCACGATCGAGGGGCGGACGCGCAACCCGATGGCGTCCGCCGTGAATTCAAACGTCCGGTTCAAGGTAGCCGCGTAAGCGTCCGCCAAGCGCACAACGGCTACGGACCGGAAATTCAGGACCGATTTGATGTAATGCGCCAGGATGTTCGCCTGCAAGTCATCGTTAAAAATAACGCGGAAGTACCAAGGATTGAACTGCGTCACATTGGGATTGGTCGAGGTCGGCGTGACCGCCGGCACTTTGTACAATCGGTACAGCGAGCCGGCAGCGCGCGAGGCGGTGCTGGAGCCATGACCGATCACCGCCACGATATCCGGACTGAGGCCGATCTGTTCCGCGACGCGCTCGGCTTGTTGCGCATTACGCACATCGTCGAACGGCTGGAGCGCCAGAGGATGACCGTGAACGCCACCCTCAGCGTTGATTTTATCAATGAGCAGTTGCGCGCCGCGCAACATGGCGATGCCGGCAGCGGCATTCGGCCCACTGAAGGCGTTAGCCACGGCAATCCTGATCGGCTCCGCTTTCAGCGAAGGCTTCGAAAACGAGTCGATGAGAACGCCTGCACCCCAAAACCCGATGATTACCACGATGATCAACAACCCGGCGCCCAGCGCGATAAACAACGGGGTGCGCGACCGGGATTGCAACGATGCCCAGTGGCTGAGTTTGCGCAGGACGCCAACGTTTTTCATGAACTCCGTGTTTACCACATCCCAATCCCAACATGAGAATTCAATCTGAACTTTTTAAACAGCCTCTCAAAATCCAAGCCTCTGCATAAAGTCAGTGAATTCCGCAGAATAGAGAAAACCCGCCATCGCAGCATTGCGCGTCATACCACTCGCTAATTGTTCCAGCCAGAACGTATAGCCGCCTTCGTCCGGTTCACGCTGAAAGAAAGTGAGATAAAGGTTGGTGACGAATTCAAAGTCGGTGGTATTTCTCCCCAGGTATTCGGCGCTATTGAAGAAGAAGTCCGCCATTTGCCGAAATACCGGTTTGACGTCCATGCCTTCCCTCTGGCGTTCAGCAATCAGATTCTGCCAGAAGGCCAGCCCCTCTGCTTCGGGTTCGCGGCGCAGAATGGAGACGTAGTAGTGAGAAATCAGGGTGACTTCGTTGGACAAACCAGATGTCGAATACGGAATCCGGAACTCGGAACGGTTGACCACCACCCCACTACGGACGTCGCTCAATCGGATCCAGATCGCCTGACGCTCAGAATCGGGCTTCAACACGCCAGCGGGAATGGCATAGGCGGTCGTCGTCGCGGGAAGACCAGGCGAAGAGAAAGAAGATGTGAAGTAGAAATTCGCGTCAAATTCCAATACCCGTACGCCGATCATATTGAACGGCGCCGTAACCGTCGGCAAAGTCCAGGAAACCGTCGGCGCTAATGGGTTACCGGCAATACTCACATTTTCCAGGAAACCGATGGGTTGTACGCCAATGATATCGTATGTAGCTATCTGGTCCTGAACTCCGTTATTTTCAGCGGTGATCATGAACCCCCCCGTCGCAACATCGACAGGAACACTGTCGAAGGGGAATCTTGCAAAAAACTCATTCGGGAACATGCCACCGCCCCCAAAATTCAGGTTTATGTTGACGCTATCGTCAACCAAACTTTTTGCAGTCACGGTTGTACCTGCGGAAGGCTTTACCGAGACTGCATCCAATAAAATCTCATCCCGATCCGCAGTTCCCTCTTGTCGAACCGTGCGCCTAAAATAATAAACCTCAGAATCCGTGATCGTTACCGGACCCTGGTAAGTTGTATAAGTCACTCGAGTATCGGAACGATTCACTAAATCGCTGCCTTGCACCTCTTCCAGCATGACCCGCAGCACGTAATCCCGGTCCGATTGCAACACATCACTGGGCAGAGTGTAAGTCGTGGCGTTCATGAGCAGTGCATCGGAAGTAAAGACTAAAGCTCCCCCAGCGAAGTCGACTACCCTGACTCTAATGCGAGAGTAGGGCAAGCTGGTCGTTGGTAATTCCCACGTTATCATAGGTGTAAGCAAATCGCCGGAGATATTGATGCTGCTGACAAAGGGCAGCGCTTCCACTTCAAAAAGATCGTTGGTAACGCTTGTCGCGGTGTCAAGTCCGTTCATTGCGGTGACTGTCCACGGGTCCAGTTGCTCTGGATTGTAGGGTGAGCTGGCGCTCAATTCGTCAGCACTAAACCCGGTATTTGGCAAGACTATGCTGGTTGCGCCTTGCGTAGCAAAAGCGCTCGTGTTTTGCGCAGGACTCACCGTTGTGCCAATTACCAGCAGGTCCGCTGTACTCCCGTTCGGATTCATAATGTTTGCACGGAAGAAATAGGGTATGGACGATACTGGCACAGCCTGAACACTGATCGTAAACAGCATTCCCAGCAGTGCGCCGACGATGGGTTTAATAAAACGCTGAGTCACCATCTCCACCTTCCTCCTGTATGAAGAAAATATTAGAACTCTTGGTTCGTGAAACCAGGAAGTGTTTTCGGGAAGACTCCCATTTCTAGGTATAGAGTGGAGTGTCTCATTCTACAAGCAGGATTTAATATTTTTTACAGGATGTTTTTGCGCAATGCCTGATTGAGTTATCTCGCACAAGGACGGTAGACGGTAGTGCTACACTTTATGGCAATTCCTCCTTCGGCCCCCGCTCTCCCGATCTGGAGAGTCAGCATAGCGTTAACCCAATGTCGAATAACAACTTAAATCAAGACGCCACCCAACAGCTTCGGCGTGCGCTCGGCGCGGTTCGGGACATGCGTGAAAAGCTGCAAGCCGTTGAAACGCGAGCGCATGAGCCGATTGCAATTATTGGCCTGGCTTGCCGATTACCGGGCGGCCCGGATTTAGCCGCCTTCTGGCGCACCCTTGTGGAAGGGCGCGACGCGATCCGTGAAATTCCGCCGGAACGCTGGGACATCGAAGCGTTTTATGATCCCGACCCGGATGCGCCAGGCAAGATGAACACGCGCTGGGGCGGTTTAGTCGACGCGGTTGATTGTTTCGATCCCACGTTCTTTGGCATCTCCCCGCGCGAAGCGCTGAGCATCGATCCCCAGCAACGCCTGCTGCTGGAAGTCGCCTGGCATGCACTGGAACAGGCGGGCATCGCCCCGGATCGGTTGACCGGGAGCCTCACCGGCGTTTACGTCGGCTTGAGCACACACGACTACGCTGAAATTCTCGGTGACCGCGCCAGCGCTGACTGGATTGACGCCCACGCCAGCCTGGGCAATTCGGCGGCGGTCGCAGCGGGGCGTCTGGCCTACACCCTGGGTTTGCAGGGACCAGCCATGGTCGTGGACACCGCTTGCTCCTCATCGTTGGTCGCGGTGCATCTGGCCTGCCAGGCGCTGCGCACCGGCGAAATCGGGCTGGCGCTGGCCGGCGGCGTTAATCTGACCCTGCGTCCGGAATTGACCATCGGGTTCAGCAAGGCGCGGATGATGGCGGCGGACGGTCGTTGCAAGACCTTCGATGCGGCGGCGGATGGTTATGTTCGTGGTGAAGGCTGCGGGGTGGTGGTGCTCAAACGGCTGTCTGACGCACTGGCGGCGGGCGACCGGATTGAAGCGCTCATTCGCGGCAGCGCCGTCAACCAGGACGGTCGCTCGAATGGCCTGACTGCGCCCAACGGACCGGCTCAGGTTGCGGTGATTCGCACCGCGCTGGCGAATGCCGGTGTCGAGCCTGCTCAGGTTTCCTGTATTGAGGCGCACGGCACCGGCACCGCGCTCGGCGACCCGATCGAGGCGCGCGCCCTAACCACGGTGTTCGGCGGTGAACAGGTTACAACACCGCCAGCCGTCGGTTCGGTGAAAACCCAGATCGGCCATCTGGAAGCTGCGGCGGGCATCGCCGGACTGATCAAGATAACGCTGGCTCTGCGTCATGCAACCTATCTCCCTCATTTACACTTCCATACGCTGAATCCGCATATCGCCGCCGATGGTTTTCCGTTCCACATTCCCACCGTGGCCACGCCGTGGACGCCTGTCGCGGGCCGGCGCATCGGCGGAGTCAGTTCATTCGGATTCTCCGGCACCAATGCTCATGTCGTGCTTGAGGAAGCGCCGGGAAATAGAGAGACAGGGAGTAGGGAGGCAGGAAGACTGCTTTGCCTGTCCGCCCGTGACCCCGAAGCGCTCGATGAATTGAGGCGCCAGACAGACGCCGCGCTGGCCGCGCCGGACGTAGACCTGGCGGGTCTGGCTGCGACCTTGAGCGCAGGACGCGCGCACCATGCCTGTCGAATCGCTGTGGTCGCCGGGAATGCTGAAGACGCCCGCGCCGCATTGGCGTCGGCGCAACCAGTTCGGTCCACGCAACTGCCGGTGATTGCTTTCCTGTTCACCGGCCAGGGTTGCCAGTATCCCGGTATGGCCCGAGGATTGATGGCCGAACCGCGTTTCCGGGAAATCATCGAGCGTTGCGAAACGGCGCTGGCGGGACGCTTGGAGCGGTCGTTAACAGATTTGCTGTTGGCTGAGGATGCGCCGCTGGATCGCACGGAACTGTTGCAACCGGCTCTGTTCGCGCTGGAATACGGAATCGCGGAACTATGGCGCAGCTGGGGCATGGAGCCGGTAGCGGTGCTTGGGCACAGTGTGGGCGAAGTCGCCGCCGCCTGCTTTGCCGGCGCGATGTCGCTGGAGGAAGGTCTGGTCTTCATTGCCGAGCGTGGCCGCTTGATGGGAACGACCGCGGGTCTGGGCGGCATGGTCGCCGCCTTTGCCGCCCCGGAGACGGTGGCTGCTGCGATCACCGGCAGTGGCGCAGTCATCGCTGCCCACAACGGCCCAGCAAACACCGTCGTGTCTGGCGACAAGGCAGCGTTGCCTCGCGCCCTGGCGATGCTGGATCAGGCCAGCATTGCGTATCGCCGACTGGAAGTCGCCACGGCTTTTCATTCCCCGGTGCTCGATCCCTGTCTTGACGCGCTGGAACAAGCAGCGGCGGCTGTAGCCTGGCGTTCAGCCCGGTTGCCAGTGGCTTCAAACCTGACGGGCGACCTGATACACCATTTCGACGCCGGTTACTGGCGGCGGCAGGCGCGGCAACCGGTGGCGTTCACCGAAGGAATGCAGGCGCTGGCGGATCGAGGATGTACGGTATTTCTGGAAGTCGGACCACGCCCTATTCTTTCCGCTCTGGGCCGTGAGATCGTGGAGGACGCAGAATTCATCGCCGCCCTGCGGCAGGAGAGCGAACCCCGGCGCGCTTTAACCGAGGCGCTGACCCGGTTATACACCGCAGGCGCTTCCGTCGATTGGAACGCTTACTGGGGTCCCGGCTGGCGCCGGGTGGAAGCGCCGCTTTATCCGTTCCGCCGCGAGCGTTTTTGGCCAGCGACTTCCAGATTGACCGCTCAGACTTCACGCCTTTCTCAGCAGAGACCGGGGAAACCTGCGCACCGCCTGTTGGGTCATCCACTCGATACGCCGTTGCCACAGCATCTTTTTGAAACCTGGATGACGACAGAGACCCTGCCGTTTCTGGCCGATCATGTCGTCTTTGGCGAGATCGTGGTGCCTGGCGCTATGCATACGGTGCTGGCGTTGATTGCGGCGCAGGCGACGCAGCGACCGTCGCCGGCTTTGGAAGATGTGGTATTTGCCCAGGCGCTGACCGTACCTGCCGAAGGGGTGCAGGTGCAGTTGATCCTGGAGCCGTCCGGGGATTTCACGCTCCACAGCCAGCGTGAGGGTCAAGACTGGGTTCAGCACGTCGCCGGGCGAATGGTCGAGGATGCCCAATCGGCGTCCAGTGGTGAAAATCTGGAATCGCTGCGCGCCCGATTGACGCGCGACGAAGCGGGTGCTGAACCGCTGTTTGCCCTGCTGGCGGAACGCGGCATCCGCCTGGGGCCAGCGTTTCAGGGCATTCAGACGCTTTGGCGGGGTGAAGGCGAAGCGTTGGCGGAAATCCGTAAGCCGGATGCGTTGGGCGATCTGTCCGATTTGCCGATCCACCCTGCGTTACTCGATGCCTGTTTCCAGACCCTGGGCGCGACGTTCAGCGGTGATGGCGCTTCGGGCGGGTTTTTGCCGCTGTCCATTGACCGGGTCCGGTTCTGGCGCAGTCCCCCGGAACGCTTCTGGTGCCATGTGACAACCAGCGGTGGTTTGTCCAGCGCTGACATTGCGGTGGGGCATTTCCGGTTGCTGGATGCCAATGGTCAAATCTGCATGAGCGTTGAGGGGCTGCAAATCAAGCGAGTGGCCGCGCCCGCGCAGGTAGACCCCCTAACCGATGCCATCTTGGAGTTGGACTGGATTCCCACGCCGTTGCCTGATCTGGACTGGGCAGACCCAGCGCTATTGATTGAAGCGGCCCGATCGCATGATGCCGGACTACCGGAAGATCGGGGATTGGCAAATGACTTGGAACGGCTGGCAAGCGCATTTGCCGCTGACGCATTGCGCACTCTGGGCGTGGCGCCAGGCGTTGCGGGCCATGAAATCGAAGCGATTGAACGCACCCTTATTGAATCCCGGCGACGTTTGTTCCGCCGGGTTGCTGAAATCGCCGCCCTGGACCTGGAAGCTGCTCTGATCGGCGGCGAATCGCTGGCGGAAGAACTGCGTAGCCGCTATCCAGCGAATGCTTTGGAAATCGATCTGGTCGCACGCTGTGGCGGCGGGTTGGCCAGCGTTCTGAGCGGGCAAGTCGATCCCTTACAACTCTTGTTTACCCGCGATCCACAGGTAGGCGTCAACGATTCGGAATCGGCGGACGACAATATTTACAGCGATTCCGAATTGGCCAGGGCGGCAAACACCATGATCGCCGCTGCGGTTGCCGAGGCGTTGCAACGGCGTGGCCCCGGCCCGGTGCGCATCCTGGAGGCAGGGGCGGGAACCGGGGCCACCACGGCGGTCTTACTGCCGCTTTTGCAGGATCGGGATAGCGCCCATTACCAGTTCACTGACATTGCGCCAGCTTTTCTTACCGCTGCGCAACGCACTTTCAGCAAGCAGCGCGGGATCGACTTCAGCCGATTCGATCTGGAACAGCCGCCAGCAACCCAGGGATTGGCGCTTGGCAGCTTCGATGTGGTGGTCGCCGCCAACGTAGTTCACGCCACTGCGGACCTGCGTTGCTCGCTGGCTCATCTACGCGCCTTGTTAAAGCCCGGCGGCTTGTTGGCGCTGGTGGAAAGCACCACCCCGCAACGCTGGTGGGATATTGTGTTTGGCCTGACCGAGGGCTGGTGGCGCTTTACGGATACTGATCTGCGTCCCCGCCATCCGCTGTTGCCGGCGGAAACCTGGCGTGCATTGCTCACCGAACAGGGTTTTGCCGCTACAGCTACCGTGGGGATTGACCGGGAAGCGTGTCAGTCGCTGATCCTGGCGCGCGCGGGTTGGGAAGCGCCATTGTTCGCCGTTCACGATGGCGGCGAAAGTCCCGCCCGGCGGTTGGCTGAAGAACTGGCGGACGCTCTCCAAAAGCGCGGCGGCGTTTGTCAGGCGATGCCGATTGCCCAAGCGCTGCTGCGACTGGCGGAAACGGCGCCGGCGGGCGTGGTCTATACCGGCGGTGTGGGCGCTGATAGTGAAGTAGCTTTACATCAGGCGTTTGATCTGATTCGCGCCATGGCTGCCGCGGGGCGTGAGCGGTTGTGGTTGGTCACTCAGGGCGCGCAGAATGTCGCCGGTGCGATCACTCAACCCGATGGCGCAGCGTTGTGGGGTTTGGGCAAGGTCGCGGCGCTGGAACACCCTGAACTGCGCTGCCGCCGAGTCGATCTGGATCCTGCAACGCTCAATTCGGTTGCTGAATTGGCCGGTGAGTTGTTGGGCGACGATGCCGAAGCGGAAACAGTCTGGCGCGGTGGCCAGCGCTACGCCAGTCGATTGTCGCCGGTTGCGCTGCCGGCGGTCGACCCTCTAACGCTCAACCCACAAGGGAGTTATCTGATTACCGGCGCATTTGGCGGACTCGGACCGTTGCTGGCGGAATGGTTGGCCGAGCAAGGCGCTGGTGCTTTGATTCTGGTGGGTCATCACGCCCCGCCGCCGGCGCTGGCTGAACGCTTGCACACTCTGGAGTCAAAAGTCCGGCTTGAGGTTGCCGATGTCGCGGACCGTGCGGCAATGGCCCAGTTATTCGCTGACCTGGATCGTGAAGGGCCAGCGCTTCGAGGCGTATTCCACTTGGCGGGCGGCGTGGCCGACGGCGCATTGCTCCAGCAGAATTGGGAGCGTTTTATCAGTGTGTTACCCGCCAAGGTCGAAGGCGCGCGGAATCTGGACCTCCTGACCCGCGACCGGACGCTGGATTATTTCGTGTTGTTTTCCACCTCAGCGGCCCTGATCGGTAACCGGGGCCAGGCAAATCACGCCGCCGCCAACGCCGTGCTGGATGCGCTGGCTTGCGCCCGTCAGGCGAATGGATTGCCCGGCCTGAGCCTTAACTGGGGCGCTTGGGGAGAGATGGGCGCGGTGGTGGAGGGCGCTTATGCCGAACGGCTTCAGGCATCCGGCGCCAGACCCCTCTCGCCAGCTATCGGGTTGGAGGCGCTGAGTCGCGCGCTGCAAGGTCATCGGGCGCAAATTGGAGTGATTCCCGTGGATTGGCCACTCTTCCTTGCGGGATACGGCGCGCGCATTCCCCCTTTCTTCGAACGATTGGTTCGTGGTCCCGCAGTGAGCGCCGCGCGGAAACAGCGTTCCCTGGATGCAGCGCCTTCCAGCGTCGATCTCCGTTCCCTACTGGCGGCGATGCCCCCGGAACAGCGCCAAACCCGGCTGATGACTTTGTTACAAGGCGAGGCCGCTGCGGTGCTTGGCATTGCTGAACCCGAGCGTATCGATCCCGATCAACCCTTGAGCGAACTGGGACTGGATTCGCTGCTGGCTTTGGAGTTGCGCACCCGGCTGGGCGCAGCGACCGGTGGGAAATTGCCAGCGACTTTGCTATTTAACTATCCCAGTATTGCTGCCCTGACCGGACATCTGCTGGATGATGTGCTTGATCTTGCCGAGGCGCCCGCTACGGCTGTTCGTTCGACGGAGGAAGAGGCCCTGCGGGCGGAAATCGCTGATTTGTCCGAGGCTGATCTGGAGGCGTTGATCGATAATGAGCTTTCTAATCTGGTTTAAGGCAGTTCGTAAAATTGATATGATTCAATAAAGTACATGTTATTCATAATTGACTATATCGCTTTTCCGAGTCATCCATCATGAACCGATCTTCCCGCTTTAATCCGCTGCATCTATTGTCTTTTCTGTTGATCAGCCTGGTGGTTTTGCTATTACCGCCGGGCGTTTTCGCCGCCGGGCTGTTGGCGGGTGGGGGCACGCACTCGCTAGCGATCAGCCCGGGGAATGCCTTTGGTTATGCCTGGGGCGCAAACCGGGACGGACAGATGGGCAATGAGGGCACCGGGCGCAACCAACCGTACCCCTCCCGCTGGTCACCCTTTGCAGCGGCGAGTTCCTCAGTGGGGGTGCAGGCAGCGGATGAAGCGCCGGTGCAAGTGGCCAGCGGCGACCGACACAGCCTGGCCTTGCGCAGTGACGGCACGGTGTGGGCGTGGGGGCTGAATGGCTCCGGGCAACTGGGCGATGGCACGACGACCAGCCGACTTGTACCGATTCAAGTCCCAGGTTTGCGGGAGGTGGTGGCGATTGCCGCCGGGAAGACGCACAGTCTAGCGGTCACGCAGGATGGCACGGTGTGGGCGTGGGGCAATAATTCCTACCGGCAGTTGGGCAATAACAGTGCCGACGAATCGCATGTCCCGACGCCGGTGGTGACGGTGGTCGAACGCAGCGATGGGGGCCTGGACTTTCCGCCGCTGACGGACGTGGTGACGGTGGCGGCCAGCGAAGTGCATAGCGTGGCGCTGAAACGGGATGGCACGGTGTGGGCGTGGGGGGATAACCAGTACGGTCAGCTCGGTAACGAACGGGCGTTCGGCGGGTCAGCGACGGCAAAACCGGTGGCGGGCTTGACCGGCGTGCACGCTATTATCGCCGGCGGCTTTGCCAGCACCCACGTGGAATTGGGCACAGCCTACACTCTGGCGCAAACCGAAGACGGAACTTTCTATGGCTGGGGCAATAACAGCCGCTGTCAGTTGGGCGAAGCGGCCTGGGAAAAACAGACGACGCCGGTGTCTCTGCCCAACCTGAATCGCCTAGGCAACGTGGACGCCTTGGCCGGCGGCGGGGCGCATGGCGTGGCCTTGACCGCGGATGGACAGGTGTGGACGTGGGGCGATAATGGGCATGGACAGTTGGGCGATGGCACGTCCACCGATCGGTGTGCGCCCCAGGCCGTCACCGGGGTCACGGGCGCCGAGACGATCAGCGCCGGGGTAGCGCATACGCTGGTGACGCAACGCGACGGGACGGTGTGGGCCTGGGGGCAAAACGACACCGGTCAATTAGGCGACGGGACAGCGGATGACAACGGCACGCCCAAGCCGGTCAAGGGCCTGTGTCGGGTCGGCGCGCTGAATGTCAAAACGCCCCCGCCTGCGGGCTGTCCGGTGACGGTCGAGATCGATTCGGCGGGCGATGGCGGCGGCACGGTGAGCGGCGGCGGGGAGTACGCAGCGGGCGCAACCATCACGCTGACCGCCACGCCGGACGCCAACAGCCAATTCGTGGGTTGGCAACCGGAACCCTGCGCCGCGAGTTTCACCATGCCCGCCCAGGCGCTGACTTGTCGGGCGACCTTTACCCGACGGGAGACGGTGAGCTACCCGCTCACGGTCACGGTGAACCCGGCCAGCACAGGTAGTGGGACGGTGAGCGGCGGTGGGACGTATCCGGCAGGAGCGACGGTCACACTGACG
>JAGRHQ010000068.1 GCA_020444905.1 Candidatus Competibacteraceae bacterium
CGATTTCCCGGGCGAATTGCAGAAAGGATTTAGGGGTATTCAGATGTTCCTCAGCCGCAACAATCGCATCTCGACCCAGAATGGCGTGGGTCTTCATGATCTCGAATTCTTCCGGCGTAAAACGTCCCGGCTTCAGCAAAATCCGGTCGGGAATCCCCACCTTGCCGATGTCGTGCAGTGGCGCTGATTTAAACAGTAACTCAACGGTCTCGTCGCTCAGAAATGACGCGAAACGTGGATGGGTTTGCAGTTTTTTGGCCAGCGCCCGGACATAATGTTGGGTACGGCGAATATGCCCGCCGGTGTCATTATCACGGGTTTCCGCCAGCGACGCCATCGCGACGATCGTTACGTCCTGAATAGCGACGACCTCCTGGGTGCGGCGCTGTACTTCTTCCTCAAGATAGGCATTGCGATCCTGCAGAAACTGCCGGGCATTTTTCAACGTCAGATGCGTTTCGACACGAGCTAATACGATCGGCGGACTGATTGGTTTGGTGATGTAATCCACCGCGCCGAGCTTTAAACCCTTCTCCTCATCTTCCACCTGTACCTTAGCAGTCAGGAAAATCACTGGAATGCCGGTGGTCCGGGGATTCGCTTTCAGTCGCCGACACACTTCATAACCGTCCATGCCCGGCATCATGATGTCGAGGAGGATTAAATCCGGCGGCGGGTCCAGAGCAGCAATCTTGATGGCGCGTTCGCCCTCGGTAGCGACTTTGATTCGATAGCGATTTTTGAGCAGACCACTGAGCAGCGTAATATTATCCGGCGTGTCATCTACGATCAGGAGGGTTTGTCGCTCAGTGAAATCAGCGGTGCTGTTCATAATGGACTAACCTCCATGATTGCAATGGGAGAGGTATGTCAGATTATCCGCCGCCTTGAGTGCGCAGGGTCAGCACGACCAGCAACGCCAGGCAACCAAATGTCATCGCCGCAACGCCAGGCAACCAAATGTCATCGCCGCAACGCCAGTCAGAAACAGGGTTCCAGCTTGGAATCCGCCGATCCAGAAAGCGCCGGTCAACCGCACGCCGGCGGCGATCAGGCATACAATTACGCCCAACAATCCAGCCAAACGGCCAATCCATAACAATACGGTCTCCATGCTTTTTCTCCCAAAATAAGAACAGTAGGTCGGGCAAAAGCGGTGCGTTGCCCGACAGTGTGCTCGGACACTCAGGGTTTCTCAACCGCCCTCGGTTCATCCAGTCCCCGTTCCGCCAAAGCCGCCGCGCGGAACAGGGCGCGGCCCTTGTTCATGGTTTCCTGCCATTCACTTTCCGGTATGGAATCCGCAACGATGCCGGCTCCGGCCTGCACATGCAGCACGTCATCCTTGATGACCGCGGTGCGAATGGCGATGGCGGTATCCATGTTGCCAGACCATGAGAGATAACCGACCGCTCCGGCATAAACCCCGCGCTTGACCGGCTCCAGCTCATCAATGATCTCCATCGCCCGAATTTTCGGTGCGCCGCTGACCGTTCCCGCCGGGAAGGTCGCCCGCAGCGCGTCAATCACCGTCAGTTCAGGACGCAACCGCCCAGTCACGTTGGACACAATGTGCATGACGTGCGAGTAGCGCTCGACTACCATCTTCTCGGTCAGGCGGACGCTGCCAATCTCGCTGACTCGACCGACATCATTTCGCCCCAGGTCGATCAGCATCAAATGTTCCGCAAGTTCCTTGGGATCGGCCAGCATCTCGGCTTCCAGCGCCTGATCCTGTTCCTCGGTTGCGCCACGATGGCGGGTGCCGGCGATGGGTCGCACGGTCAGCAGGCCATCCTCCAGCCGGGTCAGAATTTCTGGTGAGGAGCCGACAATATGAAAATCGCCCAGGTTCAGGAAATACATGTAGGGCGAAGGATTCAGCCCGCGCAGCGCCCGGTACAAATCCAGCGGCGCAGCCCGGAACGGCGCGGACAGGCGTTGCGAAGGCACCACCTGCATACAGTCGCCGGCCAGAATATAGGCTTTGATGCGTTCGACGGCATTTTCGTAACCCTGCTGGGTGAAGCCGGATACGAATTCGATCTCGCGCACCTCGGGAGTGGAACGGCGCGGAGTATACAGTGGACGGGGGGCACGCAACTTTTCCACCCACTCATCCAGGCGCTGCTGGGCGCGAAGATAAGCGCGCTCCACAGCCGGATCGACCAGCGTAATCAAGTACAGCCGCCCGGCCAGATTGTCGAAAACGACCATGTCTTCAGACACCAGCAACAAAATATCCGGATTATCCAGCGGATCGGGATTCGGGCAATGCGCCAGTCGAGGTTCAATATAGCGGATGGTGTCGTAGCCGAAGTAGCCGACCAGTCCGCCGATGAACCGAGGCAACCCCTCGCCGGTTGCTGGAACCCGGTAGCGACTCTGGAAGCTCTCAATCCAGTCCAGAGGATCGGGACACTCGAGCGATTCCACAATTTCCCCCGAATGCTCAACCGTAATCCGCTGGCCGCGCACCCGGATGATTTTGCGGCAAGGCAGACCGATGATCGAATAGCGGCCCCATTTTTCGCCGCCCTGCACCGATTCCAGCAGATAGCTGTAGGGCGCATCAGCCAGGCGGAGGTAGGTGCTCAGGGGCGTGTCAAGATCGGCCAATACTTCGCGGGCTACCGGGATGCGGTTGAAGCCTTCGCTGGCCAGGCGGCTAAAGTCGTTCGGCGTCATGGGTTAGTGGCAAGCAACGCAGGTAATTCGGTAATGGAGTCAATCACCGCGTCCGGCTGAGCGTCGCGGATGTCATAACCATGATTATAGCCGTAGGGAACGCACACCACCGGACAGCCGGCGTTACGCGCAGCGCCCACGTCATTGAGCGAATCGCCGACCATCAAGCCTTGTTCAATGGCGATGCCCAGGCGTTCAGCGCACAGCATTAGGGAATCAGGGGCTGGCTTGGGCTTGGGGGCGCATTCGCCGCCAACGACCGTCGTGAAGAATACGCCGATGCCCAGCCGATCCAGCAGAGGTTGGGCGAACTCGGCGGGTTTGTTGGTGACGCAAGCCATGGGGAAGCCAATGCCATGCAATTCTGTCAGTCCGTCGTGAACGCCCGGATAGAGCGCACTGTAGACGCTGATATGTTCAGCGTAGGCCGCTTTGTACAGGGGTTTGGCGCGGGCGAACAGTTCGGGATCGGCCCGGCTGGCGTCCATCTCCCCGACCAGGGCGCGGCGAATCAGGTTGTCCATACCGTTGCCGACCCAAGTGCGCACCTGATCTTCTTCGCGCGCGGGCAGACCCAGTTGGCGCAGCATGACGTTCACTGCTGCGGTCAAGTCGGGGACGCTGTCCACCAGGGTCCCATCGAGATCAAAGAAAAGCGCCGTGATGTTTTGGAACATGATTTAGCAATCTGCCTTGGCCAGTTCCGCGCGCAGGGCGGCGATGGTGGCCGAATAGTCGAGGGTATTGAAAATGGCCGAGCCGGCCACGAAGGTGTCAGCGCCCGCTTCGGCAATGGCGCGGATGTTGTCGATTTTGACGCCGCCATCCACTTCCAGGCGCACCGCGCAACCGCTGTCATCGATCAAGCGCCGTGCTTCATGCAACTTTCTCAAGGTGCCGTTAATGAAACTCTGACCGCCGAAACCGGGATTGACCGCCATTAACAACACCATGTCAACCTTGTCCATCACGTATTTCAGGCAATCCAGCGGCGTGGCGGGATTGAAAACTAGGCCGGATCGGCAACCGCAATCGCGGATATGTTGCAAGCTTCGGTCGATATGGTCGCTGGCTTCCGGGTGAAAGGTGATATAGGTCGCGCCGGCGGCGGCGAAGTCGGGGATGATGCGATCCACCGGCTTGATCATCAAATGGGCGTCAATCGGCGCAGTGACGCCATGCTTGCGCAGCGCCGCGCACACGATAGGGCCGACAGTCAGGTTAGGGACGTAATGATTGTCCATCACATCGAAATGCACCCAGTCCGCACCCGCCGCCAGCACGGCGTCGACTTCCTCGCCCAACCGGGCGAAATCAGCGGACAGGATGGACGGAGCAATCAAATAGTTACGCATAAGGAGTTGCTACCTTAAAGAATTTCCAGTGAGCAGATCGATCAGTTAACCCTAGTTTCCTTAGACAGATAATTGTCTCATAGGCGCTGAGAACACCAGTTTAGCCTAATTCTATATAAAAATATCTAATTATCAATTTATTAACTGAAAAAATCAGCGCGTCTTCGCGCGCATGGAAACCCAGTGATTACAAGGGAGCTGAGGGCTACTCAAGCTGCTTGCCAGGAACAGGGGTTGACGATCTGCCGGCCTGCCTGATCAAGCGCTCTAACGCATTTAGCGAAGCTGCGGCCTGACGCGAATGTGCGCGAGTCGATGCCGGCTGTCTGGAAAAAGCGTATCCTTGACGCCTTGAGCTAGGCTAGAGGAAAAGGCGACCAAGCGGCGGCAATGCGGGGCGTCAGCCGCGCCACGTTGTGGAGAAAAGCGCGGGAATTCGGCATTAATGATTGATATCTGCCCCTATACCAGCTAGTTTTATCTGGTTTTAGAACCAAATCCAAAGACCTTCCACACGAGGACCACCATGACCCGATCCCTACTGCGGCCTTTTGCCATCCTGATGATTTGCGGCTTGGCCGGCGTCGCCCAGGCCGCCGGCAATCCTGACGCGGGCAAGACCAAGTTCGCTACCTGCGCCGGTTGCCATGCCATTCCGGGCTATACCAATGTGTATCCGACTTACCATGTACCCAGGCTGGGCGGCCAGAAAGCGGAGTACATCGTGACCGCGCTCAAAGCCTACCAGGCGGGCGAGCGCACACACCCGACCATGCATGCCAACGCCTTCCAACTCAGTGAACAGGATATGCAGGATATCGCCGCTTACCTGGCCAGTTTCGAGTCGGCCGCTGCGCCTTATCCCGTGCAAGGCGATGTCGCTGCCGGCAAGGCCAAAAACACGGCCTGCGTCGCCTGTCATGGTGCAGACGGCAACGGCAACGTCCCCATTTATCCAAGGCTGGCTGGCCAGCATGAAGACTATTTGCGGACGGTCCTGCAACACTACCAGTCGGGAAAGCGCAAGAACCCTATTATGAGTGGGATGGCCAAGCCGCTGTCAAAACAGGATATCGCCGATCTGGCCGCCTACTACGCTAGTCAGCCCAAGGGATTAGTCACCGTTCAGCAGGAATAGACTGTTACTCCAAATCAGCAGCGCGATATTTTGTTAACCTGGGGCGTTGGCCCCAGGTAACCCGTCCCACCCGTTCTTATCCATCCAATTCCCCTCTGAATCCGCCTGAACAGTCAAAGTATAACTTGGAAAACGAGCTGCTGGCAGCCAATGCTACAATAGGGTTGTTATCACAAAATCCTCCAGGATTACCCTGAATGACATAGGTGATTTTTGGGCCGATGCTACGCGCTGAGCGCTAATATCGCGTCCATTTCCACCTGTGCGCCGCGCGGCAGGGCAGCAACGCCAATTGCCGCCCGCGCTGGATAAGGCTCCTGGAAATACTCAGCCATGATCTGATTCAACAGGGCAAAATGGCCGAGATCGGTCAGGAAAACATTGAGCTTAACTGTATCCGCCAAGCTGCCGCCACTAGCGCGGGCTACCGCCGCCAGATTGTCGAACACCCGGCGAATCTGCGCCTCCATGTCGCCTTCTACCAACTGCATGGTCTTCGGATCAAGGGGAATCTGGCCGGACAGATAAACCGTGTTGCCGACCTTGACTGCCTGGGAATAGGCGCCAATGGCGGCAGGGGCTTGATCAGTCTTGATGATTTCACGAGGCATAAGCATGTTCTCAAAGGATGAAGGATGAAGGATGTAAAAGGATAATAAGTTTAGGGCGTATTGCGTAGAGGAACGATGGAGGAAACAATTGATTGTAACTTCAGTTTATGCTAAATCAACTCAGGTGATTTTTAATTGTGGCGCACTAGCGAGGGAAGGACGATGCATGTACTTGTCGTCGGTGGAGCGGGGTATATCGGTTCCCACATGGTGAAATTACTGGTTCAACGCGGGTTCGAGGTGACCGTACTAGACAATTTGTCTACCGGCCATCGAAACGCGGTGGTAAAGGGTGCGCGATTTGTGCTGGGCGATCTGTTTGAGCGGGATATTCTGGATGAAGTGTGCCGGGAAACCTGTTTCGATGGCGTCATGCATTTCGCGTCTTATATCCAGGTCAGCGAATCGGTGCGCGATCCAGCCAAGTATTACCGTAACAATGTATTTAAGACCCAGAATCTGTTGGATGTGCTGGTAGCGCGGCGGGTAAACAACTTCATCTTCTCATCCACCGCCGCGATCTTCGGCGAACCGGTGCGGACTCCAATCGATGAGGGGCATCCCAAACAACCGATCAATCCCTACGGGCGCGGCAAGTGGATGGTCGAGCAGATCCTGGAGGATTACGACACGGCCTATGGGCTGAAATCAGTCTGCCTGCGGTACTTCAACGCCGCCGGCGCCGATCCCGAAGGCGAACTGGGCGAACGGCATGACCCGGAAACGCATCTCATTCCCTTGGCGCTGCAAGCCGCCAGCGGTCGCCGGCCACATATCACTGTGTTCGGCAAGGATTACGACACCCCGGACAGGACCTGCATCCGCGATTACATTCACGTCAATGATCTGTGCGAAGCGCACTTGTTGGCTTTGCAGCGCTTGTGGGATGGCGCGGACAGCGTTGCCTATAATTTGGGTAACGGCAACGGTTTCTCGGTACAGGAAGTCGTTGAAACTGCTCGCGCGGTGACCGGACGCGATATTCCAGTGCAATACGGCCAACGCCGGCCTGGCGATCCGGCCCGCTTGGTCGCCGATTCACGAAAAGCGAAAGCGGAACTGGCCTGGACGCCGCGTTACGCCGATCTGGCGACGATTATCGCTCACGCTTGGCAATGGGAAACAATGAATTAAGGCGCTGATTACAGAAGAACAAGGTAAACAACGATGACCGCTAAGGTCCACGCTATCCTGTCGTTCATGGTGAGTATTCTGGCGGTTGTGCTGGTGTGGTGGGTAGTGTACTGCTGGACGCATCGATCGATTGCGGGTTCCGCCGACTATGGGTACCGTTGGCCGATCACGATGGCGGTCTTCGTCGTTCTCCTGGGCGCGTTGTGTCTTTACCAGCAGCAGCGAACGAGAGTGGCAATGGCGCGAACGACAGGCTTGAGAGAACGCGAGCAGTTATTTCGCACGCTGTTTGAGCAATCCTGCGACGCCAACCTGCTGCTCGATCACGAGCGCTTTTTCGATTGCAACGCGGCAACGGTCCGATTAATGCGTGCTGCGAGTAAAGAACAGGTGCTTAATCGACAACCAGCTGATTTATCGCCTGAATTTCAGCCAGATGGTCGGCGTTCTACTGAAAAAGCCCAGGCAATCATTACCGCTGCCTTCCAGGAAGGCAGCCAGCGGTTCGAGTGGGTGCATCGCCGCCTGGATGGGAGCGAAGTTTGGGTAGAAGTATTGCTAACGGTGATTCCGTGGCGGAATCAGCATATCCTGCATACAACCTGGCGTGATATTACGCAACGCAAGAGCGCCGAAGAGGCGTTGCGCGCCAGTGAAGCGCGATTCCGCGATCTGTCAACGCTGGCTTCGGACTGGTTCTGGGAACAGGATGATCAGTTTCGATTTATCTACTTTACTTTGGGCAAGGCGATGGCGGACCTGGAGCGAATCGGTATTAATCCCAACCGTTTTCTGGGCAAGACCCGCTGGGAGATCCCGATTGTCAATCTGACGCCAGAACAATGGGTGGGGCACCGCGCTCTGCTTGATGCGCATCAACCCTTTCGGGATTTTGAGTATCGGGTGCATTCGGATTCGGGCGAGGAACGCTGGTTTTCCATCAATGGCCTCCCCTTATTTGATGCCGCCGGATGTTTTACCGGTTATCGCGGCACTGGACGCGATATCACTGAGCAGCAGCGGGACAAGCAACACATCCAATATTTGGCTTACTACGATGCGCTTACAGGTCTACCGAACCGGACGTTGTTGACGCAGCGGGCGAATTTGATGCTGGGGTTGGCGGAGCGGCATGGCGAGGAGTTGGCTATCCTGTTTCTGGATCTGGATCGCTTCAAGGAAGTGAACGACTCACTCGGTCACACCGAGGGAGATGCGTTGTTGGTGGAGGTCGCGCGGCGGCTTGAAAGAACAATCCGGGAAACCGACACAGTCTGTCGGCTAGGTGGCGACGAGTTTGTGTTGCTGCTGCCCGATGTTGGTTTGGAAGGGGCGCGGCGAGTGGCGGACAAACTGCTGGCCGCGTTCCGTCAGCCGTTCAATATCGCCAGCCATCGCTTGCATGCCACGCTCTCGGCTGGGATCGCCCTCTATCCTCATAATGGCGTCAATTTTGACGAGTTGTTGAAGAACGCCGATACTGCTCTATACCGGGCCAAAGAGGCTGGGCGCAATACCCGTATGTTTTATGCTCGGGAAATGAATATTGCCAGCGTGGCGCGATTGATGCTGGAAACCGAATTGCGTCAGGCGCTCGAAACGGGTCAGTTACGCGCTTACTACCAGCCTAAATTGCGGTTGGCGGATGGGAAGCTGGTCGGCGCCGAGGTGCTGGTTCGCTGGCAACATCCGAAACGAGGCTTGATCCCGCCCAATCAATTTATTCCGCTGGCGGAAGCCAGCGACCTGATAGTTGGTTTGGGCGACTGGATGTTGGAAGAAGTCAGCCGGCAATTGGCTACTTGGCGTAGCACTGGGTTGCCTGCTTTGCATGTGGCCGTCAACCTTGCTGCGCGCCACTTTCGCCAACCTGGATTCGTGGCGTATATCGAAGGTTTGTTAACCATTTACGGTTTGCCGCCTGCCGCATTAGAACTGGAGCTGACCGAATCCACCTTGCTTGAAACCGGCGCGCAGACGACCGATACGTTGCAGGGATTGAGGCGCTTGGGTATCGGGTTGGCTGTTGACGATTTCGGCACCGGTTATTCCAGTCTGGGTTATCTCAAACGCCTGCCAATCACGGCGCTGAAGATCGATCAAAGTTTCGTGCGCGACCTGGAGAATGATCCGGATGACCGGACGCTTGCTGCAACTATTGTGGCGCTAGGGCATAGCCTGGGATTGAAAGTCATTGCCGAGGGCGTCGAGACTGAGCAGCAGCGGCGCATTCTGCTGGAACAAGGTTGTGATCTGGCGCAAGGGTATCTATTCAGCCAACCGTTGCCAGCAGAAGATTTTGTAACATGGCTTACCCGTCAATCCTCGATCGCCGCTTCCCTCCATTGTGAATACGCAGTGGTCAGTGATTGACCCTTTGCAGTCGATGCAAGGAACGGCTCCGGTCCTGGCTGCGGATGAAATACACCTCTGGCTGGCCAGTTTGCAGCCGCCAACCGAGAGATTAGCCGTGCTGGCGGCTATGTTGACCGTGGATGAGCGGGAGCGGGCAGCGCGCTTGCGCTTTCCCGAACATCGGGATCGTTTCATCGCGGGACGCGGTTTGCTGCGGGAACTGCTGGCCGCCTATCTGAACCAACCAGCGGCGCTCATCCGTTTCAATCAGGGACCGCGCGGCAAGCCGGTGCTAGTGGGCCAACCTGCGGAAACCTGTTTGCACTTCAATCTTTCCCACAGCAGCGATCAGGTGTTGTACGCCATCGCCCGGCGTGAGGTCGGCGTAGATTTGGAGGACATGAATCGTCGGTTGGATTACGCGGCAGTGGCTGAACGCATCTGTACCTCGCGTGAATGGGCGACATTCCAGGAATTGCCCGCAGAGCAGGCCCGCGAAGAGTTTTTTGCCTGCTGGACGCGCAAGGAAGCGGTCGTCAAAGCACTGGGAGAGGGACTGACTCATGGTTTGGGCAAGTTGGAAATCTGTTTGCAGGGTGACGATTGGGTCAACCAGCGGGTGGGTCTGCGCGACGCCGCTGGCCGGGAATGGAGCGTGCTGAATGTACCTATCGAACCTGGGTGGGTCGCCGCGCTGGCCGCGCCCGGCGTTGATTGGCGCTGGCGGGGTTGGCGCTGGAATGCCGGTTAACTGCACCGGAAGAGAGTCGCTACGTTCGCGCCGCAAAGTCGATGCGGGGGTCTACCCAATGATAGGTTAAGTCGCTGATCAGATTCAACAACAAGCCGATCAGGCTGAAGAAGTACAGCGTCCCGAACATCACTGGATAGTCACGTTTCACCACAGCCTCGAAACCCAGTAAACCCAATCCATCCAGCGAAAAGATCACCTCGATCAACAGCGAACCGGTAAACAACATACTCACCAGCGTGGCCGGAAAACCAGCGATCACCAGCAGCATGGCGTTGCGGAAAACATGTCCGTACAGCACTCGCCGCTCGCTCAAGCCCTTGGCGCGGGCGGTGACGACATATTGTTTATTGATCTCGTCCAGAAAGGCATTTTTGGTCAGCATGGTCAATGACGCGAAACCGCCAATCACCATTGCCGTGACCGGCAAGGTCAGATGCCAGAAGTAGTCGGCGATGCGCGCCGGCCAACTCAAATCCATCCAGTTGTCGGAAGTCAATCCGCGCAATGGGAACCAGTCCAGATAGCGTCCGCCGGCAAATAGAATGATCAGCAGGATCGCGAACAGGAAGGCGGGAATCGCGTAGCCGACGATGACCGCCGCGCTGGTCAATACGTCGAAACGCGAGCCGTCGCGCACCGCCTTGGCGATGCCCAGCGGAATCGAAATCACGTAGATCAGCAGTGTGCTCCACACCCCGAGCGAGATGGAGACCGGCAATTTGTCCAGCACCAGATCCAGCACTGCCCGGTCGCGGAAATAACTCTGGCCGAGATCGAAGGTCAGATAGTCGCCGATCATTCGGCCAAACCGCACGTAAGCGGGTTGGTCGAACCCAAACTGGCGGTTCAATTCGGCAATGAACGCCGGGTCCAAACCCTGCGCGCCGCGATAGGCGTTGTCGCTGCTTGTTGCCGCCGCGCCGCCCGCCTCCATGCCCTGCCCGCCGCCCACCCGCGCGGTCGCCGCTACAGCGGTATTTTTGAGTTGCGCCAGCAATTGCTCCACCGGCCCGCCAGGCGCAATTTGCACGATGGCGAAATTAATCGCGATAATGCCTAACAAGGTCAGCGGAATCAGCGCCAGGCGGCGCAGGAGGTAGGAGAACATGCGGGACGGTTCTTGGTTCCGAATCAGAATTGATCCCAGCGTCGGCGTCGACGCCAGGGAATGTGCGGAATGATCAGGCCCAGCAACAGACTGCCTGCAACTACGCCGGCGCCTACCAGGAACCAATCGCGTTTGGAGTCGTCGCGCAAGGAGATATTTTGCGTTTCGAGTTCCAGCAATTGCTGATTGATTGCAGCCATTTCTTGTTGCAATCTCGCATTATCTTCTTCAATCGCCAGAGTTTGGGACGCAGCGCGGCGAACTTCCGCCAATTCCGCGCTGCAGCGCGTCAAGTTAGCACGGGCCGTTTCCAGCGCTTTCTTTTCACCCTGTAAGGTCTGATTCTCACCTTCAAGCGCAGCCATATGCTCTTCAAGTTGCGCCACCTGCTCCCGGGTCGGCGGCTCATCCATCAGGTAGCGCGTCAGAATCCAGCCGACGGTTCCCTCCGGCGTTTTAACCTGGGTATAGCCGTCTTCATTATTGGTTTGCAGAATGGCCAAAGGCGTACCGCTAGACACCATGCGCAGGATCTTGTGGCGCGTAGAAGCGCCACTGCGCACCGGCACTGTGAAGTCATCTGTCGCATAACGGGTTTCGGCATGGACGGGGCTGATCAGAAAAATCAGTATCAACAACGGATACAGTAAAAAAAATCGCTTCACGCGGACTCCAGTCGAATCGTGTACAAGAGGCTGGGTAAGTGATGATGCCAAACTCAATCCAGTTCATGAATCATATCCGCTAGGGTTCCACCCGGCGGAATCATCGGTTTGACATCCTCGGTGCGGTCGACCCAGACATCGACCACACAGGGGCCATCATAATTCAGCGCTTGTTGAATGCCGGTCTGGATTTGGTCAGGACGGCTGATCCGCACGGTTTCGATGCCCGGAAACACGCGGCCCAGATTCAAATAATTGGGATTCGGCGTCCGGCATTCCCGAGCGTCAATGCAAGCTGGATCGCATTGCGTCGTCCGCGCCAGGCAGGTTTCGTAATGATGGCCCTGATTGAACATGTCCTCCCATTGCCGCACCATGCCCAGAAAACCGTTATTCAGAATGAAGGTTTTCACCGGAATCCGGTTTGCGGCGATGGTGGCCAGTTCCTGAAGATTCATCTGGAAACTGCCGTCGCCGTCGATGCATAGCACCGTCTTGTCGGGGCGGGCGTAACAGGCGCCGATGGCGGCGGGCAAGCCAAAGCCCATGGTGCCCAGTCCCCCCGAACTGATCCATTGGCGAGGTTCCTGGTAATTGTAAAACAGCGCGGACCACATCTGGTGCTGGCCGACGCCGGTGACGATGATGCTGGTCCGTTCGGTCAGCCGGGATAATTCCTCGATGAATTGCTGGGGTTTAATAAAGTTTCCCCCAGTTCGGTAAGTCGGCGCGTGTTCCTGTTTCCAGGCGGTCAACTGATCCAGCCACTCGTCAATGTCCCCGCTGGTCCAATCAAGCCCATTGGCGTAGCTCAGGAAATCCTGGGCATTCGCGCGCAAGGGATAATCGGCCATAATCGCCTTACCGATCTCGGTCGTGTCGATATCGACATGGGCAATGGTTTTGCCTTCGCCGAACGCGCGAACGGCGACGCGATCATCGAAACGGGCGCCGATGCTCAAAATGAAATCCGCATCCCGCAGCGCTCGGTTGGCAGCAACCGTGCCATGCATTCCGGGCATACCCAGAAACCGGGGATGGTCGTGGTTGATCGCGCCCAGTCCCATGAACGTCAGCGTGACCGGCAATTGATAGCGATCTACGAATTGACGGAATTCGTCGCTGGCTTCGGCGCTGATTACCCCACCGCCGCCGATGACTACCGGTTGTTGCGCGTTTTGCAGCGCCGCCAGCAGGCGATCAGCGGTCGGACGATGCATGGTCGTTTCGGGATAATAACCGCGCGGCAGTCTCAGCGGATGTTCGGTCATGGACTGGCCAACAAGCGCATTCTTGCAAATATCCACCACCACCGGCCCGGGTCGACCGCTACCCGCAACGAAGAAAGCTTGGCGTAATACACCGGCCAGCTCCCCAGCATCCTTGACCAGGTAGTTGTGCTTGGTAATGGAACGGGTGATGCCGACCATATCCACTTCTTGGAAGGCGTCCTTGCCGAGCATGGTGCTGGGCACTTGGCCGGTGATGAAAACGCAGGGCGTTGAATCTTTGTAGGCGTCGGCAATGGGCGTTATCAGGTTGGTCGCGCCCGGCCCGGACGTCGCCAGCGCGACCCCGATTTTGCCGCTGGCTCGGGCGTAGCCTTCGGCGGCGTGACCGGCTGCGCCTTCCTGGCGGCATAGCACGAAACGAGGCGTTTTCCGGCCTTGTCTCATCCGTAGATTCAACTCGGCGTGCAAGGGAATGACCGCGCCGCCGGTATGTCCAAACAGGTAGTCGACGCCGAGTTCATTCAGCACATCGATAGCGATCTCGGCGCCACTGCGCGCCGACGGCGCCGCGCATTCTGCAACGGGTTCTTTCACTTCCAGCATGGAGAAATACCTTTTGGGTCTTAAATCCATCGGGTTGCCGCCCATTCGGTCGGTTCTGATGGAGAGAGTCGGGACAAGCAATTGTAACCACTTTCTCGCTACTCCAAAGGCCATTCCACTCATTTTGAGCTGCACCGGTCAACTCGAACGGTTCGGAATGACCGGACTGAATCGATCCAATCTGCGAATAACCCGATAATCAAGCGTTTGGCGAGAATGGCATGAGGTTTGAGAATAAAACTACATCTTTGATTTTATAGAATGTGGAGAAATCGTTATGGCAACTGCAAATCGCATGATTCAAAAAGGTAGCACCGGCGCTGATGTCAAATTGCTGCAAGGGTTACTGAATCAAAAAGTCCCCCTGCCTAAGCTGCCCCAGGGGAAGAAACTGGTGGAAGACGGTATCTTTGGCTCGAAAACTGATGCCGCTACGCGCACCTTCCAGCAAATGAAGGGATTGAAGGTCGATGGGATTGTGGGCCCGAAGACTTGGGGCGCGCTGGGCGTTACTTATACCGGTCCGGGCGCAACGCCCGCGCCGCCCGCCGGCAAACCCAAGTTCGAGGAGAAAACCCCCAAGGATGGGTTTGATGGCGCGGTCAACCCACCCTGGCAGATGGTCCCCATGAGCGGGCAAAAGACTGTGATTCTAAAGAATGCCGCCAATCTCAATGTGGTCAGTCGCAACACGGGCATCGCCACGGTCGAGGATGTCCCGAAGTGTTTCGTGCATGGCGGACGGGAATTGATCATCAAGGGCAAGACCAAAGGTACAACATTTATCGATGTCAAGGATGGCGCGATCACGGTAGCCAGTCTGGAAATTGCGGTCAAAACCAAAAAAACCATTCAGGCGTCGTTTCATCTGGTCGAGGATAACGCGGGTCATAAAACCAGTCGCAGCGCCAGCAGCGTGGATGGCTGGGTCAAGACCATGAACGATATTTTCCTGCCGCAGGCTAATATCCAGGTCACCAAGAAGCGGGCGATCAGCGTCAAGATCAATAAAAATCTGGGTGCCGTGGTGCGCTTCTCCAAGCATTTGCCTGGGGTGCCCGCCAGCGAACATGAATGGGATCTGGTTACTGCCAAGGGCGACGCTTCCGCCGACTTTAATGTATTTTTCGTCTGGGAATATGAACAGGATATTAATCCCAATCATGATGACACCGACGCGGGCACCCTCGGCAAGAATTGTATTTTCGAGGATCACGCCGGGACGAATGTGGGCGATACGCTGGCCCATGAACTAGGGCACACGCTCGGAGTGAACGATTTCTACGGCGCGGCTGAGAAGCCCTTGTTGATGTATGGAATCACCGATCAGCGTGGCCAGAAAATTCCCAAGGCCCACGCGAACACCATGAACCCATGAGCAAGGCTGGAAATCATGAACCGCCGGCGCGTGTGGTTGCTCTCTCTGGTAGGCGCGACGCTCGTGTCGGTCCTGCTCGTCTTTCAGTTTCCCCGAGGAATTGCTATGAACAATGATATTGCGAATCAAGTCAACGCGGCTTTCGCGGCTGCCCGAGAGGGCAACTACGAACCGGTTTCGCAACTGGGCGAACAAGGCGCTGGCGTCGTTCCGCATCTGCAACCGTATCTGCGCGATGAGAATGAGATGGTGCGCCTGCAAGCCGTCGCGCTGTTAACTGCTTTCGATGAACCTGCCGCCATTCCTTTGCTGACGCAGGCCCTGGGCGATCCATTGCAGGACATTCGCGCCCGTGCCGCCCTGGCGCTTTATGAACGGCAGGATCCCCTGCAACTCGCAGAGCGGCCTGAACTCGGCGAGGCGTTGCGCGCCAGTCTCGATCAAGGCAATGATGCCGCCGCCGCTATCTTGTTGCTCAGCTACTTCCCGGACGAAGCCAATTTCAAAGCGCTGGAAGCATTGCGCGACCGGGCCGGGGATGCGCAAACCGAGCTGGCAAGCTGGGCGCCGGTCGTGCCCGTCCAGTTACCGGTCGCAGTGAGCCTCTCCCGCCTGGGTGATCGGGCTGCGCGGTTGACGCTGTTGCAAACCAGCGCCGACGGTTCGCTGGCAGAGCGGGAATTTTTGCTGTCGGTGTTGCGGGAAATCGACTCACTCGAAGTCTTGCATGCGCTGGCCAGCTCGCTGGACGACACCCATGAAATTGGCGGCGGCGTACCTTCCGGCGTTCAGCCCCAGCGGCGGTTGTGCGATTTGGCCGTGGTCAGCTTGGTCAAACGGCTGAATTTGCCAGTGAACTTTACGGTCACTGACCAACAGCGATTCACTTCCGGGGAAATTGATGCAGTGCGGCAAGCGATAGTGAGCGGTCTTCCCCGGTGATGAGAGTAAATTGATCGTCACATTGCCGATCTCACCGGCTGGAAGAGCACATTGACTCTTTGCGACCATTGCGGGAAATCCATGGGAAGGGTTCATGACCATAGTTTGGAATCGACTGACTACACAGGTAGTGAGATAGCTACTCTTGACAATCCGCTACCTTGCCCGCATTTAGAAGAGCAATATCCTTTACAGCCGCGTGAAAAACCATGACCGACCACGAAGAAGCTATCGAAGCGGAAGTCGTGCGCGAGGACAACGACGCCTCCGAGGCGCCTGCTAATCACATCGTTCCCGCTGTCGACATTTTGCCGAATACTTTGTATTTGTTGCCGCTGTCCGAGCGACCCTTCTTTCCGGCGCAGGCTCTGCCTTTGTTGCTGAACGAAGAACCCTGGCTGCCGACCATTGAAGCCGCCGCCAACCGCGATCAACGGGTGATCGGTCTGATTCTGGTCAAGCCGGACAGTGCGGAAAATGCGCATCCCGATGATTTTCATCCAGTAGGCACGGTGGCCCGCATGCACCAACTGGCGCGCAACGAAGGGCGTCTGCAATTCATCGCTCAAGGTCTGCGCCGGTTTCGCATCGAGCGCTGGCTGTCGATCCAACCGCCCTATCATGTGCAAGTTGAGTATCTGGACGAGAATACTGAGCACGCGGGTCCCGATGAATTGCGCGCCTACTCCCTGGCGGTGATCAACACCCTCAAGGAACTGATTCCGCTTAACCCGCTGTATTCCGAGGAACTCAAGTTTTTCCTCAATCGCTTCAACACCAATGATCCTTCGCCGCTGGCCGATTTCGCCGCCAGTCTGACGACCGCCAGCAAAGAGGAATTGCAGGAAATCCTGGCCACCGCGCCGGTTCTGGAGCGCTTGAAAAAAGTTATCGTATTGATCAAGAAGGAGCTGGAGGTCGCCCAGCTTCAAACCAAGATTCGCAAGCAGGTCGAAGAGAAGATGAGCGAGCACCAGCGCAAGTTTTTTCTGCGCGAGCAGCTCAAGGCGATTCAGCAGGAACTCGGCATTGCCAAGGACGACCGCACCGCCGATGTCGACCGCTTCCGGGAACGGCTGGAAGCCCGCGAGGTTCCCGAGGCCGCTAAAAAACGCATCGACGACGAGTTGGACAAACTGTCGATTCTGGAAACCGGTTCCCCGGAATACGCCGTCACCCGCAATTACCTGGACGTGATGACCGATTTGCCGTGGGGGACCTATTCCACCGACAATCTCGATCTCAAACACGCCCGTGAAGTGCTGGATCGTGATCATGATGGCCTGGCTGACGTGAAAGACCGGATCATTGAATTCCTGGCGGTTGGGGCGCTGAAAGGGCAGGTCGGCGGTTCGATTATTCTGCTGGTCGGCCCGCCCGGCGTGGGTAAAACCTCGATTGGCCGCTCGGTGGCCGCTGCGCTGGACCGCCAGTTCTACCGGCTCAGTCTGGGCGGAATGCGTGATGAGGCTGAAATCAAGGGGCACCGCCGCACTTATATCGGCGCATTGCCCGGCAAATTCATCCAGGCCATTCGTGACGCCAAGACGGCTAATCCGGTCATCATGCTGGACGA
>JAGRHQ010000069.1 GCA_020444905.1 Candidatus Competibacteraceae bacterium
TCCAGCAGTTTCTGTTGCTGTTCCTGGAAAACCGCTTCAATCGTCACTAACACTTGGCGAAAACTATCATCCAGTTCCGGCGCGGCAACCCGGTTGTGGGTTTTCGCGTAACCCTCCGTGACCTTCTGTGCGCCGTCCAGGTAGATGTTCAAGAACTTGCGGGCGCGCCGCAGATCGCGCGGGTCTTCCTCCAGCATCTTCAGAATATCCCGCGCCAGTTGCGCGATGCGCTGCAACCGGGCATTCAACTCCACATTGCGGATATCGCGGGCCGCTTCTTCAATTGCGGCAAGCGTGCGTTCGGCTTGTTCCAGCGCCTGCAAAACCGGTTCGGTAGCGTCCACGCCAGCGCTGTCGGTGAAGCGCTTAGCCACGCGCGGATCGAAACCGTAGCACAGATAGCAACCGAGCAGCGCGAGCAGGGCAAACGCCCCGCTGATGGCCAGATGATGACCTACCCCCAGCCAGGCGGTAATGCCGGTAGCCACCGCAATTAGACTACTACCCAGGATTTTAAACGGCCAGGGCGCTTTGGCGATGCGGCGGCGATCGTACTCCCCTTCGGACAACAGGCCCCGTCGCAAGAACAGGGCACCGGTTAAAAACAATCCATAACCGGCGGCATCGCCGATCAAGAGGTCGAGTTGGCCTCGCGCCAACGACATAAGGGCTGCGGCCAGCACCGGCAACGGTAGCAGAAACATCAGGAAGCCCTTAGTCGAGGGAAATTCGCCGGAGGGCAGGCGGTAACGTTCAGCCATATTTTGAATTATATGTTTGATGAAGAGAAGGAGGGCGGTGAACGGGATCAAGATAACGCCGGCCAGCAGGAGAAAGCGGCCCATGATAGCGGTTCCCGCAGTCAGCGCGGCCCGTGGAGGGTCGGCGCGGCAGTAGCGCTGTGCGAACAGGAGGCAACCAGCGCCTGGCAGGAGGCGACGCCCACTGCGGCGAAAATGAGTAATAGGCCGATGAACTTGCGCAGGAAATCAGGCATAGCGGCGGAAGGGTTCAGTAGCTAACGATTAAAAGTAACTATAGCACGTCAATGGTGATTGAAATAAATATGCAGAATGATATTTCGGGTGGTGGTTTGCAATGCATGACCTGCACACTTGGGTTCGGGATTTGACGAGCAGCCGGACAGAAAGTGTACATAAGGGCGATTGGCATCCGGTGAAGCGTGCGTTGACTGTCAATCGGGTAGTGCGAGGTAGCGATATAGCAGTCCTATTCAGGTTGTGGAATATTAAAAATATGTTATAATTTTAGCAAAAATTTTGAGGGGATTTTATTATGTTAACGCTAGATAATATTATCGATTCCAAAGGAAATCTGGAAATGAAAAGGGCATTGGCCGTCAAGATGGTGCTCATTGGGTTTAAAACAAAGGATATTTGTAGAATATTAGGCGTCTCGGATGCTTTTGTGAGCAAATGGAAGATCATTTACGAAAATGAAGGTCCAGAAGCGCTACGACTTCAGTATAAAGGGGGAAAAGGATTTTTAACAGAGGATGAACGTTATGAAATTATCTATCATTTAAGAAACCTTCCTCATTGTACAGTTGAAGAACTCAAAGACTACATTGAATTTCACTATGGTGTAGTTTATCAATCTCGGCAATCTTACTATAATCTTCTAAAAGAGGCCCGATTAAGTTGGCATCGCACTCAAGCTATGAATCCAAAACAGGATGAAGCGGAAGTGCTTTTAAAGCGAGAAGAAATTAAGACCCAAATCGAGGCGCGTCAGGCTGACATTATATCCGGTGAAGTCATTGTTTTAATTGAAGATGAATGTCATTTACTTTGGGGAGATACCCTGGGTTATGTGTGGGGTCGGCGTAATGAAAGAACGGAGGTTCCGATACAAAACGTGAAACAAAGGCAGACCTATTATGGGGTATTAAATCTCTATGATCAGAAATTTATTCTTAATCCTTATGATGCTGGGAATGGAAAGAATACGATTGAATTTATCAAGTACTTGCGGAAGCTTTATGCTGACAAGAAATTGATGATTATTTGGGATGGAGCTACCTACCATCATAGTAAAGAAATGCAGGTTTATCTGGGCCAAGTTAACCAAGGTCTTGAAGAAAAAGATTGGAAAGTCACTTGTATTATTTTGGCTCCTAATGCACCCGAACAAAACCCGGTTGAAGATATCTGGTTAAGAGGTAAAAACTTTTTAAGAAGGCACTTTCATGAAAACAATACTTTCCATAAAGTTAAAATGAGTTTTGTCAATTTTCTTAATAATAAATTTTTTAATCTCGGAAAGCGCGGTTGGTATATGAATATTCCACAACCTGCATAGGACTGCTATAATTAGCCCGGCTAACGTGGGCGTTTCCGATGATGTCTATTAACCGATCAACCTGCTCCAACGTCAAAGATCGAACCCCACCATCGTAGTGACTGGCAACTTGACTGACATCACCGACATCCCAACGGTTAGCGAAACGCTCATAAAGTGTGTGGGACCAAGGCAACTGCCAGTTCTTGATCAATTTTTCCCAATCCCAACGGTCGGCAAAACGCTCGATCAGCGCCTCGCTCCACGGCAACCCCTCGTTCTGGCTCAATCTCCACCAATCCCAACAGTCGGCATACCACTCGATCAGTGCCTCGCTCCACGGCAACCCCTCGTTCTGGCTCAATCTCCACCAATCCCAACCGGGGTTCCATTCGATCTCACTCCACGGTAGCCCCCGGTTCCCAACCAATTCACTCCAATTCCAATCGTCGTAACGCTCAATCAGTGCCTCGCTCCATGGCAACCCCTCATTCCCGCTCAATGCACTCCAATCCCAACGGTCGGCGTAATGCTCGATCAGCGCCTCACTCCACGGTAACCACCGATTACCGCTCAATCCTTCCCATTCCCAACGGTCAGCGTAACGCTCAATCAGCGCTTTGCTCCACGGCAACCCCTTATTAAAGCTCAACCCCCTCCAGTGCCAACGGTTAGCATAACGCTCGATCAGTATCTCGTTCCACGGCAACTCCCAATTCCCACTCAATTTTTCCCAATCCCAACAGTCAGTGAAACGCTCAATCAGTGCCTTGCTCCACGGCAACTTCCAGTTCACGCTCAATGCACTCCAATCCCAACGGTCAGCGTAATGTTCGATGAGCGCCTCGCTCCACGGTAACTCCCAGTTCCCGCTCAATCCCCACCGCCCCCAGTTCCAACGGTCGATATAACGCTCGATCAGCACCTCGCTCCACGGTAACTCCCAGTTCCCGCTTAATCCCCACAGCCTCCAATTCCAACGGTCGACGAAGCGATTGATCAGGGCCTCGCTCCACGGTAATTCGCGGTTCCTGCTTAATTCTTCCCAGTTCCAACGGTCGGCGTAACGCTCAATCACCTCCTCACTCAACGGGTAATATCGCGATACCACCAACCGAAAAAACCCCGGATGCCGCCGAAAAAACGCCTCGGTATCCCGTCCGGTCAGTTCCCCCAACAGGCGATTGGCGATTTGGGTCCGCCGTTCGACCGCCGCCGGCAGATGAATCCGTCCTGGAACCAGGGATTGTGCTTTATCGGTCATTGATCACTTTCTCTAGGCATCAGCCAGCGCTCAAAAAGCAAATCAGTCAATGTCTTAGTTTTCACCCATTTCCTTGAGCATGGCCGTTCGCAAAATTTCATTGATGCGCGCTTGATAACCTTTTCCCTGGGACTTAAGCCACGCCAAGACATCGGTGTCGAGTTGAACAGTCGTCGTATGTTTGGCCGGATGGTAAAACCGATTGCGAACCGCTTTCTTCCAAAACTCATCATCCAGGGGTGGAATATCGCTGGTATCAATGGCCTTGTCCGACATCGCCGCCAGCACCTCGATTTCAGCTTGCTGTGATTCAGTGAGCTTGTGCTTCATGCATCCTCCTCCTCCAGTTTCCGGCGCAACTCCGCGCATTCCGCTTCCAGCCGTTGCCGGGCGTCGGCAAAATAAGCGTCCCAGTCCACGTTCGCCGCCAGCGTTTGATACGTCTCGCTGGTCCGCAGCGTCTGAATATCCGTCAACCGGCGCTCCACTTCCAGCCGTAACTGATCGAGTTGCCGCCGTAATTGATCGGCTGCCGTGAACACCGTCGCCGGATCGGCAAACGGCCGGCCTTCGGTCAAGCGCCGATGCAACCGGCTCAAGGTCGCCAGATCGCCCTGTTGATAGGCCTGCTTCACCTGCACAAATGCCGCCTGCGCCGCTGACTGATCCGCTTCGATCACCCGATCCGGATGACAACGCATCACCGCTTCCCGATACAGCCGTTTTAACTCTTGTTGCTGTTCTCGATCCAGCGTTGCGGTCTTCGGAGTCTGTTCCCATTCCTCATGGGCCTGTTGATAATCGGCCTGTTCGGTCGCTGCCTCCTCGGCCTGCGCCTGATCCTCCAGTCGCTGACTGCGTAATGCCTGGCGGCGCCAGTACTCGCGCCGCAACTGCAAGTATTCGCCGATGATTGCGCCCAGTGCCTGATGCTGGCGCTGGGCAAACTGCTGAATCAACCGCTCCAGTTCCGCCTGTTCGCTGCTCAGCGCCACGATCTGCGCTTCCAGGGTCAGCAGTTCCAGGCGCAACTCGGCAACAATCGGGTCTTGATACACCGCCAACGCCATCCCGCGCGCCAGCAGCGCCTCGATCAATTCGCCCGCCACCGTCCAGGCTTCGGCCTGTAACTGCTCCAGCACCTCGGCCACCGGTGGCCAGCGCCGCGCCGTTTCCAGGCGCGGCCGTTGCGCCGCTACCGTCTCGTAATCCTCCAACAGCAACAGATTGCGGATCACCTGCAACCGCCGTAACACCTGCTGGGTATCGACGACCGGCGCGGCGGGCCGGAATGCATATTTGGCCAGCAAGCGGTCAAAAGCGTCCTGATAGCCTTGGGCCAGCGCCGCATCGCCGCGCACGATAAGGAGGTTTTCATCAGCGCGACGGGCGCGGCGCGTCCAGTTGTACGAACCGGTCATCACGACTTCATCATCCAGGACACAGAACTTGTGGTGCAACGACCCGCTGCTCCCGCCGGCTTCGGGAATCCAGTACACCTGCGCACCTGCGGCCTGCAACCGTTCCAAGCCGGCGATGGCCCGCCGATTGATCGCGTCGTCGAGCACGGCAATTTCCACCGCGCAACCCCGGCGGGCGGCTTGCCATAAGGACTCGGTGAGTGGCGGATCGGTCAGCCAGGCCACGGCGGCGATGATGCATCGGCGCGCGCCGTCCAGTTCCCCGGCAATCACGGTCTGAATGTCGCTGAAATAAGCCTGGATCTCCATCATGAGGGATGATTTCGCTGAGCAAATAGTTGGGAAAAACGCAAACAAGACCCCATTATCGACCGACGCCACTGCGGGCGAGAGCGAAGGATTCCGGGGTCCAGTCCTGGCCGGTCAGGCGGACCGCCAAGTCTCGGGCGCGCTGGGCAGCGGCGTAGTAGAGATTCGGCAATAGCCCGGCGCGGTAGGCGATATTGGGGAAGAAGCTGACAAAATGGAGTCCGTGGTGTTGATAGCAATAGCTGCCCAGGCCGTAACCGGCGGGGGGTTCGGTGAACTCGACCCGGTTTAGGTCCAGCGCCAAGCGCAGGCCCGCGGCCTCGGTTTGGGCGTCGATCGGGAAGGATTGCAACAGGAATAGCCCGTTGCCGTAGCTCGGATGGGGTTGATCGCCCAGGGCTTGGCACAACGACGTCTGATCGCCGAAGGGGAATTCCACCGTGAAACCCGCGCCGCCGCCGGTGGCCAGTACGGCGGGCGGTTGTTGCAGAAAGCGCTCTACCGTATCGGTAAACTCGGCGGCCGACCACCGGCTGGGTTGCGCGCCGTGCGGCGCTATAAGCCGGGGCACGATCGCCATCCGCTCGTCCGGCGTGGGGCGCAAACCTCGCGCCGGGGGGCCACTGGCGGCGATGTCCGTGTGGAGGAGCGTGGCCAGTTCGGGCGCCCGCCGCTGCGCTTCGCTGAGTTGCAACAGGGCGGCCCAGCGGAGCAGGGGGGTCATCCAGGGCCGGGTGTCTTCATGGAGCCATAGCCGGGAATACAACTGGACGGTGCGGGTGGTCGGGTCATAAACCGGCCCGGCCAGACTGGCGAAGGCCATAAGCAGATTGTTCAGGGCGCGCCGGGCGACCTCGTCCAGGGTGACCTCGCGCAATACCTCGGTGCGTACTACGACCAGGACGCCTCGGTCATCTTCCGGGGCGCCATCCGCGCCGATCACCTCAATGTGCTGCGCATACTGGTCGGCCCACCAAGTGAACCCGGCCGGGGTGTGGATCGACCCTTCCGGGTCCGCCTTGAGTAAGTCCTGGTACAGGGCTTCAATGGTGAGTGCGCCGACGTTCATACGCAATTTCTCCTGTGCGGTGTAGGCCATATTCCGGTCGCGGGATGCAAATGGTTTTGGCGTCGATCCAAGGATAAGTCAAATCACCGGGATAGCGAAAATGACCCTACTTTTTTCGGCGGAGGCAGAGGCTGAGCCCATAACCATCCTGCGTGTGGCGTGTGGCGTTACGGGCCCCTGCGCGGGATCCCTCCAGCGAGACGCTCGGCGATCACGAGCTGATAGGTCAGGGATTCTTCCGTTTCTACACAATGGATCGTGTCGCTAAAGGTGCTTAACGTGTAATCCTGTTCGCGCGCCCACTGCAACACATCGTCCGGTCCCGCATACCGTTCCAGAAAACCCATGAGCAAGAGTCGATGCCGCTCCGGATTGAAACGCACATGCCCAAGACCGACCGCACGATGAGAGAGCGGGAGATCAGTGAAAATGGCATCGGTGAACGCCATAAACGGCGTTGCACCGTCCCATAGATTAAAATCAACCGGCAGATAAACTTTCGCCCAAGAATGATCGGCTTCCATACCAGGAGAGTCTTCAATCCTATAATTCCAGGATTCAGCATCGTCCCAGCGAGAATAATTCACGTAGGCATGGATTTTTCGGTCGGGCGCCCCGTCGCCAAGGGCCACCAGCACCGATGGGCAGAGTGATCCAGTAACGCCCACTCGCATGATCTGATGCTTGTTGAGGACGAGATTGATTTTATCGGCCAAGTTCCACGGCAAGGGCGGACGGCCCCAACCGAACAGCGAACAGTAACGTGGCCCGATATAGGGCTGGGTAACCATGACGCTCTCTCCGGTTGGTGGTTGATATGGTTGGGAAGCAACCGCAGCGAAGATGACTCTGCTTTTGTCCTGATCAGTGGCTCTCCGGGTTCCTTTGGGCGCGGGCGGCGGCCTGTCACGCTCAAGCCCAGTGTAAGGAACCCAGGGACAGACGGCGAAAATTACCCTACTTTTCTTCGGCGGAGGCTGGCCCGCAAAGAAAGGGTTTTCGTGGCGTCAACCATCAATACCGGTGCGTTTCTGCATCAAGCGGCTTCTGGCGGGTCAGGAAACAGGGACCCGGGCAGTCGCCGCGGACGATGACGTAGCCGGTGCGCCATTCGGCAGTCCCCCTCCAGGGTTTCCAGTAGGTGGAAAAGGTCCAGAGCGTGTCATGGCGTCGCAGGCGGCGACGGAATTGCCGCCAAGCCGGCGATTCGAGCGCGCGGGGCGATTCGCGTTGCTCAAGATCCGCCAGGGTGACGGGCTCCAGCAGATCGGTGGGTTGCACGACAAACTCCTGAAGCGCCGAGGGAGCGTTGTCCGGTGGCCTCCACCACCGCCACGCCTTGAAGCCGATCCAGAACGGCCAGAACAGCATCATCAACAGAAGAATCAGACCGATTCCGGCCAGGCGCGTCCGCCAAGTCGGAGCGGGCGGCGCTGCGGGGTCGGGCCGTGCATTGAACACGGGGGGCGTTTTCGCGGTGAAGGGCGCGTCGACCAGGAACAGTACCCCAGTGAGGAACAGGCCGATCGTTAAATAACCGTACATAAAATTCATGCAGCGTCTTCCGTGTCCGGGAGATCGTCCAGTCGCCAGCGGACTTCGCCCTGGCGGGCCTGACGGTATTCGGCCTCGCTGACTTCGCGCCAGGGAATGTCCTGATCTGCGCACCAGGCCTCGGCGGCGGGCGTCGGCTCCACGCGGGTCAGGCGCGGGCGGGCGGGCAACATGCCATGCCCCAGCAGGCGCGAAATAACAATCTCCCGGGCGAACTGAGATAAAGGAATTTCGGCATGATCGGCCAGCAACTGCAAATCGTCTTTCAAGCGGGTGGGGATCCAGACCTTGATCGGGGCGACGTTCTTACCCAGCTCTGGCACCCAGTAGGTGGCCACACGCTTTTTACCGGGCGGAGCCGCTTCGTTTCCTTTCGAGTACAGCAGCCTGACCTGATCCCGGAAAAAGTGGGGGCAGCGCTCATGGAGGACGGTCAGGGCGAACAGACCATAGGCATAGACCACGAGGAATTGCCGCAGCCATTCGCTGAGGGATTGATCGGCCATCGTGCAGAATTGGTCGAGGGCGCGATCGGCCGGTTCCGGTAGCCAGAATTTCAGCGGGGCGTTGTGTTCCTGAAAATCGCTGAAGTCGCCAAAGCCGTGGGTGATCTGTTCAAAGGTCACGGGACGCGGGCGGCGCGGGGCGGCCGCTTCGGCTTCGGCTTGTTGCTGACGTTCGCGGGCGCGGCGGAAAAAGAACCACATGGGATTGTTCCTCGTTATTGTTGTCGGTGGAAGACGAGCGGTCGATGGCGGACGTAGGGTCGAGCGGTCGAGCGATCTGTCGTGCAAATGGCGAGATTAAGCGAATGCCATGCCTGAAAACGCATGACCGCCCGGAGCCGCAGAAGGAGCGTTGATGGGCGAGACCCTGTTTCAAAATGAACCGGGGTCTGTTGCAAGGGTTTCATTTTGCAACAGCGGTCGCCGCGTCCAGGGCCGTCAACGCTTCAAACGCCTCAAACGCCCCGACCGGCAACAGAACGCCTCGGGCCGGGGAGTCGGTATCGTGCGGGTTGCTGGAAATGACCATCGACGTTGCGGGTCATGATGAAAGCGCCGAGCGGCATGGATGCGGCCCAGCGCTTCAGCAGGGCAAACCCGGCATGGGGTGCTTGCTGGCGATGTCGGGTGATAGGAGTGAAGAGGTCATGATTCGCCACGGGGAAGATCGCTGACCGAGAGCCGCGCAATCAAACCCGCATCGGTGAATTCCAGGGTCTCGCGCGCCTGCCGTTGCACCGCCTGGCCGGTAGCCGCCGCCGTCGCGGTCATGGTGAAGGTAAACTCGACGGTGCGTTCATCCACGGATCGGTAGTCCGTCACGGTCCAATAGACGTCGGGAAAACGTGCGAAAAAGTCGGTCATCATCGAACAAATCGCCGATTGTCCAGTGAGCTCCCCGACAAAGGTTGAATGGTAAAGCGCCTGTTCCGCGAACAGCGGCAGGATGAATTCCAGGCGATGGGCGTTCGACAGGGCCACATACGCCTTGGCCAGTTCGATCTGTTCCAGTGCGTTCATGGGGTTCTCTTTTGGCGGGTGTCGGTGCGGTCGGGTACAGTGCGGGAGTTATGAATGACTTCCGCCTCGGACGAGGCGGATATGGTTACCATTTGCTTTATCGGCAGCACGTAAAACACCATGACTGAAATGAATGAACCACACGAAGTTAGGGATTTCGATGTACATCGAAGAAGACCAGTACCACCAACTGGGTGTATTCGAAAAAACTGGTCGATAGATGGTAGGTCGTTCATAGTCGCCTTGGCATGGCTTCTCTGTGTCATTCCACAACTTGGGCTGGCCGCTAGTGCAGCAAACTAAGGTCAATAGCTCTTCTTTTGTCGGCACTTGCCAGTCGTAGTAACTTACATAGCCTCCTTGTTCATTCAGTGCTTTGGCAGTATCTAACCCCTCTTGCCAAGTGTATTTCTTGACATCGCCAACGCAGGTTCCATTCTTCCATTCCTGCCCCAACGAAAACCGCATCCATTGCAAACCTGTTTGCACATCCGTCACCGTACCATCACCGTTGTCCCGATAGCGACCGGCGATCAAAGGTGCTTCTGGGTGTGGGAGCGGGGTTGGCGCAACCTTGGGAGCTTGCGGGGGTGGTGAAGGTGCCGATGCTGGAGCCGGTTTCACCATGGGCAACGGTTGGGTGATCACCCCCAACGCCAGCGCCCAGGATTCCACCGCCCAATGGGCCGCATCGGTGGTCATCGCCAATTCCTCTTCCAATCGCTTGTGCAAGCGCGCGAACAGAATGGGTTGCGGAACGCTGGCCGAAGTCTTGATTAAATCCTCGGCCACACGATTCTTGAGCGCGCTGACCAGCACGAAAATCTCGCGTTTGTGCTGGCCGCAATAGTCCTTCAACAACGCCTCACAGCGACGTGGGTCGTCGCATAATGAACGACCGTATTCGACGATCAGTTCCCGGAGTTTCTGGCAGGGTGCATCGTGCATAGCGTAGCGATTTCCTTACCCGTTTCTACCTCTGTCAAGCGGATTAATCTTGAGCCGTTTCCGGCAGAATCAGCGCGAATTGCGAAAGTTCGGTCATGGCGCGCGGCTGACGTCCCGGCTGGAGTTTGCCGGCTATTTGCACATACGCGCCTTCGGTCATGTGGGCTTGATCCGCTTTTTTATACTGTTCAGCGGATAGCGCGACGCGGGCGCGGATGCTCTCTCCTTCTGGAAGCAGTAAAGCCAGAATCACTTCGCCCGCGCGTTGCCCATCGTCACCCATTTCACCGGCGAGATGTTCAACCGTGCCGATGAAGGTCTCTTTAGCATGGCCGCCGCTGGGGCGCAACGCCCGCCGGACTTCTTCAATGCGTCCAAAATAATCGCTTTGAATGCGGAGCGGTCGGCGCTGTCGATCGGATTCGGCAATCGGCTCCAGCGTTGACCAGTCCACCGAAAGATCCAGCGCGTTGTTCAACCCTTCATCATGGAGTTGCATGACCGCCTCGCAGAGATTGACGGAAATCAGCGGGGCGGAGTCCTGTTTCAAAGTCTCCACCAGACGATCCAGGGCGCCGGCCTCAATGGCATTGATCAATTGGGCGATACCGCGCATCAGGGAGAGGGTAACTTGCCGGACAAACGGCAGGCTACCTTCATCAAAAGGCATCGTTCCCTGCACGTCCAACGCATGAATCGGACACGAGACCTTGAGAATAAAGCTGCCCGGTTCAGTTTGACCGAATCGGCTTTTTTCAATCAGTTGGAGGGCTTCGGTCAATGCCAGGCGCGGATGATGAAGACGTGGCCGCAGGACGGTGCAGGCCGCCGCTTTGAGGAGTTGTTGCGCACCCGTTACCAGGAGGGCGGCAAAACCCAGCGGTAGTGAGTGATCGCCATTTTGGGGCGCATCAATGCGGAAGCGCAAGGTATCGTCACGCACCGTCTGAATGCGGCTCCGCACCGTCCGCGGCCGTTCGTTGATCATCTCGCTGAGTTTTTCAATGACGCGATCGACGGCTGCCGCGTAATCCAGGACGGTCGTGTCCATCGGAAACACCAGTTGCCGACGGGGAAAGCGCGGGTTTTGCAAAACATAAAGCCGGTCGGCGAGCCCTTCGGGGCGGAGAGTCCAACCGTGGACGTGCAAAAAATCGCGCAGATCAATCGGGGAAATCAGAGTGTCCGGGTTCATGTCACCTGCTCCCGATAGCGAGGAATATCATAGTGAGACAGCCGCGCCATCAGCGCCTGCAAACCATCCGGGTCGAAACGCTGGGCTTTGGGCAAGTAGACCGTTTGGGTGGTGTCGTTATCCGAGGGTTCAGCGCCGCGCAGGCTCACCCAGTAAGCACACTTGCGCAAGGTCAGGGCATCCTCAGTGTGTTGGAGCCATTGGTTCGGGTTATCGGGCAAAAACAGCACAACCAGGATGCGGGCGGTTGAGAGCGCTTCGCTACGAAGGTCGTCATAGCGACGGATACCTCGCAATGCGTAAGACCAATGTTCGCCTTTTTCAGTCGGTGACTGGACGGTGGCTTTTAACTGCACATTCAGATCGACTTCTTCCAGATAGCCGCCTCCGGGAAACGGTCCCCAACCGGTCAGGATTGCATCAATTCCGGCATTGTCATCATGACGCGACCCGGTTTTGCAACCGATTCCGGCCTTGGCGGCGACAGCGTGCAGATAGGCATAGCTGAGTTCGGCTTCGATGTCATTCGCAGACAGTGGTTTCAAAAGGCGCTCCCTGGTGGTTGCTCGATCTTGGGATTGCAGTTCGCGTAATCTCGACGGGCGGGCATTTTTCGGACTCCTCAGAGGAACGCCGGACTGGGCGGGCCTTTGCGGATCAGGGTAGCGAGGCTTTGCTGTTGGGCAAGGGTGGCCTGTTCCGGGAAGTACCACTTGAGAGCCACCGGTTTGCTGCCTAACTGGGCGCGGTACACTTCGCCTTGGCCGCCGCCGCCGAGGAAGGTTTCCACCGTGCAAGGGTGGTTGGTGGCGGTTTGGACCGTGGAACAAAGTTGCAGGAGTGGGTGCATGGGGGATTCTCAATAAAGGGTTAGGCGTCAGCCGGCAACAGGATCAGGAAGCCCAATGTAGAGCGCATCGCGCGAAAATCGCGTTCGTCGACCGTCAGCACCTGTTTGATGTGGAGCCGTTCAGCGGTGGCGAAAACCGCGGTATCGGCCAAGCCCGGCTCTAAATCGCGGTAGAGGGCCACCAACTCCTGGCAGCGCGCCCAATCGGTCGTAGTGAGCGGCTCCAGTAAAAAAGCCCCCGTCGCTACATCTTGAAAGAAGCATAATTCCGCATCGACGCCGAGAAATTCACGCAATAAGTAGTCGATTTCGGCCAAAATGACAGTGGGGATAATTAATGGCCCTGGATCCTGTTCAACTACATGCCGCACGGCGGTATGATGGGCATCGTCGGCATCGTACAAGGCATACACGGCGCCACTGTCAACGATCAGCGCCATGATGTTCCCGCCGAAGGGCTTGCTGAAGGATTTCTTCTGACCGCTGTGAAATATCGCTGCGCCCGCTGTGAAAACGCCCGATGCCTGAGGGCAAATGGGCATTAGCGGCTTGGGTCTGTTGCAGGTAGCGTTGTAGCGCCTCGCGCATAATATCGGTTTGACTGCGTTTCTCAGCATCGGCGAGACGCTGTAAAATTGATAAAGTGTCTTCATCCAGGTCAATCGTTGTGGGTAGCATGGCGATCTTTACCTCGATGGCGGGAGTGGGTGCGTGGGGTCAAACATTAATCTTTTTTTCGATGGAATCTTTTACTAACATCTGATAAATCAAGCAATCAAAAAGAAGAATAAACTGTAGTCATCTCGTTGGCAGGGTTCGTTATGCATCGGCCACTGCGCTGCACCCGCGTCTCCAGCACCGCTTCGCTGAGCGCATCTTCCGTGGCAATCGCAATCTCGATCACTTGAACAGCGCCCATTGATCCAACTGTGCAGGCCAGGTTTTCAGCAGCAACACCTCGGCGGCGGACAAGCCGGTTTCCATCATCCGCTGCTCTGCTTCATCCGGCTCCACAATGCGCGTCCCTTCCTTTTCCGGCGCCAGTCGCAAGACCCCGCGTCCATCAATCCCCGGATTACGCAATAACGCCTCGCTGTGGGTACTCAGCAGAATTTGTCGCCGATGTCGCGCCTGCCGTTGCAATCGATCCAGCAACAGTGGAATCTTCTCCACCAAGGCCTCATTCAGCGACAGTTCCGGCTCCTCCAACAGCAGCAGCGAATCGCCGTCCAGCAGACTCCACAACAGGGCCAATAGCCGCAAGGCGCCGTCCGAAAATTGTTCCTCGCGCTGCCCACCAGCATTCGGTCGCCAATGTTCATAAAAAGCTTCCAAATGGGGATGACCATTGACCTCATCCTTCACGAAACGCAATGCCTTGAACTGCGGCACGGCCCCTTGCAGGGCGGTTTGAATCCGTTTTAGTCGCGCCTCGCGGGTCCGGGTCGGACATCGGGCGATCTGCTCCAGAAAGCCTTGACCAAAAGGATCATCCTCCAGCCGATGGCCGCCCATCACATCGCCATACTTGAGGAGTTGCGGCACCAAGTGCAGGTAAGTCACACCGGCAAAGCACTCAGCCATCGGGCGAAACGCCGCATTGGCGTTGACCTGTTCTAGATGGGTTTGCGTCAAGCGCTCCGGATCAGTCCGATCGGCTTCATCCGGGCGATTTAACACGCTCTCACCCTGGTGGAATACGCGCTCGTCATTCAACAACAACCGGTGCGGGCTTTTCCCTTCGTTTTTAAAGCCAATGGCATAGGTCCATTCAGCGACGGGGTCATCCACTGCCAACGCCAACTCTACCTCAATCGCCACTTCCGAATCGGTGCGGGCCTGTAAACAGCGTATTGGGGTCATCCCCTGCCGATCCTTGACCGCTTTCTGTAACCCGCCGCCGGACGGTTTAGCGATGTCCCGCAGAAAGCGAAACACATCCAGCAGATTGGATTTACCCGAAGCATTGGGGCCGATCAGATACACCCGATCGCGCAGGGCAATGTCGATGTGCTTAAAGTTGCGCCAGTTTTTCAGCTTGAGTCGCGTAATCCACATCCGTCAGACCTTATCGTTGAGGAGTTCCCGCGAGACCACGGTCCAGCGCAACGTGAACAAGCGTCGCTTGAGACCGGTTTCCATGGAACAGCATGGGGAAGCTTTTTGGTGGCCGGCGCGGATCAGATTCAAGCCGCGCAGACTTCTCATCAGGTGGGCTGCTCAGGAACAGCGATCTCCCCCGTACTGATCAAGACCGCCGCGCCGCCGACCCACACGCTCCGCGGCTGACCTTCCGCCAGTTCCGCCTCTACCCTGAGTTGGCTGGGGCGACCGAAATCTTCACCCTGCAGGAGTTGCCAGCACTGCCGTCCGGTTCTGTTTCCCGCCCGTCGCGCCAGATAACCGGCAAAGGCGACCGCTGCCGCACCCGTGGCCGGGTCCTCGGCGACGCCCAGCGCCGGCGCGAACATCCGCACATGAAATCGCGCCGGGTCCGCTGGATCGCGACAGAAAGGATAGACCTGGGACACCCAGGCGTTATCCGCTAAGGTGGCTGCCCATCGTTCCCCATTCAACCGAGCACGGCGTAAAGCCTCTCGATTACGCAGAGGCACACACAGAAACGGGACGCCACCCGACCAGGCTTCCGGACGCCAATCGCCGTCCACCAGGTCGACGACCTCCAGCGTCAACGCCTCGGCGAGTAACGCCGGTTCCGGCGGGGTCGGTCCCTGAACGGGCAACTGCGCCGCCGCCAGGCGAGCAAAGGTCGGTTGACCCCGGTCCACGGTGATCTCAACGGCGACCGGTCCGACGCCTTCTTCAAACACCACAGCGGTGGTCGGCTCCCGGAGAGGGATCGCGCCCAGGACCGTCAATAACCAGGCGGCGCCCAGCGTCGGATGCCCGGCAAACGGCAATTCGGCGGTCGGCGTGAAAATCCGCAAGGCGTGCGTGTGCGCAGGATCGCGGGGGGGCAGGATGAACACGGTTTCCGATAAGTTAAACTCCCGGGCCAGGATCTGCATCTGGGCAGCGGTCAAACCGCGGGCTTCGGGCAGCACCGCCAGCGGGTTGCCGCTGAACGGTTGGTCGGTGAAGACATCCAGGGTATGAAAGCGATAGCGCATCCACTCTCTCCTCAAGCATCACCGGATCGCACCGGGGTGATCTCGCTCCCCAGCCTTCCAGTGAGTTAGTCCGGATTGGACGCCGAACGACGTCCCTTGAGGCTCAGCGGGGGATAGTTCAGCCGGGAGACCACGGGTTCAGGCTCCTTGACCTCGCGCCCGCTCGGGGCAGGCGCTTCCCCAGCCGGCAACCCCTCCGGTCGGCTTTTCTTTTCGAACACCTGCAGGGTGGGATATTTGAGCGTGATTTCCGTGGCGGTCGCCCGCTCCAGCGCTCCGCTTAACGCCGCCACCCAATATGGTTTGTCCTGCGCCGCCTGTTCCAGCTTGCGCCAGATCTTGCGCGGCAGAATCGCCGTCACAACGCCTTCCCCGGTTTCAATCCCAATTTTGACGCCGTCTTGCACCGCGAGGGGTCGGGGTAATTCGGAAAATTTCACCGTCAGTTCCAGACGACCAGGCACGAGATGCTCCTTTGGCACCGGAGTGTCATTCAGGGGGAAAACAGATTCAGATGAGCGTGAAGCCGCAGGCGGATCCCCGTGTTGAGCCTTCCACGTCGCCAAGTGGATCTGCGCCTCCGCAACTTCCTCGGGCGTTACCACACCCACCGGTTGACCCTGCAAATCGATGCGAGGGACGCCGGCGCGCAACGCCTTGAGGTAGCGGGGCCGGTTACAATAGCGCGCCATCGCCCGTTTCAGATCCGCCAGTTTCATCCCGCTGTCTTGAAAGTCGGTCGCCATCAGTTCCCGATGAATGCCGCGCTTCAGGGGCTGGGGATTTTGCCAATTGAAGCAAGCCGGATAGCGTTCCGCCAACTGCAAAGGATCAGCGGGTGAGAGCGGGGCCGAAGAAGAGAGATACGAATCACTCACGAAACAGGGTCCCGGTTAGCGCCACTCAGAAAGACGACATGCTCAGCGTTCAAAAACCACTGGAAACGCGCGATGACGTTCTCGATCATCGTTAGTACTCCTTGAAAAAAATTCGTAATACATCATCTGACCCCTGCCACTTGCCGGTGTAGCAACTTGCTACACGCTTCCCGCCGTTAGCTGTTCGATGAAATTCCGCAGCTTGGCTTCCTCTTCATCACTTAACACATCGATTTTCAGTTTGATGACTAAATGTTTCTTGTCGCGAGAAATTGAACCCATCGACTGGCCATTTCGAGCGAGCGTTTGCGTTTCATGGGATTTAGCCGCGTCTCCTTCTTTAAAAACGCGCAACTCCCTTAACAGAAATTGGGAGATTTTGGTCTGTTCCAATCGTCCTGCCTCAAGCAAATCCCAGGCTCGATTCAATAGTTGAAGCGCCAACGATGGCGGTTCGATCGACTGCATGACTCGTTTGATGTCGGTTGCCGCGGCTCTTGATAATAAGCGAGGATTAGCGTCAAGTCGGGCAAGAATAGGTTCCGGTAAATGTTCGAAGGTGAAGTAACGGTACATATCTTCACGGTTCAGTCCCAAGGACTCGGCGAGTTTCTTCCGGGTTGGAAACAAGCCTTCAATGCGACGTAGGGCTTTAACAATCTCGTAATCGGAGAGATCCGCGCGATCGATGTTCTCGACTAACGCCAATACCGACAAATCGGATTCCTCAACCG